>NZ_CP043473.1:305698-611396 GCF_008275125.1 Chromobacterium paludis
AAGTCGCCCAGGCCCGGATACAGCACCAGGTAGACGATGCCGAATACCAGGGTGATGTAGAACATCAGCATCCACCAGCGCGGCAGCGGGTTGTTGTACTCCTCCAGGTCGCCGTCCCAGACGTGACCCATGGTCTGGACTTCTTCCCCCTTCTTGATCGTGGTCTTCGATTGGGTGAAGACCAGCAGGGTCAGGCCGATGATGCCGCCCAGCACGATCACGATAATCCAGATGCTCCAGAAATCGCTTGTGAATTGACTCATTTTCTTGCTCCGTTGGAAGCGTGCTCGTGCGAGGCTTCCTCTACCTTGTCGTCATCCAGGAAGGGCAGGTTGGCCGCTTCCTCGTACCGGTTCTTGGAGCGTTTGCTGTAGGCGATGATCAGCACCACGATGAAGAACGCGAAGCAGACCACGGTGAACAGCGAACGCCCTATCGTTACCCAGTCCATGGCTCAACGTACATTCTTCAGCGCAAGACCCAGGCCCTGCAGGTAGGCGATCAGCGCGTCCATTTCGGACTTGCCCTCCACTTGCGCCTTGGCTTCGGCGATGTCCTTGTCGGAGTAAGGCACGCCTACCATGCGCAAGGCTTCCATCTTCTTCGGCATCACGTCGGCGTCCACCAGATTCTTGGCCAGCCACGGGAAGGCCGGCATATTGGACTCCGGCACCACGTCGCGCGGATTGGTCAGGTGCACGCGGTGCCACTCGTCGGAGTAGCGGCCGCCCACGCGGGCCAGGTCCGGACCGGTGCGCTTGGAGCCCCACTGGAAGGGGTGGTCGTATACCGATTCGCCGGCCACGGAGTAGTGGCCGTAGCGTTCGGTTTCGGCGCGGAACGGGCGGATCATTTGCGAGTGGCAGTTGTAGCAGCCTTCGCGGATGTAGATGTCGCGGCCAGCCAATTGCAGCGCGGTGTAAGGCTTGACGCCGGCCACCGGCTCGGTCACGGATTTCTGGAAGGCCAGGGGCAGGATTTCCACTAGGCCGGCCACGCTGATCACCAGCAGTGTCAGCACGATCAGCCAGCCCACATGTTCTTCGATCAGTTTTTGGATTTTGTCCATGATGATTACCTCGTCTCCTTAGTGAGCTTGCGCGGTGATGGCCGGGATCTTGGCGTCCACGGCGCGGCCGGAGGAGACGGTACGGAAGACGTTGTAGGCCATCAGCAGCATGCCGGACAGATACAGGGCGCCGCCGAGGAAACGCACGAAGTAATACGGATAGCTGGCCTTGACCGCCTCAACGAAGGCATAGGTCAGGGTGCCGTCCTGGTTCAGCGCGCGCCACATCAGGCCCTGGGTCACGCCGGAAATCCACATCGAGGCGATGTACAGCACCACGCCCACGGTGGCCAGCCAGAAGTGCGCCTCGATCAGCTTGACGCTGAACATGGAGTCGCGGCCGAACAGGCGCGGGATCAGGTAGTACATGGAGCCGATGGTGATGAAGCCCACCCAGCCCAGCGCGCCGGAGTGCACGTGGCCGATGGTCCAGTCGGTGTAGTGGGACAGCGCGTTGACGGTCTTGATCGACATCATCGGGCCTTCGAAGGTGGACATGCCGTAGAAGGACAGCGAGACCACCAGGAACTTCAGCACCGGGTCGGTGCGCAGCTTATGCCAGGCGCCGGACAAGGTCATGATGCCGTTGATCATGCCGCCCCAGGACGGCGCCAGCAGGATCAGGGAAAACACCATGCCTACGGACTGGGTCCAGTCGGGCAGGGCGGTGTAGTGCAGGTGGTGCGGACCGGCCCACATATAGGTGAAGATCAGCGCCCAGAAGTGCACCACGGACAGACGGTAGGAGTACACCGGGCGGCCGGCCTGCTTGGGCACGAAGTAGTACATCATGCCGAGGAAGGCGGCGGTGAGGAAGAAGCCCACGGCGTTGTGGCCATACCACCATTGCACCATGGCGTCCACCGCGCCGGAGTAAACCGAGTAAGACTTCCACAGCGTCACCGGCACGAAGGCGGAGTTGACGATGTGCAGCAGGGCCACGGCCAGGATGAAGGCGCCATAGAACCAGTTGGCCACGTAGATGTGCTTGACCTTGCGGATGGCGATGGTGCCGAAGAACACGATGGCGTACACCACCCAGGTGACGGCGATCATCAGCTTGATCGGCCATTCCAGCTCGGCGTATTCCTTGCCGAAGGTGAAACCTAGCGGCAGGGTGATGGCGGCCAGCACGATGATCAGCTGCCACATCCAGAAGGTGAAGGCGGCCAGTTTGTCGGAAATCAGCCTGACGTTACAGGTACGTTGCACCACATAGTAGGACGTGGCGAACAGGCCGCAGCCGCCGAAGGCGAAAATGACCGCATTGGTGTGCAAGGGGCGCAGGCGGCCAAAGTGGAACCAGGGCCCGAAATTGAGCTCTGGCCACACCAGCTGGGCCGCGATGACGACGCCCACCAACATGCCGACGATGCCCCAAACTACGGTCATGATGGCAAATTGGCGCACCACCTTATAGTTATAAGTGGATTGCGTTTCCATTAAGGTTATCTCCAAGGTTGCTAACTCAGAACATGAACAAACCGTAGCGGCTTGAACTTCTTCACCTCAGCCCCATTTGCTACTGGGTAGGCTCAAGCCACGGGAACCGAACAGCATAGTTGAGTCAAGTGCCGATCCGTATCGAAGGCTTACGATGTCTGTATTAGCAGTTCGTCAGCGGTTTCGACAGCACCAATTCCTAGCCAGATCAATGCCTTTATTCTAAATCAAGCACCATACCCAAACCAGACGCATGAACGGTTTGGCCGTTTTAGCATGTTCTTGCCGTCGTCCTGCGGGGACGGCAATCGTTAAACGGTCCAGATTGTCACGCATGCAATTGTATTGGCCTGTGGGCAACAGCTCTTGATATGGATCAATACGGCACAATCGACGCCGCTTTCCAGGCGAAAATGCTAGAATCATCAGGTTTTGCAACGCACGCAGGCGATCATGAACCAGTCCATCCCAGTCCACTACACTCTGCGGCCGGTTTCCCCGGAGGCCCACCTGTTCGAAGCCACGGTTACAGTTTTGCAACCTGCGAAGAATGGCCAGATTTTTTCGCTGCCGACCTGGATTCCCGGCAGCTATATGATACGTGAATTTTCCAAGCACCTTGGCCAAATCCAGGCGGAAGCCGGCGGCAAGCCGGTGGTGGTGCGCCAGCTGGAGAAAAACCGTTGGCAGGCCGATCCGGCCAAGGGCGCGCTGACCCTGCGCTACCCGGTCTATGCATTTGATCTGTCCGTGCGCGGCGCTTATCTGGACGGCGAGCGCGGCTTTTACAATGGCAGCAGCGTGTTCCTGGCGGCGGAAGGCTACGAGGACGCGCCGTGCAGCGTGGACATCCTGGCGCCGGAAGGCAAGTCTTATGCGGATTGGAAAATCGCCACCAGCCTGCCGGCCGTGGAGGTCAAGAAAAAGAGCGGCTTCGGCCGTTACCAGGCGTCCAGCTACGATGAGCTGATCGACCACCCGGTGGAAATGGGCGCGTTTCAGAAAGTCAGCTTCAAGGCCTGCGGCGTGCCGCATGAGTTCGTCGTGTCCGGCCGCTTCCAGGGCGATCTGAAGCGCCTGGCGGACGACACCAAGAAAATCTGCGAATACCAGATCCAGCTGTTCGGCGAACCCGCGCCGTTCGAGCGCTATGTGTTCATGCTGTTCGTCGGCAAGGATATCTACGGCGGCCTGGAGCATCGCGCCTCCACCGCCCTGGTGGCCAATCGCGACGACCTGCCGGCGCCCGGCGCGACCGAGATCAGCGATGGCTACCTCAAGCTCTTGGGCCTGATCAGCCACGAATACTTCCACAGCTGGAACGTCAAGCGCATGAAGCCGGCGGCGTTCACGCCGTACGACCTGAACCGCGAGGGCCATACCCGTTTGCTGTGGGCCTTCGAGGGCATCACCTCCTATTACGACGATTTGACCCTGGCGCGCTGCGGCCTGATAGACGAGAAGCGCTACCTGGGCCTGTTGGCCGAAACCATCACCGGCGTGCAACGCGGCGCGGGCAGGATGAAGCAAACGCTGGAGCAATCCAGTTTCGAGGCCTGGACCAAGTACTACCGCCAGGACGAAAATAGCCCCAACAGCATCGTCAGCTACTACACCAAGGGCGCGCTGGCCGCGCTGGCGCTGGACTTGACCATCCGCCGCGACAGCCAGGGCAAGCAATCGCTGGACGACGTGATGCTGGCGCTGTGGAAGAAATGGCTGGCGGACGGCAAGGGCCTGCAGGAAGACGAGTGGGAAAAGATCGCCATCGAAACCACCGGCCTCAAGCTGCAGCCTTTCTTTGATCTGGCGCTGCGTTCCACCGCAGAGCTGCCGCTGACCGAACTGTTGGCCAGCCAGGGCGTCGAAATGCAATTCGAGGCGGCGCAGGGCGCGGCCGACCGCGGCGGCGTGGTCGACGCCTTCGCCGGCAAGCCGGCGCCGCTGACGCTGGGCGTCAAGACCGCGGCCGACGCCGCCGGCGTCAAGCTGGCCCAGGTGCTGGACGGCGGCGCGGCCCAGGCGGCAGGCTTGTCCGGCGGCGACGTGGTGGTGGCGGTGGACAAGCTGCGCGCCTTCGATCTGGACAAGCAGATATCGCGTTATGCCGCAGGCGACCAGATCAAGCTGCATGCCTTCCGCCGCGATGAGCTGATGACCTTCGAGGCGACGCTGCGGGCGGCGCCGGCGGATACCTGCCGCCTGAAGCTGCTGCCGGATGGCGGCAAGTGGATTGCCGGCCGCTGAGCGGACCAGAACACACCGATGAGCGGCGCCGCGCGGCGCCGTTCCGTCTATGAATGAGGCCGGCCACAAGCCGGACGATAAGGAGAGACACGCATGGCTCAACAGCCGGAAGTGAAGTACCGCAAGGATTACCAGGCCCCGGCCTTTTTGATCGACCGCGTCGATCTGGTGTTCGATATTGAAGACGAAGCCACCCGCGTCCATTCCCGCCTGGTGGTGAACCGCAATGGCCACTCCACCGCCGGCGAGCTCAAGCTGGACGGCAGCGCCAAGCTGGTGTCCGTGGTGCTGGACGGCGAAAAACTGGACGACACGCGCTACAGCCTGGCCGATGACGTGCTGACCGTGAGCGGCGTGCCGGACAGCTTCATTCTGGAAGTGGAAACCGAACTGGACCCGGCCGGCAACACCAGCCTGATGGGTCTGTACGCGTCCAGCGGCAACCTGTTCACCCAGTGCGAGCCGGAAGGCTTCCGCAAGATCACCTATTACCTGGACCGTCCGGACGTGATGGCCAAGTTCACCACCACCATCAAGGCCGACAAGCAGAAATACCCGGTGCTGCTGTCCAACGGCAACAAGGTGGGCGAGGGCATGGTGGACAAGAAGCGCCACTGGGTTAAGTGGGTAGACCCGTACCGCAAGCCCGCCTATCTGTTCGCGCTGGTCGCCGGCAAGCTGGTCGCGCTGCGCGACAAGTTCGTCACCCTGAGCGGCCGCGAAGTGGCGCTGGAAATCTGGACCGAGCCGGCCGACCAGGACAAGACCGCGCACGCGATGGAGTCGGTCAAGCACTCGATGAAGTGGGACGAGGAGCGTTTCGGCCTGGAGTACGACCTGGACATCTATATGATCGTCGCCGTGGGCGACTTCAATATGGGCGCCATGGAGAACAAGGGCCTCAACATCTTCAACACCAAGTACGTGCTGGCGCGCCAGGACACCGCCACCGACACCGACTTCGAAGACATCGAAGCCGTGATCGGCCACGAATACTTCCACAACTGGACCGGCAACCGCGTCACCTGCCGCGACTGGTTCCAGCTGAGCCTGAAAGAAGGCCTGACAGTTTATCGCGACCAGGAATTCAGCGCCGACATGTATAGCCGCGCGGTCAAGCGCATCGAGGACGTCAAGGGCCTGCGCATGGCGCAGTTCCCGGAAGACGCCGGCCCGACCGCGCACCCGATCCGTCCGGACAGCTATATCGAGATGAACAACTTCTACACCATGACCGTGTACGAGAAGGGCGCGGAAGTGGTGCGGATGTATGAAACCCTGTTGGGCCGCGACGGCTTCCGCAAGGGCATGGACCTGTACTTCAAGCGCCATGACGGCCAGGCTGTCACCTGCGACGACTTCCGCGCGGCGATGGCCGACGCCAACGACGCCGATCTGGAACAGTTCGCCCTGTGGTACAGCCAGGCCGGCACGCCGCGCCTGGCCGTGTCGTCCAGCTACAATCCGGCAGAGCAAAGCTACACCCTGACCGTCAAGCAAAGCTGCCCCGCCACGCCGGGCCAGGACGTCAAGCAGCCTTTCCACATCCCGCTGGCCCTGGGCCTGGTGGGCGCGGACGGCAAGGACCTGCCGCTGCGTCTGGCCGGCGAGGCCGAGGCGGTCGGCTCCTCGCGCGTGCTGGACATCAAGGCAGCCGAGCAGCGCTTCACTTTCGTCGACATCCCGGCCGAGCCGGTGCCGTCCTTGCTGCGCGGCTTCTCCGCGCCGGTGAAGCTGGAATACGACTGGCGCGACGACCAGCTGGTGTTCCTGATGGCCAACGACAGCGATAGCTTCTGCCGCTGGGAGGCCGGCCAGACTTTCGCCGAACGCCTGTTCAAGCAATTGATCGACGACGTGGCCGCCGGCCGCGAGCTGAAGCTGTCCGAGGTGTTCATCGGCGCCTTCCGCGCGGTGCTGAAGGACCATAGCCTGGACCCGGCCTTCAAGGCTTTCATGCTGATGTTGCCGAGCGAAGGCGAAATCCTGGAAATGGTGGATGTGGCCGACCCGGCCGTCATCCATCAGGTGCGCGACTTTGTGCTGGACCAGCTGGCGCAAGCCCTGCGCGGCGAATGGCGCGAAGCTTACGAGCTGAACGTGACGCGCGAGTACAAGCCGCAAGACGCCGGCAAACGCAGCCTGAAGAACCGCGCGCTGTGGATGCTGAACCGCCTGGACGACGCCTGGCCGGCGGAGACGGCGGCCAAGCAATGTCTGGATGCGGACAATATGACCGACCAGATGGGCGCGCTGCTGGCGTTGCGCGACCGCGATGGCGAAGAGCGCGACGAGTGCCTCACCGCCTTCGCCTCGCGCTGGCAGAATGAGGCGCTGGTGATGGACAAGTTCTTCATGCTGATAGGCGGCAGCCAGGTGGAGGGCACGCTGGAACATGTGACCGCGGCCCTGCAGCACCCGGCGTTCACCTTGAAGAATCCGAACAAGGTGCGCGCGCTGCTGGGCGCGTTCGGCGCCAATATGTTCCATTTCCACGCGGCGGACGGCAGCGGCTACCGCTTCCTGGCCGACCGCATCCTGGAGCTGGACGCCATCAATCCGCAGGGCGCCAGCGGCCTGACCCGCGCCTTCCGCCGCCTGAAAAAGCTGGAGCCGGGCCGCCAGGCCCTGATGCGCGCCGAGCTGGAGCGCATGGCCCAGGCGCCGCTGTCCAAGGACGTGTACGAGATCGTGTCCAAGATCCTGGCGTGATCCCTTGGTTCTCGTGGCCCGCGGGTATGGCCTGGCGTCCAAGCCGCGCTACGGGCTACGAGCTTTGGTAGGGCGGAAGCCTCGGCCTGCCGGGGCGTTCCGCCATTTAGCCAAGCGGAAGGCGGAACGCCCCTGAAGGGGCTTCCGCCCTACGCGGGCACCCAGCCATACGGGTTCGAAACACGCAATGAAAAACGCACCGGTAAACCCGGTGCGTTTTGCTTTGGCGCGAGAGACTCGGCGCTTATTCGATGCGCAGCCTTTGTCCCGCGCCGCCGCCGCGCCGTTTCGGCAGGTTCAGCAGCAACACGCCGTTTTCATACTTGGCGCTGGCCGCTTCGCGGTCGATGTCTTGCGGCAGCTGGAAGCTGCGCGACACCATGCCGTAGTAGCGTTCGCTGCGCAGGCTTTGCTGCTCCTGCTTTTGCTCGTCGCACTGTTTCACTTCGGCCTTGATCGTCACCAGCGGGCCGTCGATCTCGACGTGGATGTCCTCCTTGCCGACGCCGGGCAGTTCGGCCTCAACCTGGTAAGCCTGCTCGGTTTCTTTCACGTCCATCTTGATTTGCGCCGGCAGCGCGTCGCCATGCAGCGGCTTGATGAAGAAGCCGGGGGTGAAGTCGCGGAAAAATTCGTCAAACAGGCTATGGCGGCTGGGCAACATGCTCATTTGCTTCTCCTTTCCTATCAGTGGCTTACGGCGGTTGCCGTCCTGTTATGGAAGATAGGGCGCATGACGCCGGTTTCAAGTGGCCGCCAGCCCTCGGGCTTGATTCAGGTCAAATCAAGCGCGCAGCCACAGCCCGGCGAAATCGGTCCAGCCGTTGCCGCCCAGCTGCAGGCCCGCCAGCTGAGGGCTGGCGCGATGGCCGACTTTTTCATGCGACAGCGGAAGCAGCCAGCCTTCGGCCACCAGCCAGTCGCCTGCCCGCCGATAGCCCTCCTGGCGCGCGGAAAATGCCGGCTGGCCCTGCAGCTGGCGCATCTCGCCAGCCAGTCGGCCGGCGGCGGCATGGTCCAGGCCCAGGCGCAAGGTGCTGCAGCCGCTCAGCCATTCATACATGCCGTAGTCGCGGTCGTCGTGCAGGATTTCGCTGCACAGGATCAGGTCCGCTTGCGGCCGCCAGGCGGCGGAGTCGAAGAATTCGCGGCGCGTCAGGCAGCGCGCCACCAGGTCCACGCCCAGCGGCGACAGCCTTTGCGCCAGGGCGGCGGCCAAGGACGGGAAGCAGGGCAGGTCGTAATGAAACAGCGTCAGCGTCTGGCTGGACAGGCGCGGCGGCGCGGCAGATACCGGCCGTGGATGGGTCCAGCCGGGCTGCAGGCCCAGCGCCGGCTGACGCGCCTCGCTGGACGCTATCGGGTGCGGCGAGGCGAGGTAGCTCATCAGCGGCAGGCGTTGTTCGTCCGGTATGGCCGCGCCGCCAGGCGGGATCAGCAAATAGGTGCAGGCCGATTGCAGCATGGTGGCGCCGTTTTGGGTGCCGTATTCCAGCCGCAGATGGTAGTCCTGCTCGTTTGGCGAGGGGATGATCCACAGTTCGATCGCGTCCAGCAGCGCGCGCTCGCGGTAATGCCGGTCGAAGGCGGCCAGCTTCAGTCGCTGCGGGCTGTGCAGCTCGACGCGGAACGGCCCGCTGCCCACCGGCAGGCGCGCGAAGTCCGCGCCGCGCCGCTGCGGCACGATGGAGGCGTTGGCGGTGGCCAGCCGTTGCGGCCACAGGTAGTCCGCCTCGTCCAGCTGGCAGCTGAAAGACCAGGCGTCGTGGATGTCCACGCGGTTTAGATGAGCGTACAGCGAGTGATAGGGATTCTCCGGGCCTTTCAGGCGCAGCAGGCTGGCGGCGGCGGTTTCGGCGTCCAGCGCGGCGCCGTCGTGAAAGCGCAGCCCGGGCCGCAGCCAGAAGCGCCAGCCGCGCCCATCCGCATCGCTTTCCCAGTGGTGGGCCAGCGCGGGGCGCAGGCTTTTTCCTTGTTTGTCGTGCCGGCACAGCCGGTCGAACACTTGCCGCACCAGATGGGATTCCAAGCGTGAATTGACCAGCAGCGGGTCCAAGGTCAGCGGCGCGTGCGGAATGGGGATGCGCAGGCTGCGGCCGCTATCGCCGGCGCCCAAATGGGCGGGCAGCGCGGCCAGCAGCTGCTGCTGCCGGGCCGGCTCCAAGCGTGAGAAGGCCTGCTCCAGCTGGCCGCGCGCCAGCATGTCCTGCAGCTGTTGCCAGTCCAGCCCGTCCGGCGTTTGCGCGAGCCGCAGGGTGGAGCGATGGCCGCGGCCGCGGCCCGGCTGCCATTCCAGCCAGCCCAGCTCGCGCATCCTGGCCAATTGCAGGCGCGCGTTGCGCTCGCTGCAGCGCCACAACCGGGCCAGCTGCGGCAGGCCGGGCTGGGACGGGGTTTCGCCAAAGGCCTGATAGAGCAGCTGATATTGTTGGCGCAGGCGCATCGCGGCTCCTCAATAAAAGGGAAGTATTGATATTGGATTATATCCATTTTTACATTCCTCTTTTTTGGCCATACTGCTTTCGTTCCAATTGTTTTCAAGGTATTGCCGTGTCGCCGCACTCCCCCGCTGTCCGCCGCATTCTGTTGTCGTCCTTTCTGCTATCGCTGTCGCGCGCCGCGATCACGCCCTTGCTGGTGCTGACCTTGGCCAGGCAGCTTGGGCTGAGCCTGCAAGCCACTGGCGGCCTGCTGGGCGCGGTGTTGCTGGCCACGGCCTTGTTTGGCGTGTACGGCGGCTACTGGCTGGACAGGCTGCCGCGCGGACCGGCCTTGCGCGCGGCGGCGGTGTTGATGGGGCTGGGCAGCGCGCTGCTGCCCTATGCGCATGGTTACGCGGCGGTGGTGGCGGCGCTGGCGGCTGGCGAGCTGGCGATGACGCTGTACGGCATCGCGGTGAAGGCGATATTGAGTGATCTGGCGGAGGAATCGCAACGCGGCAGGGTGTTTTCCCTGCGCTATACCCTGGCCAACGCGGCCTGGGCGGTGGGGCCGCTGTTGTGCAGCGCCGCGCTGCTGTGGAACGAGCTGGCGCCGTTCTGGCTGGGCGGCGCGCTGGCGCTGGCCGGATGGCTGACCCAGCCGCGGCTGCCGTCGTTCCCGCGCGATATGGCGGCGCTGCCGGATGGCTTCGCCGCCACCTTGCGTACTTTGGCCGGCGACCGCGTGCTGGTGTGGTTCACGGCCAGCAGCCTGCTGGCCTATGTCGTGTATGGCCGCTTCTCCAGCTATCTGCCGCTCTATCTATTGACACGGATGGATGAGGCCGACGCCATGCGCTGGATGTCCGCCTTGATCAGCTGCAACGCCATCGTGGTGGTGGCGCTGCAATATCCGTTGGGGCGGCTGCTCAAGCCCAGGCGGCTGATCCGCTCCATCGTCGGCGGCTTCTTGTTGGTCGGTGCCGGCATGCTGTGGCTGGGCGCGGTGGACAGCCTGCCGATGATGTGCGCGGGCATCGCCCTGTTCACGCTGGGCGAAGTGGTGCTGGTGCCGGCGGAGTATCTTTACATCGACGCCATCGCGCCGGAGGCGCTGAAGGGCAGCTATTACGGCGCGCAAAACCTCGCCTCGCTGGGCGGCGCGCTGGGGCCGGCGCTGGCCGGCGCGCTGCTGGCGCATGGTCCGGCCTGGCTGCTGTTTGCCGTCTTGGCCATGCTGTGCGTGCTGGGCGCGGGGCTGGCGCTGTTCGGCGATAGGCTGCGTTTGCAACGTGCCGCCCCGGCTGCGGCTGCCGATGCTTCCGCTTTGCCGGCTTCTTTGTCATGATCAAGCGTTTGCTTGAATCGCTGCGCAGACGGCGACGGCATGATCCAACGAGGAAGCCATGGAGAAACTGCAACAGGATTTGTACGTGCCGGTGGGCCAGGACGAGCGGCTGTTCGTCAAGCGCATAGGCCGCGCCGGCGGCGCGCCGGTATTGATGGTGCACGGGGTGATGGCCAACGGCCGCATCTTTTATACCGATTCCGGCAAGGGCTTGGCCCACTTTCTGGCCGACGCCGGCTACGACGTCTACGTGGCGGACTTGCGCGGCCGCGGCAACAGCACGCCCAAGATCGGCCCGCATAGCCGCCACGGTCAAACAGAAACCATCTGCGAGGATTTGCCGGCCTTGCACGCCTTTGTGCGCGGCATGAGCGGCGGCCAGCGCGTGCACTGGATGGCGCACTCCTGGGGCGGCGTGCATATGAGCAGCTGCCTGGCCCGCTTCCCCGATATCGCCGTCGAAGTTGCCAATGTCGTTTATTTCGGCTCCAAGCGCAGCGTGCGCGTGCGGAATCTGAACAAGCTGATCGAGGTGGACTTCATGTGGAACACCGCCTCGCGCTGGCTGATCAAGGCATTCGGCTACCTGCCGGCGCGGCGCATCCGGCTGGGCGCGGACGACGAGAGCGACAAGAGCCATCTGCAGAGCAAGCTGTGGGCGCAGCCCAAGCCCTGGGTGGACAGCGACGACGGCTTCGACTACGCGGCCGCGGCGCGCCTGGGCCATTTGCCGCCGGTGCTGTATTTCGCAGCCGTCAACGATCCCTGCCGCGGCCACGCGGAGGATGTGCGCCGCTTTCGCGACGAATCCGGCCCGCATTTGTCGCGGCTGCACCTGCTGGGGCGCCGGGCCGGCCATCTGCACGATTACAACCATGTCTCGCTGCTGACCCATCCAGACGCGCCGCGCGACCATTTCCCCTTGGCCTTGGAATGGCTGGCGGGGCGCTACGACAAGGTGGCGGAGAATTATTGAGCCGGGCGCGGCTGAGCGCGAGAGGAGGCCGGGATGAGCGGGAGCGCTCTTCCCCCGCTGGAGACGGCGCGCCCGGCGGTGGCATCATTGCTAAATCTCCATGCGTGTCGAGTCGGGAAGTGGGGTATTTTTCTCCCTCGCGATAAATATTTCTGCCAAAGTGATTTGTCTATTCTTATTCGATGTGCGGTATTGGTATTGATCAGGATCAAGCCATGTTTTTTGGGGTTGTGATTGGTTTTTACTAGGGTGGGGAATTAAAGACAAGGCCGTCCTTTTTTTGCCACGCTGCATGGCAGGTAAAAAAGCGCTGTTTTATTCAAATAAGAGACATGTTGAGTGGGTAAGTCTAATGGAGGCTTGGCTCTACCCGCTTTGAATTTTAATTTCAAAGTATTTTCTGCCGCATGCCGTATTGACAGCTATGGGCCGCTAGTCGATAAAATCCGCCATCATGCTTGCGGTGCTTAGCTGAGTTTGCTCTGATGGTGTGCGCATTACCTGTCGTGTTTTGATTGCCGGCTGCCGCGCAAACTGATGCCATGCAATATGGCGCTGATGAGCGGCTAGCGCTTTTTAATAATGCGCCGTCGACTAATTTCAAACTGAATGGGTAATGAACATTATGGCTAGCTTCAATGCAGTATTGGCAAGAAATACCGACAAGGCCCCCAGTGGAATGGGTCTTTATTCTCAGACGACCGCTTTTTCACATTATAATAATCTGTCGGCGCAACTGCCGTTGGATCCCATCACCGGTCAACTGGTTGACGGCGGCATCAAGGCGCAAGCCGAGCAATGTTTTAAAAACCTTCAGGCCATTGTCGAGAGCATCGGCCACGTCATGGACGATGTGGTCCGGATCACCATCTTTTTGCAGGACATGGCGGATGGCGATGTCGTCTTGGCCGTTTATTCCCGTTTCTTCCCCGCCTATGTGCCCGCGCTGACCACGATGGCCGTCGCCGCGCTGCCCATGGGCGCGCAGGTGCAAGTGGAAGCATTGATTTCCAATGGCGAGGGCACCATACCCAATGCGCCGCAGGCGGGCGATCTGGTCAAGATGGCGCGCGATACGAATCGGGCGCCGACCAGCATGTTGTCGACGCAATCGGTCGCATTTTCGCATTACAACAATCTGTCGGCGCAATTGCCGATCGATCCCCAGTCCGGAAAACTGGTGGCTGGCGGCGTAAAAGAGCAGGCGGCTCAATGCTTGATCAATATTAAGTCGATCTTGGAGAGTATTGACGTGCCATTTGACGATATCGTCAAAGTCAATGTTTTCCTGAAAAACCTGTCCGATCTTGAGGCTGTCAATGAGGTCTACCGAACCTTCTTCCCGGATTCTGCTATCGCGCGCGCGGTGGCGTATCTGCCGGCTCGCACCGTAGTGGAGGTGGCGGCCTTGCCGATGGATGCCTTGGTGCAGATGGAGGCCGTGGTATCGCACGGCGATGGCACGCCGCCGCAAGCCGTGGAAGACCGGCATGGCATTGTGATCAAGGCGAATCATACCGATCGCGCCCCGCGTTGCGCGCTCTCCACCCAGACCGTGGCCTTTTCCCATTACAACCACCTTTCCGCCCAGCTGCCTTTGCATCCGGAAACGCTGGAAGTCGTGGCGGGCGGCGTCAAGGAACAGGCCGGTCAATGCTTGCGCAATATCCAAGCCATCGTGGAGAGCATAGGCCATGCGTTGGAAGACGTGGTCAAGGTGAATCTGTTTATCAAAAACATTGAAGATATCGGCGCGGTGGATGAGGTCTACGCGCAATTCTTCCCCGCAGGTTTGCCAGCGCGCAGGACGGTGGGCGTCGGCGCCTTGCCGCATGGCGCCTTGATCCAAATCGACGCCGTGGTGGCCAATGCCGAAGGCACGCCGCCGACGGCATGCTGAGATAGCGTGGCAGGGGGCGGAACAGCAAGCCGCCTCCTTTGAGCTTGGCGCAGGGTATTTGATCCGGCGCATTCGCTTTGCGGGCGGGCTTATGGTAGAAAGCCTCAGCCCGTTTTCCCGCGATTAAGCCCATGACTCAGCTGCAATTCGATCTCGATACCGTACTCGACACCCTGGCCGGCCAAGGCTGGATCGTCATCCCGCAGGCCCTGCCGGCCGACTTGACCGCCAATTTGCGCGAGGCCTGCCTGCAAGTATGGGACGAGGGGCGCTTCCATGAAGCCGCCACCGGCCGCGCCGATGGCCAGGCGCGCCGAGCCGAGATCCGCTCCGACTCGGTGTTGTGGCTGGATCAGGTGGATGAACTGCCGGCGGTGCGTGCCTACAACGCCGCGATGGACGAAATCATGCAGGCGGTGAACCGCGGCCTGTACCTGGGCCTGGCCGAGCTGGAGTCGCACTTTGCCGTCTACCCAGAAGGCGCCTTCTATAAAAAGCATCTGGACCGTTTTCAGGACGACGACGCGCGCACCTTGACCACGGTGTTCTACCTCAACGAGAACTGGCCGGCCGATGCCGGCGGCCAGATCCGCCTGTATCTGGACCAAGCTTGCGAAGCGTTCATCGACGTGGAGCCGGAGGCCGGCACCCTGGTGCTGTTCCTGGCGGACCGTTTCTGGCATGAGGTATTGCCGGCCAAGCAACAGCGTTTGTCGGTCACCGGCTGGTATCGCCGCCAGGGCGGCAGCTTGCCGTGGTGAAGGTTGTGAACGCAGGACTGAGTCCGAGCGGTACTTAACTTTCTCCATGTCTGCTCGGTTAATCTTGTCTTGGGATTTACCTGTGTAGCTGAATACTCAAGGCGGATTTACCGCCAGATGATGGTTTTGGTTCCTGGCATGAGAGCAAGCACTTTGGCGATGCGCCCAAGTCCCTTCAAGCCTGCCGACGGGTGGCAGGTCCGAGGTATTAAGCGGCTGCCTGTTTGAGCGATTTGACGCTAGCAAATCGCGAGTTCAGCCGCGCCTCGGGCCTGACGGGACCCGGCGGGGAGCCGCAGGCCAGGCTTGCAGGGTGGCTTTTAGGGGGGAGGGGATATTTGGCCAGGCAAATATCCCCTCCCTGCGAGCCGGGTAGACCCGGCATTGAAAATCATCATCCGCGCAGCGGATTCAAAAGCCACACTCTTAGAGTTGGCGCTTAGCAGGCCGTTGAAAAACCAACAGCCATTCATTTGGTATAATCATCAACATCCAACGAACCGCGAAAGCACCCGATGAGAGGCGTCCGCAACGACAGTCAGACGAGCCTGTTCAGCTACATCCAGCTGGAAGATCGCATCCCGGCCAATCACCCGCTGCGCAAGATCCGCCAGATGGTCGACCTGGTGCTCGGCTCGATGAATGAGGTATTCGACGGCTTATATTCCCGCGTCGGGCGGCCTTCGATTCCGCCTGAACATCTGCTGCGCGCCTCCCTGCTGCAAGTGCTCTACACCATCCGCTCCGAGCGGCTGCTGGTCGAGCAACTGGACTACAACCTGCTGTTTCGCTGGTTCGTCGGCCTTTCCGCCGATGCCCGCGTATGGGATCACTCGACCTTCTCGCAAAATCGCGACCGCTTGTTTACCGAAGACGTCGCCCGCGCCTTCTTCATTCGCGTACGCAGCCTGGCCGAGTGGGGCAAGCTCACCAGCGACGAACATTTCAGCGTCGACGGCACGCTGATCGATGCCTGGGCTTCGCACAAAAGCTTTGTTCACAAGGATGACGACACCTCCCCACCCGCAGGGCGCAACCCGGACGTCGATTTCCGGGGTGAGAAGCGAAGCAACCAGACGCATCAATCGCGAACCGATCCGGAAGCGCGACTGGCCCGCAAGAGCGCCGGCGACGCCAGCCGCTTGTGCCATATGGCCCATATCCTGACCGAGAACCGCAACGGTCTGGTGGTGGACGTCTCGGTGTCCGAGGTCAATGGCCACGCCGAAAACATCGAAGCGCTGAACCTGTTGCTGCGCAATGCCAAGAAAGGCAGCACCGTCGGCGCGGACAAGGGCTATGACACGCCGGCTTTCGTGAACGGCTGCAGAGACTTGGGCATCACGCCGCACGTGGCGCGCAAGCGTGTCGGCAGCGCCATCGACAGCCGCACCACGCGCCATGAGGGTTACGCGATCAGCCAGCGGCGACGCAAACGGATCGAGGAATGCTTCGGCTGGCTGAAAACCGTCGGAGGCCTTCGCAAAACCAAACTGATCGGCCGGGCCAAACTGGCCGGGCAAACTTTTTTAGCGTTTGCGACCTATAACCTGATCCGCATGGGCAGCCTGTCCGGCTGTTGGGGCGGATCGCATGTATAGGGCGTATTGCGCCCAAAATCGCCGGATAACCGGCAAACAGCCTGAAAACCCAGGCAGAGAGCGGATTTATTGGCATTCTGCCCGCTGAAACCGCCCATTTTTGTTCATATGGAAATGGGTTGGGGCAAGATCGACGTGTTTTTCAACGGCCTGTTAGCGCTGAGTTAAGTTGGCCTGCTTCGCCAACAGCGCCGCCCAGCGCGGATCGGCGGCGCTGCCGTCTTTCAATCCCACCCCGGTAGCCTGGCGCAGCGCGGCGTCTATCAGCCAGGCCAGCTTGAACGCGGCCAATGGGTAGGGCAGGCCGTCCGGCCGCACATTGGAAATGCAGTTGCGCTCGGCGTCGCTGCGGCCGGCGCGCGGCTCGGCGGTCAGGTAGAGGCCCAGGCTGTCCGGCGAGCTCAAGCCCGGCCGCTCGCCTATCAGCATCGCCGTCATTTTTGCGCCCATGATTTCCCCAGCCTCGTCGCCCAGCGCTACCCGCGCCTCGCGCGCGATCAGCAGCGGGCCAACGCGCAAACCCCTCTCCCGCAGCCGCGGCATGAGTTCGCGCAGCAATGGCGCCGCGTGCAGGGCGGGCGCGCGCGAGGACAGGCCGTCGCCGATGAGGATCAGCAGGTCGCAGCCCTTGTCCGGTTCGGCCGCCAACCGCGCGCGGCTGGCGTCGTCCAGTTGGCGGCCCAGGTCCGGCCGCTGCAGATACTCGGCGCGGCTGCCGGCGGCGCTGTGGATGTCGATGACGCGGTGGCCGTCGGCCGCCAGTTCCCCCGTCAATGCCGTTACATCCAGCGGCGTGTGCACTGCGTCGCGCGCCTGGGCGTGGGCCAAGGCGAAGCGCAGCGTCTCGCGGCAGGGCAGGCTGCTGCCGGCGCGGCCCAGCGCGATGCGGGCGGCGGTGAGGCGGGACAGCTCGCCCCAGCCGTCTTCGGTGATGGGATTTTGCTTTTCTTTCACGCCACGCCCTCCATCAGCGCCAGCAGGCGCTGGTTTCTATCCTGCGGCAGCAGCTTGCCGCCGCGGGTGATCTCCATCGTCTCCAGCCAGTCCTCGAACTCCGGGGCGCGCTTGAGGCCCAGCACATTGCGCAGATAGAGCGCGTCGTGGAAGGAGGTGCTCTGGTAGCCCAGCATGATGTCGTCGGCGCCGGGCACGCCGATGATGAAATGCGTTCCGGCCACGCCCAGCAAGGTCAGCAGCGCGTCCATGTCGTCCTGGTCGGCCTCGGCGTGGTTGGTGTAGCAGATGTCGCAGCCCATGGGCAGGCCCAGCAGCTTGCCGCAGAAATGGTCTTCCAGGCCGGCGCGGAGGATCTGCTTGCCGTTGTACAGGTACTCCGGGCCGATGAAGCCGACCACGGTGTTGACCAGCAAGGGCGAGTAGCGGCGCGCCACCGCGTAAGCGCGCGCCTCGCAAGTTTGCTGGTCCACGCCCCAATGGGCGTTGGCGGACAAGGCGCTGCCCTGGCCGGTCTCGAAATACATCACGTTGTTGCCCACCGTGCCGCGCTGCAGCTCCCGCGCCGCCTGATGCGCCTCGTCCAGCACGGCGAGGCTGACGCCGAAGCCGGCGTTGGCTTTCTCGGTGCCGGCTATCGACTGGAACACCAGGTCCACCGGCGCGCCCTGGCGGATCAGCTGCAGCGTGCTGGTGACGTGGGTCAGCACGCAGCTTTGCGTGGGAATGGCGTAGCGCTGGCGCACCTCGTCCAGCAAGGTCAGCAAGCCGCGGATGTCGTCCGGGCTGTCGCCGGCCGGGTTGATGCCGATCACCGCGTCGCCGGCGCCGTAGAGCAGGCCGTCCAGCATGGCGGCGGCGATGGCGCGCGGATCGTCGGCCGGGTGGTTGGGCTGCAGCCGCACGCCCATGCGGCCGGGCAGGCCCTGGGTGTTGCGAAAGGCGGTGACCACGCGGCATTTCTTCGCCGCCTGCACCAAATCCTGATTGCGCATCAGCTTGGACACCGCCGCCGCCATTTCCGGGGTGAGGCCCGGCGCCAGCGCGGCCAGCGTTTCCGCCGTGGCGGCGTCGGACAGCAGCCAGTCGCGCAGGCCGCCCACGGTCAGGTGGGACACGGCAGAGAAGGCGGCAGCGTCGTGGCTGTCCAGGATCTGCCGCGTCACCTCGTCTTCCTCGTAGGGAATCAGCGCCTGGTTGAGAAAGATGGTCAACGGCAGATCGGCCAGGCACATTTGCGCGGCCACCCGCTCCTCGGCGCTGGCGGCGGCCAGGCCGGCCAGCTGGTCGCCGGAACGCAGCGGGCTGGCGCGCGCCATCAGCGTTTTCAAGTCGTCGAAACGATAGCGGCGCGGGCCTATCGTAATGGCGTAGCTCATGTGGATGCCTTGAGGGGTTCTGCTTGGGTTTCGGGCGGCTCGCCGTGCAGCAACGCGTCCTGGACGGCTTCGGCGCGTTGGCGCGCGGTGGCGAGGAAGTACAGGTAGCCGGCGGCCAACATGGCGGCGAAGATGCCAGCCAGCAGCAGGTTGTAATAAATCATGGCGATCAGGCAGATGACGGAGCAGCCCAAGGCCAGCGCCGGCAGCCAGGGATAGCCCGGCGCGGCGTAGGGGCGATACAGCGCCGGCTCGCGGCCGCGCAGGCGGAACAGGGCCAGCATGGACACGATGTACATGACGATGGCGCCGAACACCGACAGGGTGACGATGTTGGCGGTCAGCGGCTGGCCGGCGATCTGCACCAGGTCGTCGCTGAAGATGGCGGCGATGCCGACCACGCCGCCGGCCAGGATGGCCCGATGCGGCGTTTGGAAGCGCGGATGGATGGCGGCCAGCGCGCGCGGCAAGTAGCCGGCGCGCGCCAGGGCGAAGATCTGCCGCGAATAACCCATGATGATGCCGTGGAAGGACGCCACCAGGCCGAACAGGCCCAGCCACACCAGCATGTGCAGCCAGCCGCTGTGCTCGCCGACGATCCGCTTCATCGCCTGCGGCAGCGGGTCGTTGATATTGGCCAGCCGGCTCCAGTCGCCGGCGCCGCCGGCCATGATCATCACGCCGAAGGCCAGCGCCACCAGGGTGAGGATGCCGGCGATGTAGGCGCGCGGAATGGTGCGCGCCGGGTCCTTGGCCTCCTCCGCCGCCATGGCCGCGCCCTCTATCGCCAGGAAAAACCAGATGGCGAAGGGCACGGCGGCGAACATGCCGCCGACCGCGCCCCAGTGGAAGGCGTCTTGACCCGCCCAGCCATGATGCAGGAAGTGATCCCAGCTAAAGCCTGGCGCCACCACGCCCATGAACACCAATAATTCAAATATGGCCAGCAGCGTGACGGCGAGTTCGAACATGGCGGCGATGCCGACGCCGGCGATGTTCAACGCCATGAACACCAAATAAGCGCCGCAGGCGGTCCATTTTGGTGCCAAGGACGGGAACTGCACGTTCAAGTAAGCGCCGATGGCCAGCGCGATGGCGGGCGGCGCGAACACGAATTCGCACAGGGTGGCGAAGCCGGCCAGGAAGCCGCCGATCGGGCCGAAGGCGCGGCGGGCGTAGGCGAAGGGACCGCCGGCGTGCGGAATGGCGGTGGTCAGCTCGGTGAAGCTGAAAATAAAGGCGGTATACATCAGCGCGACGAACACGGTGGCGCAGAGAAAACCCAAGGTGCCGGCCTGCGCCCAGCCATAGCTCCAGCCGAAATATTCGCCGGAAATCACCAGGCCGACGGCGATGCCCCATAATTGCCAGCCGCCTAGCTTGCGCGCCAGGCTGTGTGTCGATGCGTTCATTGGCAGCTCCTGTTCAGGATGAAAGGCCTTCGGAAGAAGGATGCCAAGCGAGTACGCAAAAATGATGCCAGTGGAATTGCGCCGACGCAATGCGCGCTAGCTTGCCGCAGTGCGCGCCGTTAGAATCGTCCGCATAGACGAAAAAGCAGGGGAAAGCAGATGTCAGGCAGCAGCATGGGACGATTGTTCACGGTAACTTCCTTCGGCGAGAGCCACGGGCCGGGCATAGGCTGCGTGGTGGACGGCTGCCCGCCGGGGCTGGCCTTGACCGAGGCCGACATCCAGCTGGAGCTGGACCGGCGCAAACCGGGCACCAGCCGCCACGTCACCCAGCGCCGCGAGCCGGACACGGTGGAAATCCTGTCCGGCGTGTACGAGGGCAAGACCACCGGCACGCCCATCGCGCTGTTGATCCGCAACACCGACCAGCGCAGCAAGGACTACGGCAATATCGCCGACACCTTCCGCCCCGGCCACGCGGACTATTGCTACTGGCACAAGTATGGCACGCGTGATCCGCGCGGCGGCGGCCGCTCCTCGGCGCGCGAGACCGCGGTGCGCGTCGCCGCCGGCGCCATCGCCAAAAAATGGCTGAGCGAGAAATACGGCATCGTCATCCGCGGCCACATGACGCAGATCGGCGAGGTGCAGATGCCGTTCAAGGGCTGGGAGCATGTGAATTCCAATCCCTTCTTCAGCGCCGACCCGGACGTGGTGCCGCGGCTGGAGGAGTATATGGACAGCATCCGCAAAAGCCTGGATTCGATAGGCGCGCGGCTGCGCGTGGTGGCGGACAATGTGCCGGTGGGCTGGGGGGAGCCGGTGTTCGACCGCCTGGACGCCGACATCGCCTACGCGATGATGAGCATCAACGCGGTCAAGGGGGTGGAGATCGGCGCCGGCTTCGGCTGCGTGACGCAGAAGGGCAGCGAGCACGGCGACGAGCTGACGCCCGAGGGCTTCGCCAGCAACCACGCCGGCGGCGTGCTGGGCGGCATCTCCACCGGCCAGCAGATAGCCGTTTCCATCGCCATCAAGCCCACCTCGTCCATCGCCCAGCCGCGCCGCTCCATCAACAAGCAGGGCGAGGCCGTCACCATGGAAACCCACGGCCGCCACGACCCCTGCGTAGGCATCCGCGCCACGCCCATCGCGGAAGCGATGCTGGCGCTGGTGTTGATCGACCACGCCTTGCGCCACCGCGCGCAGTGCGGCGACGTGAAGGTGGAAACCCCGCGAATTGCCGGCCGCATCGGCTAGAATTCTAACGGGATAGCGGCCGCCGGGGGAGGCGGCCGATTCAACATTGGGATTACATCATGCTGAAAAGTCTGATCGACGGTCTGACGGGGCGCTTGAAAAAAACGGGAACCGAGGAAAAGGACGCGGCGAGCGAGCCAGACTTTCCCAGCTCGACCACCATAGACCTGCCGCCAGAGCAGGCACCGGAAGAGTTGCCGGCCACGCTGGGTTTTGTCTCGCACCAGCCGGTGATGGACAAGCAGCGCCGGGTGGTGGCTTACGATTTCTTCGTGCGCCAGGGCAAGCGCAATATCGAGGCCGGCAAGCAGCAGGAGTTTGACCGCCTGTTGCTGGGGACGCTGCAAAACATGGACATTTTCAGGCTGCTGGCTTATCGGCGCGCCTTCGTCCACATCGCCATGACCTCGCTGGACGAACCGCTGCTGCGCAGCATGCCGGCCGGCAGCGTGATTTTCGTGCTGGAGGCGGTGCCGGGCATGGAAGTGTCCGAGTTCATGCTGTCGCAGCTGGACGACTTGCAGAAGCTGGGCCTGCGCTTTGCGCTGGAACCCGCCGCCTACGACCCCGCCACGCTGAGCCCGGGCCTGCAGGCCGACCTGTTCAGCCGCATGGACTATATGGTGCTGGATTTTGCCGGCCCGTCCACCCGCGTGTTGGCGCCCATTCTGGACCAATTGCCCAAGCGCTATCCGGCCGCGCGCTGGATGGCGCGCAATGTCGGCACGGCGGAAGACCTGGACGTGTGCCTGCGCGCGCCCGGGAACAACCGTTTCGCCCTGTTCCACGGCCCCTTCGTCAGCACGGCGCACTCGCTGGAGGGCGGCAAGGTGGACAATAGCCAGACCCGCGTGCTGCAGATCATGCGGCTGCTGCGCACCAACGCCGAGGCCAAGGAGGTAGAAGCCCAGTTCAAGCTGGACTCGGTGCTGCTGTTCAAGCTGCTGCGTTTCATCAATTCCCCCATCCATGGCCTGTCGCGCAAGGTGCAGACCATAGAGGAAACCCTGCTGCTGCTGGGCCGCGAGACCATGTTCAAGTGGCTGTCCATGCTGCTGTTCACCTCGCGCAAGGAAGACGGCAACGCGCTGGCCTTGTTGGAGAAGTCGTTGATCCGCGCCCGCTTCATGGAAAAGCTGGGCGGTTATCGCGGCAACAAGCTGGAGGCGGAGCACCTGTTCCTGACCGGCATGTTCTCGCTGCTGGACGTGTTGCTGAACATCCCCTTCCCGGATGTGCTGGACCCGCTGGAGCTGCCCTTGACGGTGCGGGAGGCCGTGGTGGAGCAGAAAGGCATCTTCGCGCCGCATCTGGCTCTGGCCCTGGCTTGCGAGCATGGCGACAATGTGCAGATCGAGGCCCAAGCCAAGGTGCTGAACTTCGAGATCGAACTGGTCAACCAGTATTATTTGGATTCCGTGGTCTGGGCGCAGGTGGTGTTGCGCGACAGCGAGGTGCACAACAACGTGGACGCGGTTTGAGCCGGCGGCAGCGCTCGCCTGAGCCGCCTGCGGGCGCGTTTCGCGCCGGCGCATCGTGGTTTTGTCCTGGCCGAGCATGACTAGGCGGGACGAAACGCCTCGATTTGACGAAACACCCTCCCGCGCCCCCCGCAAGCGTCAACCGCTTCTGGCGCGAAGCCGGGCGGGGTAGTGCAAGGAGAGCTCGTCGCCGGGCTCTCGTCCTGCCTGGCGTGTTTCGCCGGCGTCCGGATACGCGACGGACCCCGGCGGAAATGACTCAGGCCTTGCACAACATGGTGGGATCGCCTTCACCCGACTCCGCCATCCGTTCCAGGCCGGCCAGCACCTTGGCGCTCAGATGCTCCATCTCCTGCACCATGGCCGGCAGTCCGCCGTGATTGCCGTCATGGTGTTCTTGCAGGATTTTCTTGCATAGCTCGTGCAGGCGCACATGAGGGGCCTCGATCTCCTTGTAGCCGTTCAGCTGGGAAAAGCACGCCCGGCCTTCGCCCTCGTAATACCATGCGCCCAGGCGGCAGTCGTGATGCGAGGGCAGGTCGCCGGCATGCTCTTGGCCCAGCCCAAGCAAGACCTTGTAGACGCGGAACTTGAAGATGATGTGGTCCAGCTTGGCCAGCTCGCAGAAGCCGCGCAGCGCGGAGGAGGCCACCGCCTTTTCCATGTGCGAAGAAATGTCCAGCAGGCGGTGCATGGTTTCGGCCGCGCGCATCCCATCCTGGCTGTATTGGGAAGCCTGGCCGGCCAGCTCGTTCATCTGGCTGCGGCTGTTCGAGCTGCCGTCGCGTATCTGCTGCACCAGCGAGGCGATTTCCGAGGTGGCGTTAGCGGTTCTCTCGGCGAGTTTTCTCACCTCGTCGGCCACCACGGCGAAGCCGCGGCCGGTCTCTCCCGCGCGCGCGGCCTCGATGGCCGCGTTCAGCGCCAGCAGATTGGTCTGGTCCGCGATGTCGCGGATCAGTTGCAAAATGCTGCCCACCATCTGCGCATTGGCATCCAGCTTGCCGATATTGTCCGCCGCACCATGGGAGGTGACGGCCAGCTCTTCGAGATTGGCGGAAATCTTGTCCACCTCCACGCGGCTGGATTGGGAAATCTGCTGCGCATCCACCGCGCGGTCTTTCTCGCTGCGCATCTTGTTGGCCAGTACGCCCAGAGAGGACTGGGTCTCGGTCAGCGAGTGATAGAACAGGGAGAAGCTCTGCAGGATATTTTTGGCGTAGGCGGCTTCCGCTGCCGCTGCTCCGGCCTCCCGCTTGGCCTGCGCGATTTCTTCGTCTTTGAGCCGGCACTGCGCGCGCAGGTCATCCAACTCTTGCCGCAGCTTGGCCGTTTCCGCTTGCAGACCGTTATCTTTTTTCCAGAACATACTGTTCCCCGTCCATCGCATGTTATTTAAGGTGAAACACCTGGGGCGGTTGGCCTTTGAGGCCTGGCTCGGCGTGCGCTTGGGAAACGCCTCGATGCGTCCTGAAAGCGATCCCGGCGCGACCGCTCGGCAAACGACAACCGCCCCTAGCTCATCGTACACCGCCGCCATGCGGGCTGCCATCGGCATCGTGAGCCGGGCAGGGCGCAAATGGCGCGGGCCGGGCAGGGCGGCGCGGTTCTCGTCGCCGGCGGCCAGCGTGGGGCCGCGCCATCGGCTGCCCTCCGCCAAAAGGCGTAGCCCGGCCCCCTCTTCCAGCCAACGGCGGCGCCGGCCGTCTCACGATAACATGGGGTCCAATCGCTTCAAGAGGAGGCCGCCATGCTGACGGATCGTTACGGCCGTTCCATCGACTATTTGCGGCTTTCCGTCACGGATCGCTGCGACCTGCGTTGCAGCTATTGCCTGCCTAAAGGTTTCAAGGGCTTCGAGGAGCCCGCGCATTGGCTCCGTTTCGACGAAATCGAACGCGTTGCCGCCGCCTTTGTGCGGCTGGGCGTGCGCCGCGTCCGCCTGACCGGCGGCGAGCCGCTGCTGCGTCGCGGCCTGCCCGAGCTGGCCGGCAGGCTGTCGGCCCTGCCCGGTCTTGACGATCTATCGCTTTCCACCAATGCCACCCAGCTGGCGCGCCACGCCGAGGCGCTGCGCCGCGCCGGGGTCAGCCGCCTGAATGTCAGCCTGGACTCCTTGCGGCGCGACTGCGTGGCGGAGCTGACCGGCAGCGACAGCCTGCCCAAGGCGCTGGCCGGCCTGGCCGCGGCCAAGGCCGCCGGTTTCGAGCGGATCAAGATCAATATGGTCCCCATTGCCGGCGTCAACGACGGCGATATCGAGGCGATGGCGGAATTCTGCCTGCGCGAAGGCTTCGTGCTGCGCTTGATCGAGGCCATGCCCATGGGCAGCAGCGGCCGCCAGGCGCGGGGCAGCGCGCTGGCGCCCATCCTGGCGCGGCTGAGCCGCCGCTTCGAGCTGTCGGAGCTGAGCCGCAGCCTGGGCGGCGGTCCCGCGCGCTATTGGGGATCGCGCGACGGCCGCTTCACGCTGGGCCTGATCACGCCCATCAGCCAGCATTTTTGCGCCAGCTGCAACCGGGTGCGGATGTCGGTGGACGGCACCCTCTACCTTTGCCTGGGGCAGGAGCAAAGCTACCCGCTGCGTCCCATGCTGCGGGAAGGCTGCAGCGATGCCGAGCTGGAGGCCGCCATCCGCGCCGCCATCGAGCTGAAGCCGGAGAAGCATGACTTTGCCGAAGCGCCGGCCAAGGTGATGCGCTTCATGTCGCAGACCGGCGGCTAAAATCCGTTCACCCAAGTCTTGACCCGGCGCAGCGCCTTGGCCCTGGTTTGCCAACGGGGCTTGCCCGGCTACCTTTCAGGCGGCCCGCGCCGGCCGCTCATCCCATGCCGGCTGGCGCTTGGTCCGCCGTCGCCGGTCCCAGACTGGCGCAAGCCTTCTCCTTTTGGTGGATTGTCCGCGGTGCCGACTCGCGCTATGTTCATACCATCTTGACTAAAACCATCGGCGCAAGCGATCCCCGCCATTGTTCGGCCGCGGGGGGCAAGGGCCCTGGATCGAAAGCCGCATGAATCTTGCCAATGTCGCCGCCTATCTGTCGAAGCGCCTGCCCAGCCTGGCTAGCAGGCTGCTTGTCTTATCGCTGATCGCGCTGCTGGTGGTGCTGACATCCATCGCCTACAGCCTGGCCTTGTCTTGGCGGCTGGAAGGCGGCGCGGCGGCGATCAACGACGTGGGCAGCCTGCGCATGCGCAGCTATCGCATGGCTTATTTATTGTCGCAACACGCTTCCCCCGGCGTGATGACTGGGGAAGTCGTCAATTTCGACCAGACCCTGGCCCGGCTGCGGCGGGGCGATCCGGCGCGGCCGCTGTTTCTGCCGGACAACCAGGCTATCCGCGAGCAGGAAAGCCTGATCGAGCAGCGTTGGCGCGCCTCCATGCGCCCCATCCTGCAAACGGGCCGCGCCTTGAGCCAGGAGCAGCTGGAGGACTTCGTCTCCGATATCGATACCCTGGTCAGCCTGGTCGAGCATGACAACGAAACCAACACCAATCTGCTGCGCCTATTCCAGATGCTGCTGATCGCCATGGCCATCGCCGGGTCGGTGTGCATGGCCTATATGCTGTTCCTGATGGTGATCCACCCGGTGAACCGGCTCAGCCAGGCCATCGCCCGCCTGCGGGAAGGCGATCTGGACGCGCGGGTCACCGAGGACCGCAACGACGAGTTTGGCATGCTGGCGGCCGGATTCAACCAAATGGCGGAGAGATTGAGCGATTTGTATCACAATCTGGAAGGCAAGGTCCGCGAACAGACGCGGGAGCTGGAAGCGCAAAATCTGCGTCTGCAAACGCTGTACGACATGACGTCCTTCCTGCATCAGCGGCGCTCGCAGGAGGAAATCTGCCTGGGCTTCATCGGCCAGCTGATGAGGCTGACCGGCGCCGACGCCGCCAACGCGCGCCTGCTGGACGAGGCGCGCGGCAAGCTGGACCAGATCGCGCAGATCGGCCTGCCCGAGGACATGGCGAGCAAAGAAGAATGCATACCCAGCGACGCCTGCCATTGCGGCGAGGCGGTGCGCCAGCCCTTCGCCGTATTGCGGCAGATAGGCGAAATGGACGGCGCGGAAATCCGCCACTGCCGCCAGGCCGGCTTCGCCTCCATCGCCGTGTTCCACATCCGCAATCATCGCGAAGACCTGGGCATCTTCACCCTGTACTTCCGCCAGCCGCGCCTCCTGCCCGAGGCCGAGCAGGTCTTGATCGAGACCCTGGGCCAGCACCTGGGCGTGGCGATAGAAAACCTGCGCCTGAGCGCGCGCGAACGGCATTTCGCCGTGTCCGAGGAGCGCAATCTGATGGCGCAGGGCCTGCACGACAGCATCGCCCAATCGCTGTCCTTCCTGAACCTGCAAACGCAAATGCTGGAAGACGCGATGCAGCGCAGCGAGGAAGAACAGGCGCGCGAAAGCCTGGCCTTCATCCGCGCCGGCGTGCAGGAGTGCTACGAGGACGTGCGCGAACTGCTGCAGAACTTCCGCGCCCGCATCAGCAAGCAAGAATTCCCCGAGGCCGTGCAAACCTTGCTGCAGCGCTTCGAACAGCAAACCCGCGTGCCAACCCGGCTGGACATGCGCGGCGACGGCAAACCCTTGGACCCGCAGCAGCAATTGCAAGTGTTCTTCATCCTGCAGGAAGCCTTGTCCAATATCCGCAAGCACGCGGAGGCCAGCCTGGTCGAGGTGGAGATAGACAACGCCGCCAGCTTCCACATGCGCATCCGCGACAATGGCCGCGGCTTTGAGGCCGAGCGGCTGGAAACCATGTCGGCGCGCCATGTCGGCATGTCCATCATGCAAGAGCGCGCCAGCCGCATCCATAGTCAAATTCAAATCCGCTCCACGCCGCAGCATGGCACCACCGTGGAGTTGACCCTGCCCAAAGAGGAGCGCGTAGGCGCATGACACAAGCCATCCGAATCTTGCTGGTCGACGACCACACCCTGTTCCGCAGCGGCCTGAAGGCGCTGCTGCAAAGACAGGATGACTTTCAGGTCATAGGCGAGGCCGCCGACGGCCTGGAAGGCGTCAAACAGGCTGAGCAATTGCGGCCGGACGTCGTGCTGCTGGACCTGGACATGCCGGTGATGAACGGGCGCGAAGCGCTGGGGCAGATATTGAACGGCTGCCCCGACACCGCCGTGCTGATGTTGACCGTGTCCGAAGACGGCGATGACCTGGCCGAATGCATGCGCGGCGGCGCGCGCGGCTACCTTTTAAAGAACATCAACGCCGACTTCCTGCTGGACAGCGTGCGCCGCGCGGTGGACGGCGACAGCGTGCTGTCGCCGGAAATGACCGCCAAGCTGCTGGCCCAGCTGCGCCAGCCGGCCAGCGCCAAGACCAGCGAGCTGGACACCCTGACCCCGCGCGAGCGCGAAACGCTGAGCTGGCTGGCCCGCGGCGCCAGCAACAAGGAAATCGCCCGCGCGCTGGACTTGGCCGAGAGCACGGTCAAGGTCCACGTGCAGAACATCCTGCGCAAGCTGTCGCTGAGCAGCCGGGTGCAGGCGGCCGTCTACGCCGTCGAGCATGGGTTGGACAGGGCTTGAGCCTTGCCCGGTTTGATACCCCCGCAGCCATGCCATCGTGGCGCGGGGCGGCCAAAGCCAATCCGCGTGCCCCTCTCATGTGTTTATGAATTCAGCGTGGAATGAACATAAGTGATCCAGTGTTGCCAGTTACCTTAATTAGAACCGTTAACACAGTCAACAAGAATAGGGGAGTATAGATGAACGTATATGGAGATTTCTTTCTGAATATGACTCCAGATGAATGGGAATTCTTTTCACTGGATTTCTTAACCTCACTAGGCTACATGATTATTCGCTACCCATCTCGTGGACCAGATGGTGGCAGAGATGGGCTCGTTTCCTTAAATGGAAAGACCTACCTGGTTAGCTGCAAACATTATGCTGCGTCTGGAAAAGCTGTCGGGGTCAGTGATGAACATTCCATCTTAGACAGAATGGCGCAACATGGTGCGACTGGATTTATCGGTGTCTATTCAACAATGTTAAGCACTGGGTTGGATGAACGATTCCAACAGTTGAATCAGGCAGGCCATGAATGCGTAATTTATGACGGAAACATGATCTCAAACTATCTCCCGAAGATTTCGGCTTATGTGTTGCAGAAATATGGTTTACCTAAAGGGGTGAGCTATATGTTGCATGTCCATCCAAGCGACTATAGACCATTGCCATGTATGGGATGTGGTGTAGATATACTTCAAGATGAAATGATTCCTCTTTCAATGGCATTGGTATGCCTTGATAAAAATGAGCATTTAGAATACCTCTACGGATGTAAGCGTTGTCTTGCAAATCTATCAGATTTGGGGTGGGTAGATTTGTATCAGGCACTTCATTCAGAGGAAATAAACGGATGGATAGGTTATGTTAATGATCGGCTTGCCAAATACAATCCATCTGGAACTTTCTATAAACATAAGAGTGAGTTTGAGAGCGCAATTCAACAAAAGATGTTTCCTTCCAACTGGGGAAGATGGCTTTCATTGTAGAAGTTAGCTCAATTAATTATCCGGGGATGTCGGTGATTTAATCATGACGACACGAATTTACATGCTGATAAAAGTCTTTGACAAGGAAGAGTATGCAGATGCTTTCATCCAGAAGGGTGAATTGTTTTGCAGAACTCTAGGGGACTTTAAGAAGGCTGATGAGGAAGATGGACGAGGTGATAGGTTTGAAGCTGTCACAGATTGGCATCAACCTGATCAGATAAAGCTAGTCATCACCTACAAAGACAGTGACGGCATTGAAAAAAGCTTCCCAATTGAAAAGCTGGCAGGTCCCCTCGCCATCCAGAACAATGGCTATGACCGGCTCAATCTTTACTGCATGTATGCGGTTAAAGCCCCAGAATTTGAAGAGTCCTATGAGACAGAAGAAGAGCGAGTAGCCATCGTTGAGAGGATCAATCAGATGCTCAAGGAAAGAAGCACCTTGAGTGATGAGGTCCTTTCATTGGGCGAATTCGCAGTTGTGGTCTACCAAGTTGAGGACTTCATCGGTAGGGTGAAGAATGCCGCGCAAGAGAAAAACTTTGCTTGCTGGAATGGGCTGATCGGTTACTACGACCCTGATACATTTCATGGAAGCTTCAAGAAGCTTGAGAGCATTTTTCGAAAACGAAACATCTATGAACACCAGAATGAGTATCGCTTTGCCTTTGGTTCACACGAGCCTGAAGGGAGCAAAGTGGTTCATCTTGGTTCATTAGATGGAATCGCTATCAAAGTTCCAACTAGAGAAATAAATGAAAAGCTTCAACTAAAGCTTGTTGAGTGATGTTTAAATGAAAAAGAAATATATTTACTTGCCAAGTGATAAAAGCATCTCTAACAGGCCGTTGAAAACACGTCGATCTTGCCCCAACCCATTTCCGTATGAAAAAAATGGGCGGTTTCGCCGTGCACCACGGATTACCTCGTACCCCGGATATCAACCACTCACCGGCGGAACTCACGCCTGCGGCGCGATTCCGCCCTACGACAGCCGTAGGGTGGATGCCCCGCAGGGGCGATCCACCGCATCTACCCGGATAACACCACGGCCCTCTACGGGAAACGAAACGTGGTCCGCCCAAACAAAACGCCGCGCTCCCTCTCAGGATGCGCGGCGTTTTTCATGCCCAAGCGATCAGCCGCGCGGACGCACCAGCTGCCAGGCGCGGCCCAGGTAGGTCACGGCGCCGAAGCCGCTCCACACGTGCACCAGCCGGGTGAAGGGGAAGATCACGAACAGGCTCATGCCCATGAACAGGTGCAGCTTGAACACCGGCGAGACGGAGACGATGAAATCCGCCGCGTCGCCTCGGAATGTCACCACATGCTGCGCCCAGCTCATCAGCAGCACCATTTCGCCGCCGTCCCGGTGCTGGGCCGACACGAAGATGGTGGACAGGCCCAATAGCAGCGTGGCCAGTATCCACAGCAATACCAGCTTGTCGCGCCAGGTGGTGTTGGCCGCCAGGCGGTCGCACATCAAGCGGCGGTGCAGCAGCAGCGCGATGCCGATCAGGCACAGGCTGCCCATCAGGCCACCGGCGCTCATCGCCACCAGTTGCTTGAAGCTGTGGCTGACGCCCAGCGCTTCCCACACCGCCAGCGGCGTCAACAGGCCGGCCAGGTGGCCGAAGAACAAGCCGATGATGCCGAGGTGGAACAGGATATTGCCCAGCCGCAGCTGGCCGTGGTACAGCAGCTGGGACGACTCGCTCTTCCAGCTGTATTGCTCGCGCTCGAAGCGGATCAGGCTGCCCAGCAGGAAGATGGCCAGCGCGATATAGGGGTAGATGCCGAATACAAATTGATGAAGGTAGCTCATGGTTTTCTCCTGCATGGCGGAGAGCGGGCGGCATCGCCCCCTCTCCCCGGCCCTCTCCCGCGAGGGGAGAGGGGGATTTGGGTTCTACATGGCGGTCCAGGCACGGATCGCAGCCCTCAGAATGCCCTAGCCGTCTGCGGGTGGGGCTCCGGCGCTAATGCGCGCCCTGCGCCCTGGGGTAGAAATTGACCGGCGCGATGGCCGGCAGGGCCGGCTTCAGCAGCGGCTCCACGCCGTCCGCGCCGGGGCCGAAGGTTTCCAGCATTTCGTCCATGTCGCGGATGGGCGGCGCCTGCAGCGGCTCCGGCTTGACCGGCGACAGCGTCAGCAGCGCGTCGAACAGGCCGGCGTACACCGACTCCGCCGCGTTCAGCTTGGCGGCCACATGGCCGATCACGTGCACCGCGTCGCCCAGCAGCCGCGCGGATTCGTCCTTGTCGCACTGCCCCAGAAACTCCAGGAACAGCGGCAGGTAGTCCGGCAGCTCGTTGCATGTCGGCTCGAAGCCATGCCGGCGGTACTCGGCCAGCAGGTCCACCATGGCCTGGCCGCGGGCGCGGTCCTCGCCGTGGATGTGCTCGAACAGATGCAATGAGTGGGACGGGTTGCGGTCGAAGGTGCGCACGTAGCGCTCCTGCAGCTCGATCAGGTCCTCGTTCTCCAGCGCCTGCAGCAACGGCTCCAGCAGGCTGGCGGTTTGCAGGTGCTCGGCCGCTTCGGCGCGGATCTCGTCCACCGCGGCGATCAGCTCGGCCTCCGGGTAGCACAAGAGAGCGGACAGAATGGCGTGGATGCGCATGATGGTCTCCTAGTTGCCGGCGTTGGCCTTGCGGTCGCGCCGCATGTCGTGGAACACGATGGGCGTGGCCTTTTTCTTGCCGAACAGGCTGGCGTCGGACTCGCCGCCGGAGCAGCCGTTGCCGAAGCTGAAGCCGCAGCTGGCCTTGTCCTCGAAGGCGTTCTCCACCATTTCCTTGTGGCTGGACGGAATCACGAAGCGGTCTTCGTAATTGGCGATGGCCATCACCTGGTACATCTCTTCCACCTGGCTTGCAGTCAGGTGGGTGCCGGCCAAAGCGGACGCGTCGCTGACCTTCTCCACGCTCTTCTTGCGCATGTAGCGACGCATCGCCACCATGGTTTCCAGCGCCTTGACCACCGGCTCTTCCTTGCCGGCCGTCAGCAGGTTGGCCAGGTACTTGATCGGTATCCGCAGGCTTTGCACGTCCGGAATGATGCCGCCCTCGCCGATCAAGCCGTTCTCCATCGCGCTCTGGATGGGCGACAGCGGCGGGATGTACCACACCATCGGCAGCGTCCGGTATTCCGGGTGCAACGGGAAGGCCACCTTCCACTCCATCGCCATCTTGTAAACCGGCGAACGCTTGGCGGCGTCCAGCCAGCTTTGCGGGATGCCCTGCTTCAGCGCCTCGGCCGCGATGGCCGGGTCGTTCGGGTCCAGGAACAGGTCCAGCTGCGACTGGTACAGGTCCTGCGGATTTTCCACCGCCGCCGCCTGTTCGATCTGGTCGGCGTCGTACAGCAGCACGCCCAGATAGCGGATGCGGCCGACGCAGGTTTCGGAGCACACGGTGGGCTGGCCGGACTCGATGCGCGGGTAGCAGAAGATGCACTTCTCGGCCTTGCCGCTGGTCCAGTTGTAATAAATCTTCTTGTACGGACAGCCGGACACGCACATCCGCCAGCCGCGGCACTTGTCCTGGTCTATCAGCACGATGCCGTCGTCCTCGCGCTTGTAGATGGAGCCGGACGGGCAGGAGGCGACGCAGGCCGGGTTCAGGCAGTGCTCGCACAGCCGCGGCAGATACATCATGAAGGTGTTTTCGAAGGCGGAGTACATCTCCTTCTGGATGCCTTCGAACAAGGCGTCCTTGGCGCGCTTGGAGAACTCGCCGCCCAGATCGTCCTCCCAGTTCGGGCCCCACTCGATCTTGTCCATCTTCTTGCCGGTCAGCACCGACACCGGACGCGCGGTGGGCGGCGTCTGCATCTGCGGCGCGTTCTGCAGATGCTCGTAGTCGTAGGTGAAGGGCTCGTAGTAGTCGTCGATGGCCGGCAGATTGGGGTTGGCGAAAATATTGGCCAGTATCTTCAACTTGCCGCCCTGGCGCGGCTCCAGCTTGCCGTCGGCGCGCCGCTTCCAGCCGCCTTGCCACTTGTCCTGGTTTTCCCAGTCCTTGGGGTAGCCGATGCCGGGCTTGGTCTCCACATTGTTGAACCAGGCGTATTCGATGCCGTCGCGGCTGGTCCACACGTTCTTGCAGGTGACCGAACAGGTGTGGCAACCGATGCACTTGTCCAGGTTCAGCACCATGCCGATTTGCGCGCGTATTTTCATTGCATTTCTCCGTAGGGCGGAAGCCTCGCAGAGGCGTTCCGCCTTACTTTGCTGATCAGTATTCGGTAGCCGGGCTTATTCGGCGGAACGCCCCGTTGGGGCTTCCACCCTACTGGGTTCGTCCATCCAGTCGACTTTGTCCATCTTGCGCACCACCACGAATTCGTCGCGGTTGGCGCCCACCGTGCCGTAGTAGTTGAAGCCCCAGGCCAGTTGGGCGTAGCCGCCTATCATGTGGGTGGGCTTGGTCACGGCGCGGGTCACCGAGTTGTGAATGCCGCCGCGCTTGCCGGACACCTCGGCGCCCGGCACGTTCACGATCTTTTCCTGGGCGTGGTACATCAGCGTCATGCCTTCCGGCACCCGCTGCGACACCACCGCGCGGGCGGTCAGCGTGCCGTTGACGTTGAACACCTCGATCCAGTCGTTGTCGGCGATGCCGGCCTTGGCGGCGTCGATCTCGGACAGCCAGACGTGAGGCCCGCCGCGGCTGAGCGTCAGCATCCGCAGATTGTCGGAATAGGTGCTGTGTATGCCCCATTTCTGGTGCGGGGTGATGAAGTTGAGCACCAGCTCATGATTGCCGTTGCCGTGCTTGCCCAGCACCGCCTGCGTGGTCTTCAAATCCACCGCCGGCTTGTACACGCACAGGCCTTCGCCGAAGGCGCGCATCCACTGGTGGTCCTGGTAAAACTGCTGGCGGCCGGTCAGCGTGCGCCACGGGATCAGCTCGTGGACATTGGTGTAACCCGCGTTGTAGCTGACTTCTTCGCTCTCCAGGCCGGACCAGGTGGGCGAGGAAATGATCTTGCGCGGTTGCGCCTGCACGTCGCGGAAACGGATGGTGTCGTGCTCGCGCGGCTTGGCCAGGTGGGTGTGGTCCAGGCCGGTGATTTTGGACAGCGCGTCCCAGGCCTTCACCGCCACATGGCCGTTGGTCTCCGGCGCCAGGGTCAGAATCATCTCCGCCGCGTCGATGGCGGTCTCCAGACGGGGCTGGCCCTTGCCGGCGCCGCTCTGCGCCACTTTATTCAGGCCGCGCAGGATGTCCACCTCATGCGCGGTTTTCCAGCCTATGCCCTTGCCGCCATTGCCGGCCTTTTCCAGCAGCGGGCCGATGGTGGTGAACTTGTCGTAAATCGCGCCGTAGTCGCGCTCCACCACCGTCATCGCCGGCATGGTCTTGCCCGGCACCGGTTCGCACTCGCCCTTCTTCCAATCCTTGGGATCGAAAGGCTGGCCCAGCTCCTGCGGGCTGTCGTGCATCAGCGGGGTCAGCACCAGATCTTTCTGCACGCCCAGGTAATCCTTGCCGATCTCGGACAGGCTCTTGGCGAAGCCCTTGTAGATTTCCCAGTCGCTCTTGGCCTGCCACAGCGGCTGCACCGCTTCGGACAGCGGGTGGATGAAGGGGTGCATGTCCGAGGTGTTCAGATCATCCTTTTCGTACCAGGTGGCGGTGGGCAGCACGATGTCGCCGTACAAACAGGTGGTGGACATGCGGAAGTCCAGCACCACCATCAGGTCCAGCTTGCCCTCGGCCGCCGGACGGACGGTGATCTCGCTCGGCTTGATGCAGTCGTCTTCGCTGCCCAGCACCGCGTTCTGAGTGCCCAGCAGATATTTGAGGAAATACTCGTGCCCCTTGCCGGAGCTGCCCAGGATGTTGGAGCGCCACACGAACAGATTGCGCGGGAAATTCTGCGGGTTGTCCGGGTCGTTGCAGGCCATGTCCAGGCGGCCGGCCTTCAACCCCTGCACCGTGTAGTCCACCGGGTCCAGGCCCGCCTCCGCGGCGGCGCGGGTGATGTCCAGCGGGTTGGCGGACAGCTGCGGCGCGGACGGCAGCCAGCCCATCCGTTCGGCCTTGGCGTTGTAATCGATCAGCGACAGGCCGGCCATCTTGCCGTCGGCCGTCGGGCACAGAATCTCGCCCACGCCCAGCTTTTCATGCCGCCACTGGCTGGTATGGGCGTAGAAGAAGCTGGTGCCGTTCATTTGCCGCGCCGGGCGGTTCCAGTCGCCGGCGAAGGCCAGCGGCGCCCAGCCGGTTTGCGGGCGCAGCTTTTCCTGGCCCACGTAGTGGCACCAGCCGCCGCCGCTCTGGCCGATGCAGCCGCACAGCATCAGCATATTGATGATGCCGCGGTAGGTCATGTCCATGTGGTACCAGTGGTTCAGCGCCGCGCCGACGATGACCATGGACTTGCCCTGGGTTTGGTCGGCGTTTTGCGCGAACTCGCGCGCCACCTGGATCACCATCTCCGGCTTCACGCCGGTGTGTTTTTGCTGCCAGGCCGGCGTGTACGGCGCGTCATCCATATAGCCGGACGCCACATTGCCGCCGCCCAGGCCGCGGTCTATGCCGTAGTTGGCCGCCATCAGGTCGAACACCGTGGCCACCAGCGCCTCGCCGCCGTCGGCGAGCCTGATCTTCTTCACCGGCACATTGCGGGTCAGCAGCTCGTCGTGCTCGGAACCGAAATACGGGAAGCCGACGCCGACCACCTCGTCACGCTGCTCGATCAGCGACAGGCGGCCGCACACCTCGCGGCCGCTGGCGCCGTCCTTCTGCTCCAGGTTCCACTTGCCGGCCCTGCCCTCGGCCTGGCCCCAGCGGAAGCCGATCGAGCCGTTGGGCGCGACGAGGTCGCCGCTCTGCTCGTCGAGCAGCAGGGTTTTCCAGTCCGGGTTGTTGTCTTCGCCCAGCTGGCCGTCAAGATGGGAGGCGCGCAGGAAGTAATCCGGCAGCCAGCGCTCGCCGTCGCGGCGCAGCGTCACCAGCATAGGCATGTCGGTGTAGCGGCGGATGTAGTCGGTGAAGTAGGCCGACGGGCGATCCAGGTGGAATTCCTTGAAGATCACGTGGCCCATGGCCATCGCCAACGCGGCGTCGGTGCCCTGCTTGGGCGCGAGCCAGATGTCGCCGAACTTGGCCATTTCGCCGAAGTCCGACGACACCGCCACCGTCTTGGTGCCCTTGTAGCGCACCTCGGTGTAGAAGTGGGCGTCCGGGGTGCGCGTCATCGGCACATTGGAGCCCCACACCATCAGATAGGTGGAGTTGTACCAGTCGGCGGACTCGGCCACGTCGGTCTGCTCGCCCCAGGTTTGCGGGCTGGCCGGCGGCAGGTCGCAATACCAGTCATAGAAGGACAGCGGCACGCCGCCTATCAGGCTGAGGTAGCGGCTGCCGGCGGCGTAGGACACCATGGACATGGCCGGAATAGGCGAGAAGCCGATGATGCGGTCCGGGCCGAACTTCTTGATGGTGAAGGCATTGGCCGCCGCGACGATCTCATTAGCCTCATCCCAGCTGGCGCGCACGAAGCCGCCCTGGCCGCGGGTGGATTTGTATTGCTTGGCCAGTTCCGGCGTCTGGCTGATCTTTTCCCAGGCTTCCACCGCGGACATCGTCTTGCGCGCGTCGCGCCACAGCCGGGCCAGTTGGCCGCGGATCATCGGATATTTGACGCGCTGGGCGGAGTACACATACCAGCTGTAGGAGGCGCCGCGCGGACAGCCGCGCGGCTCGTGATTGGGCAGGTCCGGACGGGTGCGCGGGTAATCGGTCTGCTGGGTTTCCCAGGTGATCAGGCCGTTCTTCACATACACCTTCCAGCTGCAGGAGCCGGTGCAGTTCACGCCGTGGGTGGAGCGGACGATCTTGTCGTGCTGCCAGCGCTGGCGGTAGGCGTCTTCCCAGCCGCGGTCTTCGTGCACCACCGCGCCGTGGCCGTCGGCGAAGGTGCTTTTGACCTTGCCGAGGAAATTCAGCCTGTCGAGAAAATGGCTCATCTTGCCTCCATGCGCGCCGGGGAACCCTGCTTCGAGTCGCCGCCGCCCGGCTGCCGGTACGGGTTGCGATAGTCCTTAGCCTACCGTTCGCCCACCCGCGGCCCAATCGGCCAGTAGGGGTGAATAACGCCTGCAGAGGGAGGGGGACGGCTAAGCCATAAGGAGTAGTCCGGAGTAGCGCGAAAGCCGGACGTGAAAAAAGCGCCCGCAGGCGCTTCTTTCCCGTTAACGATCGCTCTCTCAGCAGCGCACCTCCGCGTTTTTACGCGCGTAGTACCAGCCATTGATCAGCAAGCAGCTCACATAGAAGGCGATGAACACGTAGAGCGCGGCGTCCACGCTGCCGGTCAGCTCGATGGCGGTGCCGTAGCTCTTGGGGATGAAGAAGCCGCCATAGGCGCCGATGGCGCTGGTGAAGCCCAGCACGGCCGCCGCTTCCCGCGTGGCATCCTGCTGCGCCTGCTTGCGCGCCGCCTCGTCGGGCCCCGCCATGCGCTGATGCAGCTTCAGGAAGATGGCCGGCACCTGCATGAAGGTGGAGCCGTTGCCGATGCCGGTCAGCGCGAACAGGCACAGGAACATGGCGAAAAAGCCGTAGAAATTGCCGCCCTGGCCGTGATGCGGCAGGAAGAAGATCACGCCCAGCACCGCCAGCGCCATCAAGGCGAACACCGCTTGCGTGACCTTGGCGCCGCCTATCTTGTCGGCCAGCCAGCCGCCCAGCGGCCGGGTCAGGGCGCCCACCATGGGTCCGAGGAAGGCATAGCGCGTAGGGTCCATCGCCGGGAACTGGCCTTTCATCAGCAGCGGGAAGCCGGCGGAGAAGCCGATGAAGGAGCCGAAGGTGCCGACGTAGAGCCAGCACATCAGCCAATTATGCTTGCGGCTGAAGATCACCGCCTGCTCGGAGAAAGAGGATTTGGCCGAAGCCAGGTCGTTCATGCCGAACCAGGCCGCCAGCGCGGACAGCGCAATGAACGGCACCCAGACGAAACCGGCATTCTGCAGCCACACCTGCTTGGACAGCGCGCCCTTGGCCCAATGCTGCGGGTCGCCGCCCAGCTGGCCGAACAGGCCCATGGTGATGACGATGGGCACCACGAACTGCACCACGGACACGCCCAGATTGCCCAGGCCGGCATTCAGGCCCAGCGCGGTGCCTTTTTCCGCCTTGGGAAAAAAGAAGCTGATATTGGCCATGCTGGAGCTGAAGTTGCCGCCGCCGAAGCCGCACAGCAGGGCCAGGATCACCATGGTCACATAGCTGGTGCCCGGGTCCTGCACCGCGAAACCGATTCCCACGGCCGGAATCAGCAGGCTGGCGGTGGAAATGGCCGTCCACTTGCGGCCGCCGAAGATGGGCACCATGAAGGAGTAGAAAATGCGCAGGGTGGCGCCGGACAAGGCCGGCAGCGCCGCCAGCCAGAACAGCTGGTTCTGGCTGTAGGCGAAGCCGATATTGGGCATGTTCAGCACCGCCACGCTCCATACCTGCCAGATCACGAAGGCCAGCGTCAGCGCCGGAATCGAAATCCACAGATTGCGCCGCGCCACCGGGCGGCCCTGTTGCTGCCAGAAAGCGGGCGCTTCCGGCTCCCAATGCTTGATCAGATACGTCATGACACTCTCCCGCGCCGCGCTCAGCCGCGCTCGTTCGTCAAAGGAATGGCGGAGACCGGCGCGCCCGCGCGCGTCTGAGCCTTGTCCGCCGATTTGTAGGAAAAATGCATCCACACCAGGCTCACGCACACGGTGCCGTACAGCAGCATGAAGGCGCTGGAGCGCACGCCGGTCAGGTCCAGCAGCGCGCCGAACAATATGGGCAGCAGAAAACCGCCCAGGCCGCCGGATAGGCCCACCACGCCGGACACGGCGCCTATGGAATCCGGGAATTCATCGGCGACGGATTTGAACACCGAGGCCTTGCCTATGGCCAGCGCCACGCCCACCAAGAACAAGAGGCTGGTAAACAGGTAGACGTTCAGGCCGATATGCAGGCTGAACGGCCCGTTTACCGTGGCGACGCGCATCTCGGTCTGCGGATAGGACAACAGGAAGAAGGCCACCCAGCACACCCACATCACCGCCCAGGTAACGCCGCGGGCGCCGAAGCGGTCGGACAGATAACCGCCCGCCGCGCGCAGCACGCCGCCCGGCAAGGAGAAACAGGCCGCCAGCAAGGCCGCGTGCTTGAGGTCCAGGCCATATTCGCCGACGTAGTACTTGGTCATCCACAAGGCCAGCGCCACATAGCCGCCGAAGACCACGGAATAGAACTGGCAATAGCGCAGCACGGCCGGGTGCTTCATCAGCGCCAGCTGCTGGCGCAGCGTGACGGCGGACGACACCTTGTGCGCCTGGTCGCTGAAAGAAAACAGCCAGAACAGGATGGCGGCGGCCAGCATGATCAGCGCGTAGGCGGTGGGCACGCTTTGCCAGCCCCAGGCGACGATCAGCGCCGGCGCCACCAGCTTGGTCAGGGCCGAGCCGGCGTTGCCCGCGCCGAAAATGCCCATCGCCAGGCCTTGCTGCTCCTTGCGGAACCAGCGCGCCACATAGGGCGTGCCGACCGAGAAGGAGCCGCCGGCCAGACCGACGAACAGGCCCCCCAGCAGGAATTCCCAGTAGGCGGTGGCGAATTGCAACAGATAGATGGGCGGCACGCAGCAGAGCATCAGCGCGAACATCACCGGCCGGCCGCCGTAACGGTCGGTCCAGATGCCCAGCGGCACGCGGATCAGCGCGCCGGTCAGCACCGGCGTGGCGGCTAAAATGCCGAACTCGGTTTCATTGAGGCCCAGCTGCTGCTTGATCGGGATGCCCAGCACCGCGAACATCATCCAGACCATGAAGCAGAGGGTGAAGGCCAAGGTGCTGCTGGCCAGCACGCTGTAGCGTTGAACGTTTGCGGATGCCATGACGCCGCCCCGGATAGTGGATACGGCTGTCACGATACGGTTTGCGCCGGCAAGGCGGTATTCGCCGGAGGCAGGGCCTGCTGCGCGCTAAAGACGGAGGTGGCTCCGCCTGGTGGATGAGGCGGGACTAGTTATTTTGGCGGAATGCAGAGGGGCGGGAGGTATTTGGATTGTTGAGCAGAAGAAAAACAAAAAAGCCCTGATTGCTCAGGGCTTTGATGCGTTCTACTGGCGGAGAGGGAGGGATTCGAACCCTCGGTACGCTTGCACGTACGCCTGATTTCGAGTCAGGTACATTCGACCACTCTGCCACCTCTCCAGCGGTCAGTCGAGGTGCGCATTATGTCCGCGCGAACCTTTGCTGTCAATAGTCGCTTCTTATTTTTGCCCAAGAAAAACGCCACCGCAAGGGTGGCGCAGAGGGGGGCGGGGAGGCTTAGTGGCGCTTCAGCTCGCCTTCCCATTTGGCCACTACGGCGGTGGCGATGGAGTTGCCCACCACGTTGGTGGCGGAGCGGCCCATGTCCAGGAAGTGGTCGATGCCCAAGAGCAGCAGCAGGCCGGCTTCCGGAATGTTGAACTGCGACAGGGTGGCGGCGATCACCACCAGGGACGCGCGCGGCACGCCGGCCATGCCCTTGGAGGTCAGCATCAGGATCAGCAGCATGGAGATTTCCTGCGCCAGGGTCAGGTCGATGCCGTAGGCCTGGGCGATGAAGATCACCGCGAAGGTGCAGTACATCATGGAGCCGTCCAGGTTGAAGGAGTAGCCCATCGGCAGCACGAAGCTGGCGATTTTGTTGGACACGCCAAAGCGCTCCAGCTGTTCCAGGGTCTTGGGGTAGGCGGCTTCGGAGCTGGCGGTGGTGAAGGACAGCAAGAGCGGCTCCTTGATCATGCCCATCAGGTGAAGGATGCGCGGGCCGACCACCAGCACGCCGACGCCGATGAGCAGCGCCCACAGGATGCCGACGGAGAAGTAGAACTCAGCCATGAACTTGCCGTAGGTGGCGAGAATGGACAGGCCTTCCTTGGCCACGGTGGCGGCGATGGCGCCGAATACGGCCAGCGGCGCGAAGTTCATCACATAGCTGGTGACCTTGAGCATGACGTGGGCGACCACGTCGATGACGTCGATCAGCGCCTTGGCGCGTTCGCCCAGCGCGGCCATGGCGCTGCCGAAGAACACCGAGAAGATCACGATCTGCAGGATTTCGTTATTGGCCATCGCCTCGAACACGCTCTTGGGGATGGCGTGGGTGACGAAGTCCTTCAGCGAAATGGCGCTGCCCTTGATGCCGGAGTCGGCGTGCAAGTCCGGCAGCGGCAGGTTCAGCGCCACGCCTGGCTTCAGGAGGTTGACCATGATCAGGCCCAAGGTCAGCGACACCAGGGAGGCGCCGATGAACCAGGCCATGGTCTTGCCGCCGATGCGGCCCACCGACTTGGCGTCGCCCATCTTGGCGATGCCGACCACCAGTGTGGATACGACCAAGGGCGCGATGATCATTTTGATCAGGCGCAGGAAGATATCGGTGAGGATGGACATGCCGTCGGCGAAGGATTTGATGGCGGCGGTGTCCTCGCCGGCGTATTGACGGAAGAGGTAGCCCACCAGGATGCCCAGCAGCATGCCGGCCAGGATCAAGGCCGTGAGTTTTTTCGACTTCATTGAGAGGTTCCTGCCTGTTTGAGACGATTCGAAACGAGCGTAGCGTTTTCGTAACATGACATTTGTGTGGCGGGGTGTTACGAAAGGAGCGCCTGGTAAGGGGCGCGCTGCGCCATGCCCGGCCGGGCTGTTTTATTGTTTTTAGTCCCGATTTGCGGGAGTGCCGCCAATTTTGTCCGACAGGCGGCGCCGGCCTAAGGGAGGCGATTATAGTGAGTTAGGGATAGCTTGTCTTGGCAGGATTTCGATAATTGATTTTCGAAACAGAATGTGCATGTTGATTTTATTGCGCGAAATGCGGCGCATTCTCGTCAAACGCTCGGGCGGGGAGGGCGGCGGGCAGGCAATAAAACAGGGCAGCCAGGCTGCCCGTTGCTGGAGGCGGCAAGCCGCGTCTAATGGTGGATGTCCAGGGTGACGTCGCCGCGCTCTTCCGCCACGGTCTCCAGGATTTCCAGCACCGTGCCGTAGAGGTCGGCGCCCAGCGTTTGCCTGGCTTCGTCGGTGTCGCGCCAAACCAGCTCGAACGGGCCGGCCACATCGTGGCTCAGGCTGTCGTACAAGGCGTCCAGGTTGCGGCCGAAGTGGGCGGGCAGTTTCAGTTGCCGGCTCAGTTCGTCGAAAAATTGTTCCAGGCTGCGGATGTGGCGCAGCTCGCACACGGCTACTGACATGGGGCCACCTCGATGAAAGTGTTGTAATGGTCGACGCTGACAAAGCGCAGGCCTTGGGCGCTGAACAGCAGGCGATTGGCTCCGCGCTTGCCGCCTTTATAGTTCAGGTCCGCCTCTTGCCACTTGCCTGAGGGCAAACGTTTCTCGTAATTGCCGAAACGGTCTCCTCCCATCGCTTTGCCGCGCAGCGCCGGCACGCTCCACAGGCTGCGGCCAGGCTTCCAGCCTGCATCCTGCGCCTGCCGCTTGGTCACGAACCGAGGGGGCAGCTTGCCGCCTTGATTCAGGGCCTGCAGGATGCTCGACAACTCGGCCGTGTCGAGTTTGTGGCCGCTTTGGCGGTTGGCCTGGGCGGCGGCGTCGCGACAGGAAGGTTGGGCGAGGGCGGGCAGGCCCAGGCAGGCCATCCACAGCAGCAGCGCGATTTTATTTTTCATGGACTCTTCTCTGAGTGGGCGAGGATGCGTGCTTGCATTTTAACGCGCAAGGCCTTGCCTGGGCAGGTCAGACTAGGGGCTGGACTTCTACCGGATAGGGCTGGCCTATCAGTTGCGGCAGGCGCAAGGCCATGTCGCCGCCGTCGTCCGCCGTGGTGATGAAGCGGCAGTAGCCGTCTCCCTGGCTGTCGAAGCCGTGCTGCTGGATCAGGTCCGCCACGCGGCGGGCGATGGCCTCGGCCGGGTCGTACAGGCGGATGCCGTCGCCGGTGATTTCCTGGATCAGCGGCGCGAGGAAGGGGTAGTGAGTGCAGCCCAGCGCGATGTGGTCGATGTTCTCGTCCATCAGCGGCTCCACCACCTGGCGCACCAGGGCGCGGGTGCGCTCGCCTGACAATTCGCCGGCCTCTACCTGCTCCACCCAGCCGTGGCCGGCGCGGCGCAATACGTGCACGCCGTCGGCATGCGTGTCCAGCAGCGTTTGCACGCGCTCGCTGGCCAGGGTGTACTCGGTGGCCAGCACCGCGATGCGGCCGGTGCGGCTCATCGCCGCCGCCGGTTTGATGGCCGGCTCGATGCCGACGATGGGCAGCGCAAACTCCTCGCGCATGGCGCCGATGGCGGCCGTGGTGGCGGTGTTGCAGGCCACCACCAGCAGCGTGGCGCCCTGGCTGACCAGGTAATGTCCCACTTTCAGCGCGCGGTCTATGATTTCCTCGCGGCTGCGCGGGCCATATGGGCAGTAAGCCTGGTCGGCCAGGTAGGTGATCGGCCAGGCGGGCAGGGCGGCGCGCACCGCGCGCCATACCGACAGCCCGCCCAGACCGGAATCGTACATCGCGATCATGGTTTAATTGTTCTGGATGACGATCTTGGGGAATTTGCCGGAGAAGTCTTGCGCTTTTTCGGCCACTTTCACCGCCACGCGGCGGGCGATGGCGCGGTACAGTTCGGCCGGTTTGCCGTCCGGATCGGCCGCCACGCTGGGCTTGCCTTCGTCCACTGCCAGGCGGATGGCCAGGTCCAGCGGCAGCGAGCCCAGCAGTTCCACGCCGAAGTCCTGCGCCATTTTGGCCGCGCCGCCCTCGCCGAAGATGTGTTCGGCATGGCCGCAATGGGAGCAGATGTGGATGGCCATGTTTTCCACCAGGCCCAGGATGGGCACGCCCACTTTCTGGAACATGGCCACGCCCTTGCGCGCGTCCAAGAGGGCGATGTCCTGCGGGGTGGTGACGATCAGCGCGCCGGTGACCGGCACTTTCTGCGACAGCGTCAGCTGGATGTCGCCGGTGCCCGGCGGCATGTCGATGACCAGATAGTCCAGTTCGTCCCAGCGGGTGTCGTTCAGCAGCTGCTGCAGCGCCTGGCTGACCATGGGGCCGCGCCAGACCATGGCTTGGTCCGGGTCCACCAGGTAGCCGATGGACATGGTTTGCACGCCGTGGTTGGACAGCGGGATCAGCTTGCCGTCCTCCGCTTCCGGCCGCTGGCCTTGCAGGCCCATCATCAGCGGCTGCGACGGGCCGTAGATGTCGGCGTCCAGCAGGCCGATGCGCGCGCCTTCGGCCGCCAGCGCCAGCGCCAGGTTGGCGGCGGTGGTGGACTTGCCCACGCCGCCCTTGCCGGAGGCGACGGCGATCACGTTTTTCACGCCGGGCAGCAGCGGCACGCCGCGCTGGGCGGAGTGGCTGACGACTTGGCTGGACACGTTCACCTTGATCGCGCGGCCTTCGGCCAGCGGCGCCAGCGCGGTTTCGAACTGCTGGCGCACGGCGTCGAACTGGCTCTTGGCCGGGTAGCCCAACACCACGTCCAGGCGGATTTCGGCGTCGCCGCACTGCAGGTTTTTGACGTTCTTGGCCGCGACGTAGCTTTTGCCGGTATCGGCGTCGATCAGCGGCTTCAGGGTTTCTAGGATCTGGTTTTCGAGCTGTGCCATGGTTTCGTTTTGGGTGGCCCGGGCGGCTTGGCCGCCGAACAGGCGGGTGAGTTTGGAGAACATGCTGGATATGGGGTGGATGTTTCCGCTCATTTTACGCCGGATTGCGCCGGCGCGCGCGCGTCATGGCGAGTAAAGAGGCGTCAAGCGCGCGGAAGCGGCTGATGTCTATCAGCTTTTTTTGATATGAAGAGACAAAAGGCGTAGAATGGCCGGTTTTTTCCGGCGCGGCGCGAGCCTCGTCCCCAGGCTCGGCCCTGTCAGGCCGCGGGCCCTGTTCTTTGTCAAAGAAAGGCATTTCCCGCTTTATGCAGTCCAAACACGCCAAACTCACCTGGTCCAATCTGCTGTTTCCCTTGGCCCTGGTCCTGTTCGAATTCGCCGTCTACATCTGTAACGACATGGTCCAGCCGGCCATGCTGTCCGTCACCCGCGAGTTTCTGGTGGACGCCTCCTGGGCGCCCACGTCGATGACGGCCTTCCTGATCGGCGGCGCGATGCTGCCGTGGCTGACCGGCCCGCTGTCCGACCGCATCGGCCGCCGTCCGGTGCTGCTGTTCGGCGTCGCTTATTTCACCGCCGCCTGCCTGGCCACTTATCTGGTCAACTCGATCGAGGCCTTCATCGCGCTGCGCGTGCTGCAAGGCGTGGGCCTGTGCTTCATCAATGCCGTGGGTTACGCCTCGCTGCAGGAATCGTTTGAAGAAACCGCCGCTGTGCGCGTGACCGCGCTGATGGCCAATGTGGCGCTGATCGCGCCCTTGGTCGGCCCCTTGGCCGGCGCCGCGCTGGTGGAGCTGGCGCCGTGGCGCAGCTGCTTCCTGTTCATCGCCGCCTTGTCGCTGCTGTCCTTGATCGGCCTGTATCTTCGCATGCCGGAAACCGTGCAGCCCAGCCATGAGAAACTGCCGCTGTCCAGCATGGGCCGCGACTATATGAAGGTATTCGGCCACGGCCGCTTCGTGCTGTCCGCTCTGTGCATCCCCTTGCTGGCGCTGCCGCTGATGGGCTGGATCGCGTTGTCGCCGGTGCTGCTGGTGCGCGACCTGCACATGAGTACGGTGGAATACGGCCTGATGCAGATTCCGGTGTTCGGCGGCCTGATCGCCGGCAATCTGGCGCTGGCTGTGATCGCCGACCGTTGGCCCTTGGGCCGCTCCGCGCTGGCGGGCATGTGGCCCATCGTCGGCGGCCTGGCCGTGATGGTGGGCGGCGTGCTGTTCTCGTCCGCGCCGCAATACTGGATGGTGGCCGGCATGAGCCTGATGGCCTTCGGCGAAGGCCTGGCCTTCGGCGTGCTGTACCGCTTCGCGCTGATGTCTTGCGACGCGGCCGGCCGCGGCACCATTTCCGCCAGCATGAGCATGTTGTCCATGGCGGGCTACGCGGTGGGCATCGAACTGTTCCGCCAGGTGTACCAAGCTTATGGCTTGGCCGGTTTCGCCGTGCTGGCGCTGTGCTTCTCGCTGATCTACGTGATGCTGGGCCGCAAGATGGTGGGCATGGCCATGGCCGAGCGCGCCGCGCCGGCCGCCCCGCAAGGCGAGCTGGCCAGCCAGGGCGCCTGATCCTTACCCCGCGCCAGTTCACAAGCCCGGCCGCCCAGCGTTCCGGGCTTGTGTTTTTGCTGCGGCGCGGCGGGCGATGGCCGGCCGGCCATTCTGTCTCTATAATCGATCGCTTGAGATTGCCGATACGGATTACCCAACCATGACCAAACGCAAGATTCTGGTGACCAGCGCGCTGCCATACGCCAACGGCGCCATTCACCTGGGCCATATGCTCGAACACATCCAAACCGATGTCTGGGTGCGTTTCCAGAAGATGCGCGGCCACGAATGCTATTACGTCTGCGCCGACGACACCCATGGCGCGCCCATCATGCTGGCGGCGGAAAAGCAGGGCATCACGCCCGAGCAGCTGATCGAGCGGGTGAAGACGGAGCACCTGTCGGACTTTGCCGGTTTCCATATCGGCTACGACAACTACTACAGCACCAACTCGCCGGAAAACCAGCAGTTCGCCGAGCAGATCTACCGCACCCTGAAGGCGGACGGCAAGATCGCCGTGCGCACCATCGAACAGCTGTTCGACCCGGAAAAACAGATGTTCCTGCCGGACCGCTTCGTCAAGGGCGAGTGTCCCAAGTGCGGCGCGCAAGACCAGTATGGCGACAACTGTGAATCGTGCGGCGCCACCTATGCGCCGACCGAGCTGAAGAATCCGTACTCGGCCGTGTCCGGCGCCAAGCCGGTGGTCAAGACCTCCGAGCACTACTTCTTCCGCCTGGGCGAATGCGCCGACTTCCTCAAGGGCTGGACCAGCGGCGCCTCCAAGCGCGGCGACGGCGCGGAGCAGGCCCACCTGCAGCCGGAATCGCTGAACAAGATGAACGAGTGGATAGGCGGCGGCTTGCAGGATTGGGACATCAGCCGCGACGCGCCTTACTTCGGCTTCGAGATCCCGGACGCGCCGGGCAAGTACTTCTATGTCTGGCTGGACGCGCCCATCGGCTACATGGCCAGCTTCAAGAACCTGTGCGACCGCAATGGACTGAACTTCGACGAATGGTTCGCCAAGGACAGCCAGACCGAGATGTACCACTTCATCGGCAAGGACATCCTGTACTTCCACGCGCTGTTCTGGCCGGCCATGCTGAACTACGCCGGCCTGCGCACGCCGACCAGCGTGTTCGCGCACGGCTTCCTGACCGTGGACGGCCAAAAGATGTCCAAGTCGCGCGGCACCTTCATCCAGGCCAAGAGCTACCTGGACTGCGGCCTGAACCCGGAGTGGATGCGCTACTACATCGCCGCCAAGCTGAACGGCCGCATCGAGGACATCGACCTCAACCTGAACGACTTCGTGGCGCGGGTGAACTCGGACCTGGTGGGCAAGTTCGTCAACATCGCCAGCCGCTCCGCCGGCTTCATCGCCAAGCGTTTCGACGGCGTGCTGGCGGGCAAGGTGTCGGACATCGAAATCCTGGCCAAGCTGCAGGCCGCCGCCGATGAGCTGGCCGCCGCCTACGAGGCGCGCGAATACGCCAAGGCGCTGCGCGACGTGATGGCGCTGGCCGACCTGGTCAACGGCTATGTCGACGCCAACAAGCCGTGGGAGCTGGCCAAGCAGGAGGGCCAGGACGCGCGGCTGCAGGAGGTCTGCACCGTGCTGATCAATGCCTTCCGCCTGCTGACCATCTATCTGAAGCCGGTGCTGCCCAAGCTGGCCGAGGGCGTGGAAGCCTTCCTGAACACGGCGCCGCTCGCCTGGAGCGACGCGCAAACCCTGATGCTGGGCGACAAGATCAACGCCTACCAGCACCTGATGCAGCGCATCGACCCGGCGCTGATCGACAAACTGATAGAAGCGAACAAACAGAATATGCAAGCTACCCAAGACGCGCCGGCCGCCGCCGCGCACGAGCCGCTGGCCGAAACCATCAAGATCGACGACTTCGCCAAGGTGGATCTGCGCGTAGGCAAGGTGCTGGAATGCAACTTCGTCGAAGGTTCGGACAAGCTCTTGCAGTTCAAGGTGGACCTGGGCTTCGAAACCCGCAACATCTTCTCCGGCATCCGCAAGGCTTACCAGGAGCCGGAAAAGCTGGTGGGCCGCCACGTGATCGTGGTCGCCAACCTGGCCGAGCGCAAGATGCGCTTCGGCGTGTCGCAGGGCATGATCGTCTGCGCCTCCGGCGCGGATGACAGCGAAGGCCTGTTCCTGCTGGACGTGGATGCGGGCGTCAAGCCTGGCATGCGCGTTGGTTGACGCCTGTCAGATACCGCTATTGATCCAGATCATGGTAAATAAGTAGTATTCCCAGTTAAGTTAATCCATCTTGGTTAACGCGGCCCCGGCAACCATAATTGGTAGCCGGGGTTTTGTTTTCGGCGGCACTGAACGACAGCCTCGATTCACGGTGTTGTCATCGAGCGCTGCTACAGTCGGTTTCTGCCGGCAGACTGCCTGGAAGGGGAACTTTCCCTGGAGGGGAGTGACTAAAAACCCTATATGCGCTTGTTTTGTTTAAAAAAAGAATAAGGAAACCATAATGAAGATTTCGCAACTGAAACCCGGCCACAAGGTATTCGAGTACAAGGACAGCGGCGGCGTGGTCCACTATGAAGTGGTCAGCATCCGCCAAGTCGGCAAGATGTTTGAAGTGACATTCATGTCCGCGCTTGGCTTGGCCAGCGCCATGTATCCCGCCAATGGCTTCATCGAGGCCGCGGCCTGATCCTGTCTTGCCGCGGCCTTGATGGCCGCGAAAATGAAACAGCCCCGCTCGCGCGGGGCTTTGCTTTTGTTGACAATGGCATGAAAAGGCGGCAGGTTGATGGTTTTATCTGGAAGGATTCCCGTGCCGCGTCATGTCAGATTGCTGCTGGAGTTGGGCGTCAATTTCGTGCTGCCCTGGGCTTGCTACCACTGGGGCAAGCCGCTGTGGGGCGAAATGGGCGGCTTGTTGCTGTCTGCCGTGCCCCCGCTGTTATGGAGTTTGTGGGAGTTGTGGCGCGATAAGAGGGTGGATGCGTTGAGCGTGCTGGTGCTGCTCGGCATCGCGCTGTCGCTGGCGGCGATGGCCTTGGGCGGCAACGAGAAAATGCTGCTGCTGCGCGAGTCCATGCTTTCCGGTCTGTTTGGCGTCGCCTTCCTGCTCTCCTTGCTATTGCCCAGGCCGCTGGTGTTTTATCTGGCTCGCGCCACCATGGAGCGTCAGCGCGAGGATGGGCGTGAGCGCTGCGAAAGCTTGTGGCGACAGGCATCCTTTCGGCAAAGCATGCGCCTCATGACGGCGCTGTGGGGAGGCGGTTTGGTGCTGGAGACCGCGCTGCGGAGCTGGCTAGCCTGGCATTGGCCGGTGGAGCGGTCGCTATTGGTCCTGCCCTGGATCGGTTATGCCATCTATGGCAGCCTGGTGGCGATAACCTGGTACTTGCGCCGCCGCGTGAGCGTCAGGCTGGCGAGCGAGGCCGGCTGAACGGTGGGAAGTTCAACGCGGGGGTGGTGCGGCGTATTCATTTCGGGTATAGTATCCCGCGTCTTGTGAGCGCGTAGATAAAAAAAGAGGGCCGCGCTAGGCGGCCCCAAGTTCCGTGATGAACACTTAGGAGAACAGGCATCGCCCTGCTGCTCGCGCTGGCAGTCGCGTACAGATTGCAACACCCGTCAAAATGCACAAGGCCGGTTCACGCACTTGATTAGAATGGCAGTCCTAATCAAACGCATGGGACAGCCAAGCTTTCGCTTGACTGCCGACCACGATGTCAATGTAACCCGCTTTTGTTGATGGCTTATGTGTTTGCGGCTGCCATCTGTTAAAGAATATGAATGCTGATTGCGGGCAGTCTTGATATTTTTTTATAAAAGCTATTGACGCAAAGAAACCCCTGGGGTATAGTTCACTCCTCTGCACGAAACGCAGAAAAGAATTCAGACGCGGGGTGGAGCAGTCTGGTAGCTCGTCGGGCTCATAACCCGAAGGTCGTAGGTTCGAATCCTGCCCCCGCAACCAATTAAAAAACCGAAGCCAAGGCTTCGGTTTTTTGCATTTCAGCCGCCTTGCCGCGCCAGTTGAAAGTGAGCGGCCATCTGGCTGAGCCTCTGCGCCCGCCGATTGAAGTCTGCCACGGTTTGATGCGCCTGATCGATATGGCGATGCGTGGCGTCCAGTTGTTCGGCAATGCTCTGCATCTGCCCGGTCAGCTGGCTGGCGGCGGTGGATTGCTGGCCATTGGTGCCGGCGATGTCCTGCATTCTTTCGTTGACGCGGTGAATGGCGGAGAGGATCTCCGCCAGTTGCGTATGGGTTTGCGCCTGGGCCGTGCTGCTGGCCTGGGTTTCCTGGCAAACCTGGCCCATGGCGGCTACGCTGGCGTCCGAGGCCTGCCGCACGCGGGCCAGCAGTTGCTTGATCTCTTCCGTACTTAGGCTGGTGCGCTCGGCCAGCTTTCGCACTTCGTCCGCCACCACGGCGAAGCCGCGTCCTTGTTCGCCTGCGCGGGCGGCTTCGATGGCGGCGTTCAGCGCCAGCAGATTGGTCTGTTCCGCGATGTCGTGAATAGCTTGCGCCACTTGGCTGATATTGCCGATGACGCCGGTCAGGGACTGTATGGAGTGCTGGGCGCTGTTGACGGTGTGCACGGTGGCATCGCCTAGTTCGCGCGCTTGCGCCATCAAGCCCGTGCTGTGGCGCAGGGTGGTGCTGGAGGACTGGCTCAATTGGGCGGTGTCCTCGGCGTGGCTGGCCACTTGCCCGATGGAGCTGGACAGCTGTTCGATGGCCGCGCACATGCTGTCCACATTGCCGGAGCCGGCGGCTACTCTGTCCACTACGCCGCCCAGGGTGCCGTTCAGCTGCCAGGCATCCTGCTCCAGGTCGCGCGCGGTCATCTGCAATTCATCAATAACCACTTTCAAGTGCACCTGCATGCAGGCGAGCGCGCTTTCCAGTCGACCGCTTTCGCCGCGGCCGTATATGGCCAGCGTTTGGTCCAACCGTCCCTCCGCGATGCGTTCGCACGTCAGCAACAGCTGGCGCTGGTGCCGGCCGCGCCATAATTCGAAACCTTGCCACAGCAGCAAGGCCAGCACGCCGACGCCGGCCAGTAGCCACGCGGCGAGGGTGCCGGATAGCGCGGACTGGCACAGGATCAGGAAAAAAAGCAGGAAGGCAAAAGCGCGCCGCACCTGGTTTTCTTCCACGCCATGGCGCCGCCGCGCCGGCAGCCGCGCGCCTTGCAACAGCTGCGGATACCATTGCTCCGCCTTGGCAATCGCCTCCCGGCTAGCGGGGGAGCGCACCGACATGTAGCCGGTCAGCTTTCCTTGCTCTTTGACCGGCACCACCAGCGCGTCCACCCAGTAGTGATCGCCATTCTTGCAACGGTTCTTGACCAGGCCGCGCCAGGGGGATTCGCGTTTCAGCGTATTCCAGAGGTCGGCAAACAGGACGGGGGGCATGTCCGGGTGGCGCACGATGTTGTGGCTGCTGCCCAGCAGCTCGTCTCGGCTGAAGCCGGAGATGTCGACAAAAGCGTCGTTGACATGCGTGATCTGGCCCTTCAGATCCGTGCGCGAAACGATCAACCCGCTTTCAAAGCGATGCTCCACGCCGCTTACCGGGAAATTCTTTTTCATTCAACGACTCCGCGCTTTGGTTTTCATGAAAACCATCGATTCTAGGGAGATGAAAATCCTAATGGCATGAGATGCGTCAAGTTTTCTCTTAGCGAGCGCAAAGCGGGATGGCGGGGAAGTGTGAAGAATTATTGAGCCAGGCGCGCCGGCATGTCGGCGAAGGTTCGCAGCGCGGCGCCGTCGATGCGGAAATACAGCTTGTCTTCGACGATGCGCGCGCCCGCGCGCAGATAAAAATCCAGGGCGGCCTGGTTGCCGCGCTCCGCCGTCCAGTCAAAGCGTTGGCAGCCATGCCGAACGGCGAGTCCCGCCAGGGCCTTGAGCAAGGCTTGACCGACGCCGCGGCCGCGCGCTTCCTGCAAAGTGAACAGGTCTTTCATGAAAAGCTGGCCGCTGTACTCCGGCGCGGGATAAAGCAGGGAGAAGGAGGCCAGGCCGACGGCGCCGCCTTGGCACTCCGCCAGCATGATCTGCACGCCGCAGTGGGGCTGGAACAAATTGGCCCGCACATAGCGGGCCGATGCGTCGCGGCTGGCGCGTGCCGGGCCGAAATAATGCAAGTCAATGCGGTAGAACAGTTCGGCCAGCGCGGGCGCGTCGGCCGCAGTGGCGAGGCGGGTGGTGATCATGTCCCGTGTCCAATGCAAAACCATGAGCATAATGCCAATGCCGCGACGGCTCCAGTCACTCGCGGTCGCGGCGGAATACCCAGCTCAATTCACTGGAGGCGGCGGCGTCGTAGACGTAGCCTTCGCTATCGAAGCCGCGCAGCGCTTGCGCATCGCGTATGCCGCGTTCGGCCGCCCAGCGCGCCATCAGGCCGCGCGCGCGTTTGGCATAGAAGCTGATGATCTTGTACTGGCCGTTCTTGCGGTCTTGGAAGACCGGGGTGACGATGGCGGCGTTCAGCGCCTTGGGTTTGACCGACTTGAAATATTCATCGGAGGCTAGGTTGACCAGGGTGCGCGAACCGAGCGCCTCCAGCTGCGCGTTGAGCTGGTTTGTGATGATGTCCCCCCAGAACGCGTACAGGTTTTTGCCGCGCGGGTTGTCCAGACGGGTGCCCATTTCCAGGCGGTAGGCCTGCATCAGGTCCAGCGGGCGAAGCACGCCGTAGAGGCCGGACAGAATGCGCAAATGGTCTTGCAGATAGTCGACGCCTTGCGACGGCAGCGAGGCGGCGTCCAGGCCTTCGTAAACGTCGCCCATGAAGGCATACACAGCTTGTTTGGCATTGTCCGGCGCAAAGGCGGGCTGCCAGTCGGCGTAGCGGCCGACGTTCAGATTGGCCAGCGCGTCGCTGATGTCCATCAGTTTGGCGATATCCAGAGGACTCTTTTGCCTCAGCACGCGGATCAGCTCGGCGCTATGGTCCAGCAGCTCCGGCAGGCTGTGGCGCGGCAAGGGCGCGGGTGTTTGGTAGTCCAGCGTCTTGGCCGGAGAAATCACCATCAACATCAATTGCATCCTTTTCTTGATCTGCCTCTATTGTACCGAAGCCTTCCGAGTCGCGCCCGCCGCCGGCTATTGGATAGAATGGGAGCGAACAGTTTTTGGAAAGGCGGGTTGGCATGCGGGTGTTGGTGCAACGGGTGAGCCGGGCTGCGGTCACGGTGGCGGGGGCGACGACTGGGGAGATAGGCGGCGGCCTGTTGTTGCTGGTGGGCGTGGAAGAGGCGGATGGCGCATCCGATATCGAGTGGCTGGTGCGCAAGATCAGCCAGTTGCGCATCTTCAATGATGAGCAGGGGGTGATGAATCGCAGCCTGCTTGACTGCGGCGGGCAGGCGTTGGCCGTCAGCCAGTTCACGCTGCATGCGAGCGTGAAGAAGGGCAATCGGCCGTCGTACTCGCGCGCGGCGCGCGGCGAGGTCTCGCAGCCCATGTTCGAGCGCTTCGTCGACGCCATGGTCGCCGCTTTGGGCAAACCGGTGCCCACTGGCGTGTTTGGCGCGGACATGCAGGTTAGCCTGGTCAATGACGGGCCGGTGACGATCTGGCTGGACAGCCGCAATCCGGAGTAAGGCGATGAACCGGTGGCAGCATCCGTGGCGAGTCTTGGTGGTGCCCTACTACCTGAACCGCTACGCGCGCCAGGTGCATGTGCTGCGCGTGGCGCTGGCCTTTCTGCTGGGATTGGGCGTGGTCATGAGCAGCGGCATTCCGCATGGCGGCTGGATGCTGGTGACCATCCTGATCGTGCTGGGCGGCGTGCCGCACTGGGGCGGTGTGCGGCGCAAGGCGCTGGAGCGGATGGGGGGCTCCCTGTTGGGCGCCGCGGCCGGCCTGGTGGCGATCCTGCTGCATGGGACCTCTCCCTGGCTATGCTATGGCTGGATGCTGCTGGTGATTGCCTTGAGCAGCTGGCATGCCCAGGGCAAAGGGGGGTATCTGGCTTTGCTGACCGGCATTACCTTGGTCATTGTCGGGGGTTTGGGCGACGAGCCCATCAACGAGGCCTTGTGGCGCAGCTGCAATGTCTTGATCGGCTCCATGATAGGCATGGGCGCCGCCGCCATGCTGCCGCTGCGCGCGCTGGATAGCTGGCGCTTCCTGCTGGCGGATAATCTGCGCGAGGCGGCCATGCTGTATAACCGCATTGCGCGGCGCCTGCCGGTGGAAGGGGATGCGGCGCTGGATCAATTCAATGCGCGCCTGATCCGCATGCGCGGCCTGCTGGGGGCGGTCACGCAAGAATCCTATTTGTCTCACCGCCAATTGGATCAGGTGCAACGCTGCCAGCGCGGCATCTGGACCTTGCTGGACCGGATGGATCAGGTGGCGGCCAGTACGCCCGCGCTGGCGGAAGAGGTTTCGCCGCGGCGCGCCATCGTACGGACCTTGTTGCGCGCTGCGCACGCTTTGCGTTTCAACCAGCCCCAGCTGCTGGCCGATCCCTTGCCGGCGGCCGACAACCCGGCGCGCATGCTGCGACCCACGCATTGTCATTGGTTGGTGGCGGAGCTGTCCTTGACGGTGGAGTCGCTGCGCGGCGAGCTGCAGCAGATATTGCCCCGGCTGATCGACGCGCCGCCGCCCGCGCGCAGCCTGGTGCGGCGCATGCGAGGCAGGCGCAAACGCTGAGCGAAAATGAAAATGGCCCGGATGATCCGGGCCAATGCCATGGGGAAGCCTGCGTTACAGGCCGATGATCTTGACCTTTTGCCCCGGCTGCAAGCGGCTGCTCGGCTGGTTGCCGTTCAGTCGCTGGATGTCGGAGTGATTGACGCCGAAGCGGCGGGCAATGCTGTACAGCGTGTCGCCGCGCTGCACCACGTATTCCTTGCTATGCGGCGCGTCGTTGACCTTGATCAGGGCCGGATCGGCCTCCGGGCTGGGCGCCGCGCTGGCGAGCTGGATATTGGCGTCTTCCTGCGAGGAAAGCGGGGCCGCCGCCTTCAGCTTCAGTTGCTGGCCAACCTGAACCAGATTGCCGTCTAGCTGGTTCAGGGATTTCAGATCGTCGACGGCCAGGTTGTTGCGCCGCGCGATGCTGTACAGCGTGTCTCCGGCCGCCACGATGTAGCTGTCCGCCGTCGATGTCGTCTGGGCGGGCAACACTGCGTTGTTTGTGGCGGCGCTGGCTATCATGACGGTCTGACGCATGCCGGATGGCTGCGATGCGCTATCCCCGGCGGTGTCGGCGACAGCTTGGATGGCGGGCCTGGCGGCGGCGCCGCCATCGGCCTGAGCCAGCATGGTTTGACCGGCCGGCGTATTGGACATCGGCGTATCCACCGCCTCCAGCGGCTGGGCGTCGTTGGAGGTCTTGCTGTTCATCGCTACCAGCACCGGCTGGCCGGCGCGCAGCGTGCCGCCGCTGATGCGGTTGGCCGCCAGCAGCTGGCTGGTGTTCATGCCGTGTTCGCTAGCGATGGCAGTGGCGCTCTCGTCGCTTTTGGGCAGGTAGACCTCCCAGGTCAGCAAGGGCTTGTTCCATTTGTCCAGATTGGCTTCGAACTTGTCCACCTTGGAGGCGGGCAGCAGCATCTGGCGTCCGGCCTTGTAAGCGAAGACCGGCAGGTTGAACGCAGGGTTCAGCTCCTTGAACTCCGCCACCGAGATGCCAGCCAGCTTGGCGGCGATGTCGATGTTCATATGCTTGCCGGTGCTGATGGCGACGAAGTAGGGCTTGTTGGGGAACTTGTCCAGATGGACGCCGAAACGATCCGGATGCTCTAGGATGTTGCGCACCGCCAGCAGCTTGGGCACGTAGTCGCGCGTTTCCTTGGGCATGCGGATGTTTTCATAGGTGGGCGCCTGGCCGTTGGCCTCCGTCTTGGCGATGGCGCGGGATAGATTGCCTTCGCCCCAGTTGTAGGCGGCCAACGCCAGATTCCAGTCGCCGAACTGGGCGTAGAGGTTTTGCAGGTAGTCCAGCGCGGCGCGCGTGGCATCCATCACGTCGCGGCGACCGTCATACCACCAGGTTTGCTCCAGGCCATATTGGCGGCCGGTAGCCGGCATGAACTGCCACAAGCCGGCGGCGCCGACGCGCGAGTTGGCCGTGGGCACGAAGGCGCTTTCCACCATGGGCAGCAGCGCGATTTCCGTCGGCATGCCGCGTCGTTCCACCTCGTTCATGATGTGGAACAGATATTTGCGGCTGCGGTCCAGCGTGCGTTTGAAATACTCCGGGCGGCTGGCGTAGAAACGCTCCTGGCGTCTGACCACGTCCGCGTTCACTTCGTCCAGTTGAAAGCCTTCGCGCACGCGTTTCCAGACGTCGTCGCCATTGCGCAGCAGACTGGAGTTCTGCAGCATCATGTCCAGGCCGGCGGCCAGGGCTTCGTCCACCGGGGAGGGGGACGGCTGCGCGTTTCCATCGGCCATGGCCGGAGATGCGAACAGCAATGCTATAGACACGCTAAGTGCCAATGGAATAAAGCGTTTCATGCCAACGAGCCCGTGATTCTGATTTTGGCTGATGCTAAACATGCGCATTGGGGGTGTCAATTGAAAAAACCAAATAATTTCATGCGCTTTCATTGTTAATAGACTATCCCTCCCGCGTGTAAAGGAGCTTGCGACAGAGGGCGGCGAAGTTAGCTTGCTGGCATGCCGTTGCGGCTAGCCAAAGCGGTTTTTCCAGTCGCGCAAGCGGGCAAATCGGGCGGTTTCGTCTTCGTCGGCCTGTCCGCCCTGTCGCAGCAGGCTTTCCCTGACGCCGGGTTCGCCGCACCGTAAAAATGGATTGCTGGCGACTTCCAGGGCGAGGGTGCTGGGCAGGGTGGGCTGGCCGCGTTCGCGCAGCGCCTGATCTCGGCTTTGACGCATGGCCAGCACCGGATTGGCAGGCTCCGCGGCCAGGGCGAAGCGCAGATTGGACAGGGTGTATTCGTGCGCGGGATAAACCTTGGTTTGGGGCGGCAGCGCGGCCAGCTTTTTCAGTGAGTCCAGCATTTGCGCCGGCGAACCCTCGAACAGCCTGCCGCAGCCTGCCGCAAACAGGGTGTCGCCGCAAAACAGGGCCTCGTTCAGCAGATATGCCAGGTGGTCCAGCGTATGCCCCGGCACCGCCAGCACCTGAGCCTGCCCCATGCTGAGCGACACGACATCGCCCTCCATCAGCGGCACATCAACGCCGGCGATGCCCGGCGGGCCGTATACCACGACATCCGGCCATGCCTGTTTCAATTCCGGCAGGCCGCCGATGTGATCGGCGTGATGATGGGTGACCAGAACAGCCTCTAGCGTCAGCTGTTCCCTTGCCAGATGGCGCAGCAGCGGCGCCGCCTCGCCCGGGTCCACCGCCACGGCGCGCGCGCCTTGATGCAAAAGCCAGATATAATTGTCAGAGAAAGCCCCGATCGGGGTGATGCTAAATGTGGCAGCCATAAGGCCTTCCTCAATGAAAAATTCGTTTGGCGGCTGGCTGACCGGCACCGAACTCGGCCGTTATCTGCTGGCACGCGAGCAAGAGTACTTCGAGCGGGCGGTGGCCGATGTTTTTGGCTATCACGCGGTGCAGGTGGGTCTGCCTGAGATGGATTGCCTGCGCGGCAACCGCATACCGTGGCAGTGCCGGGTGGCCGGCGCCGGCGATGTGGATGTGCGCTGCGATCCCGCCTTCCTGCCGTTCGAGACGCGCAGCCTGGACCTGCTGGTCATGCCTCATGTGCTGGATTTTACCACCCAGCCGCACCAGGTGCTGCGCGAAGCGGATCGCGTGTTGATGCCGGAGGGCAGGCTGATTCTGACGGGATTCAATCCTTTATCGCTCTGGGGGGTGCGCAGGCTGATCCAGGGCCGGGAGTCGGCGCCGTGGAACGGCAACTTCTTCACCCAGTTGCGCATCAAGGACTGGCTAGCTTTGCTGGACCTGGAACTGGAGGGCGCGTCCTTCATGGCTTACGCGCCGCCGTTCTCCCGTCAGGACTGGCTGTGCCGTTGCGACTTTCTGGAGTCGGTCGGCGAGCGCTGGTGGCCGCTGGCGGCCGGCGTGTACGGCATCGAAGCGGTCAAGCGTCAGCGCGGCATGCGCCTGATCACGCCAAACTGGAAGCAGCAGACCAAGACCAAGGGCGCCCTGGGCGTGGTGGCGGGCAACGAACGCCAGACCACGCAGCGGGCGCCGGGAACACGCGAGCGGGACGGCGCGCCGTCCTGCCATTGAACGAGACAGCATGACGACAGAAGACAAGGTTGAGCTTTATACCGACGGCGCCTGCAAGGGCAATCCCGGCCCCGGCGGCTGGGGAGCGCTGCTCCGTTACAAGGGCAAGGAAAAAGAGCTGTTCGGCGGCGAGCGCGGCACCACCAACAACCGCATGGAGATCATGGCGGTGATTCAGGGCCTGTCGGCGCTGAACCGGCCGTGCCGGGTGGTGGTCTACACCGACTCGCAATACGTGCAGAAGGGCATTTCCGAGTGGATACACGGCTGGAAGGCGCGCGGCTGGAAAACGGCGGCCAAGGAGCCGGTGAAGAACGCGGATCTTTGGCAGCTGCTGGACGACGCGCGAAATCGCCATCTGGAGGTGGAGTGGCGCTGGGTCAAGGGCCATGCCGGCCACGAATTCAACGAGAGAGCCGACCAGCTCGCCAACAAGGGCGTGGAGTCGGTTTGAACTTAGCACGCCGCGGCGCCGTCAAAGCGGCCCGCGGGCAGGACGCAGCATGAGACAGATTATTCTCGATACCGAAACCACCGGTCTCGATCCGCAGCAGGGGCACCGCATCATCGAGTTTGCCGGCCTGGAGATGATAGGCCGCAAACTGACCGGCAAGCACCTGCATCTATATATCCATCCCGAGCGCGCCATTGATCCCGAGGCGCAGCGCGTGCACGGCATCTCGCTGGAGTTTCTGGACGGCAAGCCGGTGTTCGCCAAAGTGGCGCACGAAATCGCCGACTTCCTGCGCGATGCCGAGCTGATCATCCACAACGCGCCGTTCGACGTGGGCTTCCTCAACGCCGAGTTCGGCAAGCTGGGCCTGCCACCCGTCCGCGAGCTGTGCGCCAATGTGATCGACACCCTGGCCGAGGCGCGCGACATGTTCCCCGGCAAGCGCAACAGCCTGGATGCCCTGTGCGACCGCTTTGAGATCGACCGCTCCAACCGCACGCTGCACGGCGCGCTGGTGGACTGCGAGCTGCTGTCGGAAGTCTATCTGTGGATGACGCGCGGCCAGGAAAGCCTGGCCATGGACATCGAGGTGGACGTGCCGGGCGCGCAGGCAGGGCAGGATCTGAGCTTCGAGCGCAAGCCGCTGAAAGTCCGGCTGGCCGATGCGGCCGAACTGGCCGAGCATCAAGCCTATCTCGGTGTGCTGGACAAGTCGGTGAAGGGCCGCTGCGTCTGGCGCGCGCTGGAAACCCCGGCGCAGACGGAGGCCTAGCCCATGACGGACATGATCGCGCTGGTGCCGGCTGCCGGCTCCGGCAGCCGTTTCGGCGCGCCCAGCCCCAAGCAGTATCTGCAATTGAACGGTCATCCGCTGATGTGGCACACGCTGGCCACGCTGGCTGCCGTGCCGGCCATCAGCCGGGTGGTGGTGGTGGTGTCGCCGCACGATGAATGGTTCGACGATTTCGAGTGGGATCTGCCCAAGCTGGAAGTGCTGCGCGTGGGCGGCGCCTGCCGGGCGGAAAGCGTGGCCAATGGACTGGCCGCGCTGGACTGCGCCGCCGACGATTGGGTGCTGGTGCACGACGCGGCGCGCTGCTGCCTGTCGGTGGCGGCGGTGGAGCGGCTGATCGCCGCGCTGGCCGATCATCCTGTGGGCGGCTTGTTGGCGCTGCCGGTGCCGGATACTGTCAAACGGGCCGACGCGGAAGGCCATGTCGCCGCCACGGTGCCGCGCAACGGCCTGTGGCTGGCGCAGACGCCGCAGATGTTCCGCGCCGGCCTGTTGGCCCGGGCGCTGACAACGGGGGCGGCGGCGGACATCACCGACGAGGCGTCGGCGATCGAGAAGCTGGGCTTGCGTCCCTTGCTGGTGGAGGGCGACGCCCAGAACTTCAAGGTGACCTATCCGCGCGATCTGGCGCTGGCCAAGGCCATCCTGGCGGCGCGCGGCGCGTTTTGAGCGCAGGACTGCAATAATTAAGGAAGACTATGTTCCGTATCGGGCAAGGTTACGATGTGCATCAACTGGTGGAAGGCCGGCCGCTGATTCTGGGGGGGGTGGATATCCCGCATGAAAAGGGCTTGCTGGGCCATTCCGACGCCGACGCGCTGCTGCACGCCATCACCGACGCGCTCTTGGGCGCGGCGGCGCTGGGCGACATCGGCCGCCATTTTCCGGACACCGCGGCCGAATTCAAGGGCGCGGACAGCCGCGCGCTGTTGCGCGAGGCAGCGGCCCGGGTGCGCGCAGCCGGCTGGCTGCCGGTCAATGTGGACAGTACGTTGATCGCGCAGCGGCCCAAGCTGGCGCCGCATATCGACGCGATGCGCGCCAATGTCGCCGCCGACCTGGGGCTGGAAATCGGCGCGGTCAACGTCAAGGGCAAGACCAACGAGAAGCTGGGCTATCTGGGCCGCTGCGAAGCGATAGAGGCGCAAGCCGTCTGTTTATTGACGCGGGCTTAGCGAACCGGCCGGCTGTCATGGCCGGCCGCTTGTGGGATAATTGGGCATCATCGTTCATGCCGAGCGCAGTCCCGGCCGGCGCAACAACACGCCAGGAGGCTACACCATGCTGACCCAGGATCAACTGAAACTCGCCGTCGCCAAGAAGGCGCTGGAATTCGTGCCGGAAGACGCCGTCATCGGCGTGGGCACCGGCAGCACCGTCAATCTGTTCATCGAAGAGCTGGCCAGCATCAAGGGCCGCATCAAGGGCGCGGTGTCCAGCTCCGACGCCTCCACCGAACGGTTGAAGGCCCACCACATCCCGGTGTTCGACCTCAACGAAGTGGAAAAAATACCGGTGTATATCGACGGCGCCGACGAGATCAATCACCACCTGCATATGATCAAGGGCGGCGGCGCGGCGCTGACGCGCGAGAAGATCGTGGCCGGCGTGGCCGACGAGTTCATCTGCATCGCCGACGAGAAGAAGTACGTCACCATGCTGGGCGCCTTCCCGCTGCCTATCGAGGTCATCCCGATGGCGCGCAGCTATGTGGCGCGAGAGCTGGTCAGGCTGGGCGGCCATCCCGAGCTGCGCCAGGGCGTCACCACCGACAACGGCAACGTGATCCTGGATGTGCACGGCCTGCAGATCATGAAGCCGGTGGAGCTGGAAGAGATCATCAACCACATCGCCGGCGTCGTCACCTGCGGCTTGTTCGCGCGCCGCCGCGCCGACGTGCTGCTGCTGGGCAAGCAGGACGGCGTGGAAGTGCTCCGCTAAGCTGAAGGCAGGGAAGACCGGCGCCGAGGCGGCGCCGGGTGAATGACGAAGACATGTCACGCGACTGTCATCTAGTTGTCTTACAATCTACCATTTACCGCATGACCCTGAGGCAAACATGGCAGAGCATATTTCCAAACAGTTCGATCTGGAGCTGGAAACCATCCGTACCCGAGTGCTGCAGATGGGCGGCCTGGTGGAACAGCAGATCCTGTCCGCCATCGATGCCTTGATGTCCGGCGACATCGCGCGCCTGGACAAGGTGGCGGCGGAGGACGCGTTGGTCAACGCGATGGAAGTCGGCATCGACGACGATTGCCTGCACATCATCGCGCGCCGCCAGCCGGCGGCCAGCGACTTGCGCATCGTCTTCACCGTGATCAAGATCATCACCGACCTGGAGCGCATCGGCGACGAGGCGTCCAAGATCGCGCGCATGGGCAAGACCATCCATCAGTCCGAGCGCTACCAGATGCCGCGCTTCCGCGAAATCGAAAAAATGGCCGGCGTGGCCTTGGCCATGCTGCGCCGCGCGCTGGACGCGTTTGCCCGCCTGGACACCAGCGCCGCGCTGGAACTGGCGGAAGAAGACCTGCGCCTGGACGAAAACTTCGCGTCCGAATTGCGCCAGCTGATCACCTTCATGATGGAAGACCCGCGCACCATCAGCATGTCCATCGACACCCTGTTCATGTCCAAGGCCATCGAACGCATCGGCGACCACGCCAAGAACATCTCCGAGTACGTGGTCTATCTGGTCAAGGGCAAGGACATCCGCCACACCAAGATCGAAGACATCAAGCGCGAGACGCTGGGGCGCTGAGGCGGCACCGGCGGGCATGACGCGGGAGGCAAAATGGCGGTAACATTTCGCGGTTACCGCCATTTTTCCGTCCGCGCGCGCCGCTCGATCTTCGCCCCGCGCGCGCCGGACAGCAACCATCGAACAAGAAAAGGGGTGTCTTTGACACACGCCACGCCCCCCCATACCGTATTGGCCACCGTAGACCTGGGCTCCAACAGCTTCCGCCTGCAGGTTTCGCGTGTGGTGGACGACCAGCTGTACGCGCTGGACGTGATGAAGGAGACCGTGCGCCTGGGCGCCGGCCTGACCGCGGACAAGCACCTGAACGACGATACCTGGCAGCGCGCGCTGGCCTGCCTGGCCCGTTTCGGCGAACGCCTGCGCGGCTTCGTGCCGGCCCAGGTGCGCGTGGTCGGCACCAACACCTTGCGCGTGGCCAAGAACGCGCCGGCCTTCATCGAGCAGGCCGAGGAAAAGCTGGGTTTTCCCATCGAGGTCATCGCCGGCCGCGAAGAGGCGCGGCTGATCTATCTGGGCGCGGCGCATTCGCTGCCGGACACCAAGGAACGCCGCATGGTGGTGGACATCGGCGGCGGCTCCACCGAATTCATCATCGGCAGCCACTACAAGGCGCTGGTCACCGAAAGCCTGCCGCTGGGCTGCGTCAGCTACACCTTGCGTTTCTTCCCGGACGGCAAGCTGACGCGCAGCCATTTCCGCGACGCGACGCTGGCCGCGCGCAACGAAATCCAGCGCATCCGCCATGAATATCGTCCCAGCGAATGGCAACTGGCCGTCGGCACCTCCGGCACCGCGCGCTCCCTGCGCGACGTGCTGGAGATCAACGACTGGAGCCGGTCCGACATCACGCTGGCCGGCATGGAGCAGCTGCGCGAAGTCTTGATCAAGCAGGGCAATATCGACGCGATCAAGGTCAATGGCCTCAAGGCAGACCGCGCGCCGGTGCTGGCCGGCGGCCTAGCCATCATGATCGCGGTGTTCGAGGAGCTGCAGGTCGAGAAGATGATCGTCACGGAAGGCGCGCTGCGCGACGGCGTGCTGTATGACCTCCTGGGCCGCCAGCGCGAGAAGGACATGCGCGATAGCACGGTGGCGCTGTTCAAGCGCCGCTACCATGTGGACGCGCAGCAGGCCGAGCGCGTCAACACGCTGGCGGAGCGCTTGTACCGCATGCTGGCGGGGGAGGATGTGGAGCAGGACATGCTGAAGCTGCTGTCCTGGGCGGCCAAGCTGCACGAAATCGGTCTGACCATCGCCCACACCGCCTATCACAAGCATTCCACTTATATTTTGCAGAACGCGGACATGCCGGGCTTTTCCAAGCGCGAGCAGGCTTCGCTGGCCGCCATCGTGCTGGGGCATCGCGGCGACATGGGCAAGATGTCGCAATACATCAGCCAGGCACCGCTGTGGCAGGCCGTGGTCGCGCTTAGGCTGGCCGTCTTGTTCCACCGCCGCCGCCAGCCGCTGGACCTGCCGGCCGTGCTGGACCTGAAGCAGCACGCCAGCGGTTTCGAACTGACGGTCAGCAAGGACTGGCTGGAAGCCAACCCCCTGACGGCCAGCAGCTTCCGCCAGGAAGTGAGCCAATGGAAGAGCGTGGGCTTCAAACTGGACATCATCCAGGCTTGAATCGCGCCGCTCATGCTCGGACGGCCCGGCGGGTTCCGGGCCGTTTTCGCGTCCGCCGTCCGGCGGACGCATCCGCAAGAACAATCGTGGGAGTCGAATGCGCCATCAATCGTTGAAACACAAGGTGCCGACGCTGGGAGAGGCGCCCGGCGCGCTGATCCCGGTCGGAGAAGTCAAGCAAAGCGGCGTGCGCATCACGCTGTTCGAATACGACGCGGAGACCTTGAACGAAACCGAGTTCGACGACGCGGCCGAGCTGGGCGCGTGCGCGCCTGGGGGCGGCGTCAGCTGGCTCAATGTCTACGGCCTGCACGACCCGGCCGCGATGCGCCTGATAGGCGAACGTTTCGGCCTGCATCCGCTGGTGATGGAAGACCTGCTGAACGCCCGCCAACGGCCCAAGCTGGAGGATTACGGCGATTACCTGTTCATCGCCGGCCGGGTGTTCGATTACGCCAATGGCGGCGGGCGGCTGCTGTCGGACCAGATCTATCTGGTGGTGGGCGCCGATTTCGTGCTGACCTTCCAGGAGCGGCCCACCGGGGTGTTCGAGGCGCTGCGCGAGCGGCTGCGCGGCAAGCGCGGCCAGCTGTGCGCGCGCGGCGCGGATTACCTGGCGTATTCTCTGCTCGACGCGGTGATAGACGACCACCTGGCGGTGCTGAGCCAGTTTAATGAAAAAGTGGAGGCGCTGGACCGCCGCCTGATGGCGAACGGCGACCAGACTGTGCTGCGGCAAATCCAGCGCCTGAAGCGCGATTGCCTGAAGCTCAGGCGCGCCTTGCTGCCGCTGCGCGAGATGCTGCTGGGATTGAACCGCAGCGAGCAGGGCCGTTTCGCGGCGGAGACGCAGCTGTATCTGCGCGACGCCTACGACCATGTGGTGCATGTGCTGGAGTCGCTGGAGATGAGCCGGGAAATGGTGGGCGACATGCTGGACCTGCACCTGTCCATGCAGTCGCACCGGCTGAACCTGCAGATGCGCGTGCTGACGGTCATCACCATGATCTTCATGCCGCTGACGCTGATCGCCGGCATCTACGGCATGAATTTCGAGAACATGCCGGAGCTGAAATGGCATTACGGCTATTACATCGTCTTGCTGGCGATGGCGGCGATTTCAGCCGGCATGGGCTGGTGGTTCTGGAAGCGGCGGTGGATTTGACGGACGTGCATTCGCGCCGGTAGCGCGGGTCGGCCATCGAGCCGTGCCCGCGGTCTTGGTTCGATGGCGTGGATGATTATTCCGCGCGGAGTGCGGGCAATATCTTACTCATGCGCCTGCGCCGTTCGCGGGCATGGCCTTTGGCCAAGCCGCGCAACCGGTTTACACCTCATCCGATCGCACGCGCTTGACGCCGGCCTGGCGCATCTGCGCCCAGGCCTCGACCAGCGAGCCATCCAGGTCAATAGCGCGGCAGGCGTCTTCCACCACGAAAGTCTCGAAGCCGGCGGCGCGCGCGTCCAGGGCGCTCCAGGCCACGCAGAAGTCCGTGGCCAGCCCGGCCAGCCACACTTTCTTGACTCCCAGCGCGTGCAAATAGCCGGCCAGGCCGGTCGTGGTGGCACGGTCGGCCTCGACGAAGGCGGAGTAGCTGTCCACCTGGGCGTGGATGCCCTTGCGCACGATCAGCCGGGCATGTTCGGTTTCCAGTTCCGGATGGAAGGCCGCGCCGCGGCTGCCGGCCACGCAATGGTCCGGCCACAGCGTCTGCGCGCCGTAGGACAGTTCGATGTTTTGGAAAGGCGCTGCGCCGGCATGGCTGCTGGCGAAGGAGATATGGCCGCGCGGGTGCCAGTCCTGGGTCAGGATCACATTTTCAAACAAGAGCGACAGGTGGTTGATCAGGGGCACCACTTCGTCGCCGCCGGGCACGGCCAGCTCGCCGCCGGGGCAGAAGCTGTTCTGCACGTCCACCACCAGCAATGCGCAGTCGGCGCCATAACGTTTCAAGGGCATGGGCGACACCTTCTTGTTGTGTTCAGGCGTATTTGTTAACACGGCTGCGGCCATGGGTAAAGGCCATGGCGGTTTCCGCGCTTGTCTTTTATACCCTTGGGGGGTATATAATGAGTTCAGGAGGTCACCATGACGCAATCCCTGCTGACGCTGCCGGTTTCCGGCATGAGCTGCGCCGCCTGCGCCGCGCGCATCGAGAAGCAATTGAACCGGCTGGCCGGCGTGGAGGCCGCGGTCAGCTTCGCCAACGAGAGCGCCCAGCTGCGCTACGACCCTGCGCAAGCCACGCCGCGGCAACTGGTGGAAACCATAGAGCGCTGCGGCTTCGCCGTGCCCAGGCAGGCCCTGCAGCTCGGCATTTCCGGCATGAGTTGCGCCGCCTGCGCCGCGCGGCTGGAGAAGGCGCTGAACCGGCTGCCCGGCGTCAGCGCCAGCGTCAATTTCGCCAGCGAATCCGCCCGCGTCGAATTTCTCCCCGGTCTGGCCGAGCGAACCGCCGTGCTGGCTGCGGTGCGCCGCGCCGGCTTTGAACCGTCCTTGCCTGAAACGGACGATGCGGCGGGCGCTGCCGCCGCCGCGCGCTACCGGCGCGAACTGCTGTGGTTCGCCGCGTCGGCGCTATTGACCTTTCCCTTCTTGATCGAGATGGCAGCCATGCTGGGCGGCGGCCATCATGGCTGGCTGCCTCGGTTGTGGCAGCTGGCGCTGGCCACGCCGGTGCAGTTCATCATCGGCTGGCGCTTCTACCGCGGCGCCTGGCAGGCGCTGCGCGGCGGCGTGGCCAATATGGACGTGCTGGTGGCCTTGGGCACCAGCATGGCCTGGCTGTTGTCGGCGGCCATCACCGTGCTGGGGCTGGATGATCAGCATGTGTATTTCGAGGCCAGCGCGGCCGTGATCACGCTGGTGTTGCTGGGCAAGCTGCTGGAGGCGCGCGCCAAGGGCCGGGCCTCGGCCGCCATCGCCGCGCTGATGCGGCTGGCGCCCAAGAGCGCGCGCGTGGAGAAGGACGGCGAGCTGGTCGAAGTGCCCATCGACCAGCTCAAGCATGGCGATATCGTGGTGGCGCGCCATGGCGACAGCCTGCCGGTGGATGGCGTGGTGGTGGCGGGCGAGGCCTGGCTGGACGAGAGCATGCTGAGCGGAGAGAGCCGGCCGGTGGCCAAGCGTGCCGGCGACAAGGTTTACGCCGCCACGCGCAACCAGGACGGCATGCTGAAGATACGCGCCGAGGGCGTGGGCAGCGAGACGCAGCTGGCCGAGATCGTGCGCATGGTGGCGGCTGCCCAGGGCAGCAAGGCGCCCATCCAGCGGCTGGCGGACCGCATTTCCGGCGTGTTCGTGCCGGCGGTCAGCGCCGTGGCGCTACTGACGTTTCTATTGACGGCCTGGCTGCAGGGCAGCTGGACCGCGGCCTTGATCCACGCGGTGGCGGTGCTGGTGATCGCCTGTCCCTGCGCGCTGGGCCTGGCCACGCCGACGGCGGTGATGGTGGGCGTGGGCAACGGCGCGCGGCGCGGCATCCTGTTCCGCAACGCGGAGGCGCTGGAGTTGGCCGGCAAGGTGGACACGCTGCTGGTGGACAAGACCGGCACGCTGACCGAGGGACGGCCGGCGCTGACCCATGCGCTGGCGCTGCGCGGCGACGAGAACGCGCTGATCCAGCTGGCGGCCAGCGCGGAGGCGGGTTCCGAGCATCCCTTGGCGCGCGCCTTGCTGGACAAGGCGGCTGAGCTGGGCTTGCCGCTGCTGCCGTGCTCCCGCTTCCGCGCCGAGGTGGGGCGAGGCGTGGAGGCAGAGATAGACGGCCGCGGCCTGGCGCGCGTGGGCGTGCCGGCCTGGCTGGACATGGCGCTGCCGGACGCGGCGCGCGCCTGGCAGGCCGCCGGCGCCACGGTGGTGGCGGTCAGCCTGGACGGCGCGCCGCAGGGCCTGCTGGCCTTGGCCGATCCGCTGCGCGAGGGGTCGGCGGAGGCGGTCAGCCAGCTGCGCGGCCGCGGCGTGAGGGTGATGATGCTGACCGGCGACGACGAGGCGACGGCGCGCGGCATCGCCGCCGAGGCTGGCGTGGACGAATGGCGCGCCGGCATGCGGCCGCAGGACAAAGCGGCGGTGGTGAAGGAGCTGCAGGCGCAGGGCCGCGTGGTGGCCATGCTGGGCGACGGCGTCAACGACGCGCCGGCGCTGGCGGCGGCCGATGTCAGCCTGGCCATGGGCTCCGGTTCCGATGTGGCGATTTCCGCGGCCGACATCACGCTGATGCGCGGCGACCTGCGCCACGCGGCGGACGCGATCCGGCTGTCGCGCAGCACTTTGGCCAAGATCCGGCAGAACCTGGGCTTCGCCTTCGTGTATAACGTGTTGGGCATTCCGCTGGCGGCGCTGGGGCTGCTCAATCCGGTGATCGCCGGCGCGGCGATGGCGGCCAGCTCGGTGTCGGTGGTGTCCAACTCCCTGTTGTTGCGCCGCTGGCGCTAAAACCCGCTAACAAAACGCCTGATCCTGTGTTGCGCCTCCTTGCCGGACTACTGGCACTGTCTGCGTCGGTGCGCCTTGGCTCAGGCTATCTAACGAGGTTTTGTTAGCGGCCCTGGACCAAACCTTAACTTTCATTGAATGGAGAACAAAATGGCGGACGTAATCCTGAATATCGATGGCATGACTTGCGGCGGCTGCGTCAAGAGCGTGAGCGGCGTGCTTGGCGGCATGGCCGGCGTGGGCGAGGCCGAGGTGAGCCTGGAGGCCAAGCAGGCCAAGGTCAGCTACGACCCGGCCATCGTGTCGCCGGAGGAGTTGGCGGCGGCGGTGGCCGATGCCGGCTTTGATGTGACTTTTTGATTTTGCCCTGAGATAAAGGCCAGTTTCGCCTGCCTCTGCGGCAAGGTTTCCTATGCTTTGCCCCTGGCTGTCGCCATCCCGGCGGCCGCCGTTCCGGGGCGACGCAAGGAGACCTGGCATGTGCACGCATTTTCAGTTGCAGGCGAAGGACAGGAATCATGTGGTGGGCCGCTCGATGGAGTTCGCGCGGCCGTTGGACCCGGCGTTTTACATCCAGCGCCGCGGCGAGGTGTTGCAGCAGCCGGTATGGGCCGGCGCGGAGTTTCAACGCCTGGAAGGGGCGCCAAGCTGGGCCGCGCGCTATGGCTATGTGGGCATCAGCTCCACCAGCCTGCCCTTGCCGGGCATTACCCAGCGCATCGTCACGGACGGCTTGAACGAGGCCGGCCTCAGCGTCAGCCTGCTGTGGCTACCCGGCACGCGCTACCAGGCGTTCGGCGATCTGCAGAACACGGTGCTGGCGCCGCTGTTCGCCGACTGGGTGCTGGCGCACTGCGGCAGCGTGGACGAGGCGCGCGAGCTGTTGCCGACGCGCCAGTTCTGGCTGCCGGACTGGCTGGCCAAGCAGCTGCCGCTGCACGCGGCCATCGTCGACAAGGACGGGCGCTCGCTGGTGGTGGAGTTCCAGGACGGCCAGCAGAAGATCTACCACAACCCGGTGGGCGTCTGCACCAATGCGCCGTGGTTCCCCTGGCACCTGGACAATCTGGGCAATTACCTGAATTTGTCGCCGGAAGATCCTGCGCCGCGCGAGATCGGCAGCCTGCCGGTCAGCCCGCCGGGACACGGCGGCGGTCTGGCCGGTTTGCCCGGCAACGCCACGCCGCCGGCACGCTTCGTGCGCACCGTCTATCTGAAGCAGTTCGCCGACCAGCCTGATGATTTGCCGCAGGCTTACTCCCTGGCCACCCATCTGCTGAACGCGGTGGACATTCCGCGCGGCACGGTGCGCGACGGACAGGATCAGGATTACACGCAGTGGGCGGTGGTGAAGGGCCTGAACAGCGGCGAGATCGGCGTGCGCACCTACGACAGCATGCAGTATTGCGGGCTGAGGCTGCATGACATCGACTTCGCATCGGTGCCCAGCCAGGTGATTCCGCTGCCCAAGCTGGCCGACATCACTTTCATCCAGCCCAAGTAAGCGCGGGGCCGCGTGCATGGCGCGCGCGGCTCAGTCTTCGCCCAGCATGCCGTATTCGACGGGCGTCTTGACGTAGAACACCTTGACGCCTTCCTGCCGCAGCCGCGCCATCAAGGCGTCCGCCTCCGGCGCGCTCAGCGCCATCGTCACCTCCTCGGGCTGGTCGGATAGTTCGAAGAAGCGCGCGGCGTGGATGCGGCGGCCGGAGCCGAAACCCTCGCTGGCGGCGAACAGCGTGGCGCCGCCTATGCCCAGGCGCTTGGCCTCCTGCAATATCCATTCTGCCAGCGGCACGCCGTGGTGGCGGTGGCCCTGCTGGGTGAAGAAGGACAGTTGATAGCCTTGCATGATGTGTTCCTTCAGCCATTTCACAGTTCTATCAGCGTACCCTCTTTCAGCGGGCAGATGTGCACGCCGGGCGGGCACAGGTTCAGCATCTGCTGCATCACGGCTTCGCGGCAGACCGGGTCGGAATGGGTCACCCATAGATGGGAATTGACCGGCAGCTTGGGCAGCATGCCGGCGATCAAGGCCGGCGCCATATGGCCCTGCTGCTGCGCGTCGCGCAGTCTTTCATCGCTGTAGGTCACTTCGCAGATCACGTCGGTCAGCGAGGGCACGTCGGCCAGCCATTGCCAGAAAGCCGGGCAGGGGCCGGAGTCGCCGCTGAAGGCCAGCGCGCGCCACGGGCCTTCTATCAGCCAGCCTATGGCCGGCACGCTGTGCCGGGCCGGCAGCGCGGTGGCCAGCCCCTCGGCCAGCGCCACCGTGTCGCCGACGTCGACGGGCCGCAGGCGCAGCCAGGGGGCTTCCGGCGCGGTGTAGTCCGGCCAGATGCGGCCATTGAAAAAATGCTGGCGGATGGCGTCCAGCGTGTCGGCCAGGCCGTACACGTCCAGTCCGGCGCCGCGATGGCAGGCGTGGACATCGGCCAGCAGCGGCAGCAGGCCGCAATGGTCGATATGGCTGTGGGTCAGCAACACGCGGCGGATGGCCAGCATCTGTTCGCTGTCCAGCGCGCCGCAGCCGGTGCCGCAATCCAGCAGGGTGTCGTCGCCGACCAGAAAGCTGGTGGTCTGGCCCGGCTGGCCCAGGCATGCCGCCGCGCCCAGAATCTTGATGTGCATGTCTCGCTCCGCCTCTCCCTGCCCGATTTGTATTGTAGACCGGGACGCGGCGGCGTCCCGGCCGGAGCGGGCTTAGCGGACCACGCCTACCGGGTACAGATAGCGGTTGCTGTCGGCGAAGGGCGTGCGCTCATAAAACCAGTTCAGGCGCGCGCCGCGGTCCTTGGCGAACTTGGGATCGGCCTTGAGCTTGGCGGCGAAGGCCTGGCGCAGCTCCGGGCTTTCCGCCAGCATGCGCCGCGCCATCGGTTCCATCACATAGGCTTCCGGCGCCTCGGCCGAGGTCAGGTTGGCGTTGAAGAAGCCCCAGCTCAGGAAGGAGTCCGGGCTGGACGGCTCCAGCAGAATCATGGCCAGGGTGCCCAGCTGCTGGTTGGGATCGACCACCACCGAGCCGGCGGGGTAGGTGACCTTGCGCTGCTGCGGCACCGGTTTGCCGGCGATCAGCAGTCTGCCTTCGTAGCCCGGAATCTTGTCGGCCGATTCGCGGTCCGGTTCGAACGGCGTGCCCAGCTTGACGTCCTCCAAGCGATAGACGGTGACATCCATGGACGTGGGCTGGTCCAGCGTGCGCATGGCGATGCCGTGCGTTTTCAGCCGCGCGATGACCTCGGTCCATTGCGCCGGCACCACGTAGGCCTTGGGGCGCGGCACCACCAGGTCCGGCACGGATTGCGGCGTGAACGGAATCTGGTAGGTCTGCGGCTGATTGCTCCAGCGCACGATCTTGTCGCCGGTGATGGGCGATGGCACTTTGTCGAACTTCAAACCCTTGAACGGCACGGTTTGCGGCTTGCCCTCGGCGGCCTTCCAGGTCAGCGTCACTTCCCTGGGCCGCTCGGCCCTGTCCTGGGCGATGGCGGCGCGCAGGCTGTCTCGATTGGCCGCCATGCTTTCCATGATGGCCTTGTACAGCACGTAATTGCCCAGCACCTGCTGCTTGTACGGCTTGAGCGCGTGCAGCTCCACCAGGATGCCGGGAATGCCGCGCGCGTCGGCGTACTGGTTGGAGAAGCGCGCCAGGTCGCTGTAATACGGGTAGTAGCCCTGGCTGATGTCCTCGTTGTCGTTCATGGAGATGCAGACATTGGGCTCATGGCCGTAGGCGCGCAGCTCGCGGTAGACATAGGGCGTCATCACCTGGTCCATCCAGCGGCTGGAGGCATGGGACCAGCCCTCGCCGTTATTGCAGTAGGTGACGTCGTATTGGTAGTCCACGCCGTCCGTGCTGTGGGTATCGATGAAAAAGTCCGGCTGGTACTCGTCCAGCGCGCGCGCCACATTGCGGATTTCCGGGCTGTCCAGCTTGGTGAAGTCGCGGTTCAGGTTCAGGTTGCGGCTGTTGACGCGCCAGCCGGTTTCCACCGGGCCGTTCTGGTTGATGCGGCCGTACTTGCCGTAGCGCATGTCGCCGTCGATGTTGACGGTGGGCACGAACAGGACATTCACCTTGTCCAGTAAGGCGCGTTGCGTGCCGCGCGTGGTCAGGTCGCGCAGCAGCATCAGGCCGGCGTCCTTGCCGTTGGCCTCGCCGGGGTGGATGCCGGCTTCGATGTAGAGCGTGGGCTTGCCGGAGGCCTTGAGTCCGGCGGCGGATTTGTCGGCGGAAGTGGAAACTACCGCCATCATGAAGGGCCGGCCTTCGCCGGTTTTTTCCGGCAGGGCGGTCAGCTGGATCAGTTCGGGCCGGGCGGCGGCCAGTTTGCGCAGGTAGGCCAGTGTTTCCTCGTAGGGCGGCGTATGGGTGAAGCCGGAGGCTTCGAACGGCGTGGCCCACGGGTCGTCCTTGGCGACGGCGAACTGCTGGCTGGCGCCGTTCCACGGGATGTCCGGCGGCAGCACGCGCTCTCCCGCCGCCTTGAGGAATTGATGGGCGTCGACATAATCCGGCGCGGCAGGCGTGGCCAGAGCGGGCAGGCTGGCGACGATGGCGGCCAGCAGGGTCAGGCGAGGGGCGAGGCGTTTCATCTTCGGTGCTCCAATGAGTTGAACCGCGCCAGCTTACGCCTGGGCACACGATATTCGAATTGTCTGGTTTATCATGCTTGATTGCCGTCAATGGCGGTTTTTACATTGCCGCAAAACCGTAAAATAGTGGCGTTTAATAGCAATGTTAATAAATTACAAATGCATATTGCCGTAAGTCGGGGCAAGGCATTAACATTTGGTGACGCGCGGAATGTCTGCGCCGGAACCTCAGGCCAAGGAGGCCGCAAGGGTTCCTGTTCCTGATATGAGAGAAACCGCCTTGAAAATGACCCTCACCCTGCTGGCAGCGACTTTGCTGTCCGGCTCCGCCATGGCGGCGGACATTCCGCTGAAGGATTTCTTCCGCAACCCCGAGCAGAGCAATTTCACCGTGTCGCCGGACGGCAAGAGCGTGGCTTTTCTGTCGCCATGGGAATCGCGCCGCAATATCGTGGTGCGCCGCCCGGGTCAGCCGGATAAGCGCGTCACCGCGGTCAAGGACCGCGATCTGGCCGGCTATTTCTGGAAGGGCAACAATCAGCTGGTCTACGTCAAGGACAGCGGCGGCGACGAGAATTTCCATTTGTTCAGCGTGGACCTGAAAACGGGCAAGACGCGCGACCTGACGCCGTTTCCCGGCGTGCGGGCGGAGATCGTGGATGGCCTGGAGGGCCAGGACAATCAGTTGCTGGTCAGCCTGAACAAGCGCAATCGGGAAATTTTCGACGTCTACCGCGTGGATCTGAAAACCGGCAAGCTGACGCTGGAAGCGGAAAATCCGGGCAAGGTGACCAGTTGGGGCACCGACCACAAGGGCAATATCCGCATCGCCATCGAGACCGACGGCGTCAACAACACCGTGCTCTACCGCGACCAGCCGGGCCAGCCCTTCCGCAAGCTGCTGAGCACCGATTTCCGCGACAATTTCTCACCGCTGCTGTTCACCCCGGACAACCAGCGCTTCTACGCCGCCAGCAATCTGGGCCGCGACAAGAGCGCCATCGTCGAGTACGACCCCAAGGCCAATAAAGAGGTCAAGGAAATCTACGCCCGCAGCGATGTGGATGTCAGCGAGCTGGGCTATTCGCGCAAGCGCAAGACCATCACCTGCGCCAGCTTCGAAACCGACAAACTGGGCCGCGAATGCTTCGATCCGGCCTCGCGCGAGTTGTACGCCAAGCTGCAGGCGCACTTCCCGGGCGACTTGGTGGAGATCCAGTCCGGCGACCGCAATGAAGACCGCTTCGTCGTCGCAGCCTGGAACGACAAGACCCAGGGCAAGCGCTATCTGTATGACGCGAAGAAAGACAAGCTGACGCTGCTGGCTTCCATCACACCTTGGCTGCATGAAGACCAGATGGCGTCGATTAAACCCATCCAGTATCAGAGCCGCGACGGCCTGACCATCCACGGTTATCTGACCCTGCCCAAGGGCAAGGAGGACGCCAAGAACCTGCCGGTGATTGTCAATCCGCATGGCGGGCCATGGGCGCGCGACAGCTGGGGCTTCAACCCGGAGGCGCAGTTCTTCGCCAGCCGCGGCTGGGCGGTGTTGCAGATGAACTTCCGCGGCTCCACCGGCTACGGCCGCCAGTTCTGGGAGGCTTCGTTCAAGGAGTGGGGCGGCAAGATGCAGGACGACGTGACCGACGGCGTGGACTGGCTGGTCAAGCAAGGCGTGGCCGATCCTAAAAAGGTATGCATCTACGGCGGCAGCTATGGCGGCTACGCCACGCTGTCCGGCATCACCAAGACGCCGGAGCTGTACCGCTGCGCCGTGGACTACGTGGGCGTGTCCAACCTGTTTACCTTCATGAAGACCATCCCACCGTACTGGAAGCCCTATCTGGACATGACTTACCAGATGGTGGGCGATCCGGTGAAGGATAAGGAAATGATGGAGGCGCGTTCGCCGGCGCTGCACGTGGATCGCATCCAGACGCCGCTCTTGGTGCTGCAAGGCGCCAAGGATCCGCGCGTCAACATCAACGAGTCCAATCAGATCGTGGATGGCTTGAAGAAGCGCGGCGTGGACGTGGAATACATCGTCAAGGACAACGAGGGCCACGGCTTCCACAACGAGGAAAACCGTATGGCGGCGTATGGCGCCATGGAGCAGTTCTTCAAGAAGCACTTGGACTGAGCCGGCGCTTCAAGCTGACCGCAGCCCGCCTTTCGGCGGGCTTTTTCGTTTACCGCGCCAGCCACCCCGCCGCCGCGCACAGGCCCACCACCAGCCAGGGCGGCAGCTTCCAGGCGCTTAGCGCCAGCAGGGCCAGCAGCGCGGCGGCGAAGTCGGCCGGCGCGCGCACCGCGCTGGTCCAAACCGGCTGGTAGAGCGCGGCCAGCAGCAGACCGACCACCGCGGCGTTGACCCCGGCCAGGGCCGATTGCGCGGACGGCGCGGCGCGCAGCCGGTGCCAGAACGGCAGGGCGCCGGCCAAGAGCAGAAAACCGGGCAGGAAGATGGCCGCCAGCGCCAGCGCGCCGCTTTGCCAGCTGCCGTCGCCGGCCGCGCCCAGAAAGGCGGCGAAGGCGAACAGCGGGCCGGGCAGCGCCTGCGCCGCGCCATAGCCGGCCAGGAAGGCATCCCTGGGCACCCAGCCGCTGGCGACGGACGCGTTTTCCAGCAGCGGCAGCACCACATGGCCGCCGCCGAACACCAGCGCGCCGCTGCGGTAGAAGGCGTCGAACAGCGCCAGCCGGTAGCCAGGGCAGGCCGCGGCCAGCAGCGGCAGGCCGGCGAGCAGGGCGACGAACAACGCCAGCCACAGCGCGCCGCGGCGGCGGCTGGGAGCCGAAGCGTCATCTAACATAGGCGCGCCCTGCGCAGGCGGAGACAGCCACAGGCGGCTGGCCGCGCCTGCCAGCGCGATGACGGCCAGCGGCAGCCACGGCGCAGGCATCAACAAGGCCAGGCAGCAGCTTATGCCCATCAGCGTCAGCCGCGGCCTATCCGGGCATAGCTGGCGCGCCATGCTCCATACCGCTTGCGCCACCACGGCCACCGCGGCCAACTTCAATCCGTGCAGGATGCCGGACGGAATGGCCTGGCCGTGATGGGACAGGCCCCGCGCCAGCAGCAGCATCAGCAGCGCCGACGGCAGCGTGAAGCCCAGCCAGGCGGCCAGCGCGCCGGGAAGGCCCCCGCGCGTCATGCCCAGCGCCATGCCCACTTGGCTGCTGGCAGGTCCGGGCAGAAATTGGCACAGCGCCACCAAGTCGGCGTAGTCGCGCTCCGCCAGCCAGCGGCGGCGCGCCACGAATTCTGCGCGGAAATAGCCCAAGTGGGCGACCGGGCCGCCAAACGAACTGAATCCCAGTTTCAGGAAAATCAGCAAAATGCGCCAGAAACCGCGCTCATCGGCGGCAGGGTTTGGGGTCATGGCAGAAAGGCGGTGGGTAGACGCGTTCCACCTTAGCCGAAAATGCCGCCGGCCTGAAGCGCTGCGCTTGCGGCGGGCGTCACCGGCTGGATCTGGAACCGGGCATTCAGAGGTCTATTTTGCGCTATGATATTCTTTTGTCATTTTTGGAGTGGCCGTGCGCACATTATTGCTGGCGATAAGCCTGATCAGTGGGAACGCCTGGGCGCAAGCGCAATCCGCCAGCGCGGCAGTGGCGGAGAGCTTGCCGGCCAGCGAAACGATAGGCATACGTCAACCGGAATCGCTGCCCTATCGCGAGGCGCTGAGCTGGATGGATGCGTTTGACCAGTACCATGCGCTGGCGCCGCAGACCAAGCTGGAATTTCAACTGCGCCCCAGCCAGGGCCATGCCTTGGCTGAGAACCTGCTGTTGAAGATAGTCGGCAACACGAAAGTGGAGACCGTGCCGGTTTCGCGCGAAGGCCGCGTGACGCTGCCACGCCTAGACGAGCTGGCGCAGGACGAGGATGCGGTGGTGCGCGGCAATCAGAAGCAGGGCAGTTACTACTGGCGACCGCTGGTGCGCACGCCGGGGCTGGCCGCCGATACGCAAAGGCTGGGCGATTTGCGTCTGACGTGCCGCGTGTATTGGCCCATGCTCAAGCCGAAATTGTCTTGGGCAGCGCGCGCCTCCATGAGCGTGATCGGCAATATGTGCACGGTGGCTTCCTTTGCCCTGGTGTTTCCATCCGAGCGCAAGATCGAGTCGATACAGCTGCAGGCAGGCAATCGCCAGGCGTCGCTGGATCAGATCGAGAATGGCGGCTTTGGCTATATCGCGCCCTTGGCCGACGCATCCTGGCCAGACGACACCCTGCTGCGCTTCCGCTACGCGGCTGACTGAGGACGGGGCGCAAAAAAAGCCGGGAACGCATCCCGGCTTTTGCTTAACGAGTCATGGCATCAGGCGCGCTTGCGCTTGCCGAAGAAGACAAACAGCGCCAGGCCGATGATGATCATGGGCAGGCTCAGCCATTGGCCCATGCTGATCACGTCGGACTTGCCGAAGATGCCGGCGTCCGGGTTGCGGAAGTATTCGCTGACGAAGCGCGCGACGCCGTAGCCGATCAGGAACAGGGCCGATACCTGGCCAGTGGCGCGTTTCTTGGCGCTGTAAAGCCACAGCACGCTGAACAGGGCGATGCCTTCCAGCATGAACTCATACAGCTGCGAGGGGTGGCGCAGCAGGCCGCCGTACTGCATCAGCATGTTCATCAGGTCCGACGATTGCTGCGCCTCGGCGATGTCCTGCATCCGCGCCTGCGGGAACAGCATGGCCCAGGGCAGGCTGGGGCTGGCCACGCGTCCCCACAGCTCGCCGTTGATGAAGTTGCCGATGCGCCCGGCGGCCAGGCCCAGCGGCACCAGCGGCGCGATGAAGTCGGTCAGCTGCCAGAAGCCGCGGCCGATCTTGCGGCCGTACAGCGCCACCGCGATCAGCACGCCGAGGAAGCCGCCGTGGAAGGACATGCCGCCCTTCCACACCATGAAGATTTCCAGCGGATGGCTGAAATAGAAGCCGGGCTCGTAAAACAGCACCTCGCCCAGGCGGCCGCCCACCACCACGCCGACCGCGCCATACATCAGCATGTCGTCCAGCTGCGGCACGGTGAGCACGTTGTCGCCTTTGTTCAGGCGGTATTTGCCCAGGGTCAGAAACAGGGCGAAGCCCAGCAGGTACATCAGGCCGTACCAGTGCACGGCGACCGGGCCCAGGTGGATGGCCACCGGATCGAACTGTGGATGAATCAGCATTTGTCAGTGATGTGCGTTTGCGGTAAAAGAAATGTTGACGAGATTATACGGAAAGCGTTCCCCGCCGTCGCGCCGCTCACCCGCGGCGTTGCGGCATTTTGCTTGGCCCACCCGGCACCCGCGGGCCAATCGCCGCCAGCTTACCCTGCTGACGTGACGGAATGACGACCGGTTTTGAACAGATAAAGGAAGCTCCATGCCTCAATACCGCTCCCGCACCTCTACCGCCGGCCGCAATATGGCGGGTGCCCGCGCGCTGTGGCGCGCCACCGGGATGACCGACGCCGACTTCGGCAAGCCCATCATCGCCATCGCCAATTCCTTCACCCAGTTCGTGCCCGGCCACGTGCACCTGCAGAACATGGGCCAGCTGGTGGCGAGGGAGATCGAAAAAGCCGGCGGCGTGGCCAAGGAATTCAACACCATCGCCATCGACGACGGCATCGCCATGGGCCACGGCGGCATGTTGTACAGCCTGCCCAGCCGCGACCTGATCGCCGACAGCGTGGAATACATGGTCAACGCCCACTGCGCCGACGCGCTGGTGTGCATCTCCAACTGCGACAAGATCACCCCGGGCATGCTGATGGCGGCGATGCGGCTCAACATCCCGGTGGTGTTCGTCTCCGGCGGGCCGATGGAGGCCGGCAAGGTGCAGTGGGGCAACGAGGTGCGCAAGCTGGACCTGGTGGACGCCATGGTGGAAGCCGCCAACAGCGCGGTGTCCGACGCCGACGTCGACCGCGTCGAGCGTTCCGCCTGTCCCACCTGCGGCTCCTGCTCCGGCATGTTCACGGCCAACTCGATGAATTGCCTGACCGAGGCGCTGGGTCTCAGCTTGCCCGGCAACGGCAGCCTGGTGGCCACCCACGCGGACCGGAAAGAATTGTTCCTCAAGGCCGGCCGCCTGATCGTGGAACTGGCCAAGCGCCATTACGAGGGCGAGGACTTCTCCATCCTGCCGCGCGGCATCGCCACCAAACAGGCTTTCGAGAACGCGATGAGCCTGGACGTGGCCATGGGCGGCTCCACCAATACCGTGCTGCACCTCTTGGCCGCCGCCAGCGAGGCCGGGGTGGACTTCAAGATGGCCGACATCGACCGCATCAGCCGCGGCGTGCCGTGTCTGTCCAAGGTGGCGCCGGCGACGCAGAAATACCATATGGAAGACGTGCACCGCGCCGGCGGCGTGATCGGCATCCTGGCCGAGCTGGACCGCGCCGGCCTGATCCACCGCGACGTGGCCACCGTGCATAGCCCGACGCTGGGTTCGGCGCTGGAGCAGTGGGACGTGATGCGCCACGGCGAAGGCAGCGAGCCGCATCGCCTGTACCGCGCGGCGCCGGGCGGCGTGGCCACCACCATCGCCTTCAGCCAGAGCATGCGCTATCCGACGCTGGACGACGACCGCGCCGATGGCTGCATCCGCGATAAGGCCCATGCCTACTCGCAGGACGGCGGCCTCGCGGTGCTGTACGGCAATATCGCCGAGCGCGGCTGCATCGTGAAGACCGCCGGCGTCGACGAGTCCATCCTCAAATTCACCGGCCGCGCCCGCATCTTCGAAAGCCAGGACGCGGCGGTGGAGAGCATCCTGGCCGACCAGATCGTCGCCGGCGACATCGTCATCATCCGCTACGAAGGCCCCAAGGGCGGCCCGGGCATGCAGGAGATGCTGTACCCGACGTCCTATCTGAAGTCCAAGGGCTTGGGCAAGGCCTGCGCCTTGCTGACCGATGGCCGCTTTTCCGGCGGCACCTCCGGCCTGTCCATCGGCCACGCGTCGCCGGAAGCGGCCGAGGGCGGCGCGATAGGTTTGGCGGTAGAGGGCGACACGGTGGAGATCGACATCCCCAACCGCCGCATCCATCTGGCGGTGTCCGACGAGGAGCTGGCCCGCCGCCGCGCGGCGATGGAGGCGAAAGGCCGCGACGCCTGGAAGCCGGTCGGCCGCGTACGCGTGGTCAGCCCGGCCCTGCGCGCCTATGCGGCGATGACCACCAGCGCCGACACCGGCGCGGTACGCGACGTGTCGCAGGTGGAGCGCCAATAAAACCGTGGGGCGCGCCGACCCGCAGCGGCGGCGCGCCATGCATGATGGGATGGAAAAGGGGAGGCCATGCGCCTCCCCATTTTGTTTCAGGCGGGCCTGAGAATTTCGCCGCGGCAGACGCGGTGGAATTTTCGGGCCGGGCTGATTCAGACGGTGGTCAAAGTCACCACCGCGGCAGCGACGATGCCAATGCCGGCCCAGCCTATGGGCTTCAGTTTTTGCTGGTACAACACGCGTCCGCCTATCGCGGTGCCCAGAATGCCGATAGAGCCCCACAGCGCGTAGGCAATCGCCAGATCTATGCCTTTCACGGCCTGGCCCAAAATCGCAAACGCCAGCCACAACAGCAGAATGGCGCCGGCGCCCCACAATTTGCGGCGGAAGCCGTCGGATTTTTCCAGCATCATATTGGCGCAGACATCAATCAGCGCGGAGGCGGCGACCAAGCCCAGATACATCAATTTCATGCCGCGGCCTCCCCTTCGTGCTGCTCGCCCAAGGTGACGCAGGCCAGCCCGATCAAGGCCAGCGCCAGGCCAAGCAGTTCTTGCGGCACCAGCCTTTCGCCAAACAACCAGACGCTGGCCATGGTCAGTCCCATCAGGCCCAGGCCTTCCCATACCGCATAGGCCACGCCGACCGAGATGGCGCGCAAGGATCGAGACAGCAGGAAGTAGGACAAGGCCAGCGCGCCGGCCATGCCGACATAGGCCAGATAGCTGTCTTCGCGGGCAGCCGACGCCATGAGCAGCGTGCCGGCAATTTCGCATGCAATGGCCGCCAGCAGGATCAGCCAGGCGGCGCACAAGGGAGTGAATATTTTTTTATGCATAGTGTTAAATAAAATAAACGAGACAGGAATGGGACCCGGAGCATGTAGACGGAGTTCCATCTTGAGATGGTTAGTCCTTTTGCATATCGCCTGATTTGGGCGAATTTCGGATTCAATCGATGGCGTTTGCGCCGCTAGGCGACGTGGCGGTTATTCTGGCGCCTGCAAGGCGCTTTCTCCGCCATCCAGCGCGAACGCGAAGGTTCTCAAGCGGCGAGCGCGGCGGAAGGCCGCTCCGCCGCCGCGGCATGCGGCAGATGGACGGCTTGGTATGGGGTCGACTTGCCATGGCCGTCGGGGCCAATGGCTATGCTGAGCGCGGCCGGCCGTAGGCGAGGCCGGAGAACGGAGCGGTAAGCGCTGAGACAGCGTGGTGTTATGGGTATGATGAAGGCTTGATCGACGATGCCGATGAGGCTTGGGTCATCGGCCGGCGGTGGTTATGCAATTATATTGTTAGGTCTTGATAATTGTCATAATTTGGGAAGGCAAAGGTGGTAGGATGGCGCCATCCCTGTAGGACAATCGGCGCGCCCGGCTCTCCATGCTAGGTTTCTCCGCGCCCATGTCGGGCCTCCTCTTGTGTTCAGTTCTCTCGCAACCGAACAATTTCCTCGCTCATTGTTTCGTTTTATTTCGAAAGCGAAATATCTGTTAAATCCATTTGGAATTTGCTTTTTTTCTTGAAATGATAATTGCATTGCGCTGCCGGATTTTTCCCCGCCGTGGCGCCGCATGATCATGCCAGCCGCCAAGCGTGCGGCGAAGTGGCTTTGGCGCGCGGATTGTGACGGCGACGCCTGTATTTCAATGTTTTTTAATGATTATTTTGATGAGGCAGTAGCGGATGGGCAAAAAAAATGCGCGGTGCCTTACGGCCCGCGCCAAGTCTACAAAGGAGAAATAGAGGAGAAACTATCAAGAAGCAATTGCTGCATCTCAACGAGAACGGATTATCCGGATTGCGCTACCGAGTGTCAATATGTGCGTTTTCGAAAATGTCGAGAAATATAACTTTTTGTCGCGCTTCAGTACGTCGCCGTTTACGCAGCCTTTTGGAATCAGGGTTTAGCTTTTTGGCATAAAGTGCGTCGGGGCGAGCGCGTGCGTGGCGGCTGTGCCACAATACGTTTTTTTCGCATGCAGCAGGATGTCAGCCCATGGACGCCGTCCACTCTCTTCTTCCCGATCCGCGTCAATATCACCCTCAGGTTTCCTTGACCAACCGTTTGATTCACCATGCCCAGTCCGTGTTGGACGCGCCGAACGCCGAAGACCGCGAAATGTGGCGGCAGGCGCTGGTGGGGGCGATGGATGAGATGCTGCAGCGCGGCGAGGTTTTGTCCATCTCGGTGGCGCTGGCCATGGTGCCGACGCAGGCGTGCTACCAGGTTGTGTGGGACGCTTTGCGCCAAACGGTGGAAGAAACGGGCGGCGCGCGCGCGCTGGTGTTCGCCCTGCCGCTGGTCTTGGTGGCGGGCAGCCGCGAGCAAGCCCAGCTTCCCGGCGGCGTCGAAGATGTTGCCGGCTTGAATGATTTGCTGCGTCGCCATGGCGTGTTCGCCGAAGGAGGCGATGTCGCCTTGAGCGGCGTCTTGCTGCATCCCGACAGCCTGGTCGGCCTGGACGCCTTGACCTTATATAAGCTGTCCCGCCAGGGCGAAGCCGCCCGCGAAGGCTTGCCGAGCGAAGCGGCGCCGATCACGGTGAAGGAAGAGGGCGTGTTCCTGCGCTATCTGATAGGCGTGGCGATTCAGCGCGAAAGCGAAGCCTGCCCGGTCAAACTGGGCGGTTCGGTCGGCGCCTGGGGCATGCCGCTGATGAAGTTTCTGGGAGAGCAATTGAAGACCGACGGCGTGACGCTATTCCCCATCGCGCGTCCGCCGCTGCCGGCGATGCAGGCGCTGGTGGCCGGCAACTACGCGCGCTTCGAAGTGGCGCTGCAGGTGTTCGCCAGCAGCCAGATCCGCCGCCTGCGCGAGCTGGACAAGGAGCCGGTGGCCATTCTGTCCGCCCACGACAACGGCGAGCTGCATTTCACCCTGTCCGCCCACGGCGACGAGCGCAACTGGGAAGGTTTTGTCTGGCCGCTGGCTTCGCTCGACAACGTCAAGCTGATAGAAGAAAACTTCCGCGAACTGATGGCGGAGTGCCGCGTGCGCGAGGTGCATATCCTGTCTGAACTGCAGCCGGAAAGCCGCGACGGCATTCCGCTGTTCTTCACCGCCGACGATCTGTAAGTTTCCGCCCCGCCTGGTTTGCCGCCCCGCCTAGCGCGGGGCTTGTCGTTTCAGCCTGTCGCGCGGGCCCATGGCGAGCCGGCCAGGCGTTGCGCCAAGTCGTCGATCAAGGCTTGCACCCGCGCCGGCCGGCCGCGGCCCGGCGGCGTCAGGATATAGAGGGCGATGGGATCGACCTGCCATTCCGGCATCGCCGTTTCCAGCAGGCCGTCTTGCAAGTCCTGCCAAGCCAGGAATTCCGGCTGCAGAGCCAGCCCCAGTCCCGCGCGCAAGGCCGGGACCAGCGCGTCGGCGTTGTTGACGCGCAGCGGCGCGTTCATTTCCAGCGAGAACTCGCCTTCGACTGGGTGGCGAAAGCGCCAGAAGCGGCCGCCTTGCGAATGGCTGTATTGCAAGGCGCGGTGATCGCCGAGTTCCGCCGGATGGGCAGGCTTGCCGTAGCGGGCGAAATAGGAGGGCGCGCCCACCAGCAGGATGCGCACCGCGCACAGACGGCGCGCCAGCAGGCTGGAGTCGGCCGGGGAGGCGATGCGCAGCGCCAGATCCATCCTGTCCGCCACCAGGTCCACTTGCTCGTCGCCGAAGTGCAGGTCCAGTTCCACCTCGGGGTGACGCGCCATGAAATCCGGCAGCAGCGGCGCCAGGTGGGACAGGCCGAAGGACATGGGAGCCGCCATGCGCACCCTGCCGCGCAAGGCCCCGGACTGCTCGGCGATGTCCGCCTCCACCGCCTCGCCTTCCGCCAGGATGCGCGCGGCGCGCTCCAGCGCCGCGTCGCCGGCCTCGGTCAGCGACAGCCGGCGCGAGGTGCGGTGCAGCAGCACGGTCTTCATCCTGTCTTCCAGGCGCGATACCGCCTTGGACACCGTGGCCTGGGATAGGCCCAGCTCGTCGGCGGCGCGGGCGAAGGCGCCGCATTCGGCCACCTTGGCGAAAATGGCCCAGGCTTCCAGATCGGGCAGTCGTTTCATGCGGGCTCCGTCGAATGGGGTCTATTCTGCCCATCCTATCAGTTCGCCAGCTTCGCTGCGGCGAGATTATGTTGAAAATGGAAATCATGCTATTCAATTCATTCCATTAACATCATCTGTGGCGACGTTTATAGTGGCGGTATACCACTCAAGAGCAGAAGGAGAACGCCATGATCGAACGCCGTCCCTACGCCAGCCTGGGCGCCGCCCAGCATGGCTGGCTGGATGCCAAGCACCATTTTTCCTTCGCCGATTACCGCGACGCCGAGCGTATGCGCTGGGGGCGGCTGCGGGTGTGGAACGACGACGCCATCGCCGCCGGCACCGGTTTCGATCCGCATCCTCACGCCGATATGGAAATCATCACCTATGTCCGCGAAGGCGCGATCAGCCACGCCGACAGCCTGGGCAACCGCGGCCGCACCGAGGCCGGCGATGTGCAGGTGATGAGCGCCGGCAGCGGCATCGTCCATTCCGAATACAACCTGGAGCCGGTGACGACCCGCATCTTCCAGATCTGGATCTATCCGGACCGCCACGGCGGCGAGCCGTCCTGGGGCAACAAGCCGTTTCCCAAGGCGGATCGCTCCGGCGCTTTCGTCGCGCTGGCCAGCGGCATGGGCGACGAAGATGCCTTGCCCATCCGCGCCGATGCCCGCGTGCTGGGCGCCACGCTGCGGGCGGGCGAGCGCGCGGACTATCGCTTCGGCGAGGGGCGGCGCGGCTACCTGGTGTTGTCCAGCGGCGCGGCGCAGGTGAACGGCATCGCGCTGCAGGCCGGCGACGGCGCGGCCATCGCGGGAGAAGATGTGATTCATGTATCGGCCAGCGAGGATGCGGAGCTGGTTCTGGTCGATACACGAGAGTAAGGCGGGAGGCTGCGCGGGGCTTCAGGTCCAGATGGCGGACATGGCGCCAGATGGCGAAAAGGCCGCAGGGCATTGCCCTGCGGCCTGGCGGATGCCTGCCGAGCCGGAGCTTACAGGGTCAGCACCCCGTTATCGTTCACGATTTCTCCCGGCACTTGCTGGTAGCCGGTGATGTCCAGCGTGGACCATTGCCAGCTGCCATCCATCTTGCGGCATTGGGCGCTCAGGATCACCTTGATGTTGCGGCTGGTTTGCGCGTAAGAGCCGTTCGGGATATAGCCCTTTTGCGGTTCGGCATCCACTTCGACATGCAGCGAGCCGTCCAGGTTGACCAGGCCGCCGTTCAGTTGAGTCAGGTCGAAGCCGGCCGGGATCCATTGGCCATTGCGTTTTTGCGACTCGCAATACAAGTGGACGGAAACGCTGTTAGCGGTCAGCAGATAGCTGCCTTGCGGCACAAAGCGGTTGTTCATAAACCCTCCAAAATGAGCGGACTTTGACTGTTTAACAAGATGCTGCCCGGCGTGGTTGTTTTTCCAGTATCGGGTGCCACTTGAATGTAGTTGATTGGTTTTTTATTGCTCTGATCCAAAGGCGGGTTGCCTGCCTTGCCTGCTTGTGCTTGATCGAGAGCAAGCGCTTGCAAAGACAATTCCACGTCAAGATTTCATCCAGTCCATTTCGTGTAGAATGGCCCCATCGTTAACCCTTTGATGGATGAGTCAAAGATGTTCGCTGCTGACCAGACGATCGCCAAATTCGACCCCGAACTCGCCGCCGCCATTGCCGCGGAATGCCAACGCCAGGAAGATCACATCGAGCTGATCGCCTCGGAAAACTACACCAGCCCGGCCGTCATGGAAGCCCAAGGCTCCCAGCTGACCAACAAGTACGCCGAAGGTTACCCGGGCAAGCGCTTCTACGGCGGTTGTGAGCATGTGGACGTCGTTGAGCAATTGGCCATCGACCGCGTCAAGCAGCTGTTCGGCGCGGAATACGCCAACGTCCAGCCGCACTCCGGCTCCCAGGCCAATCAGGCGGTGTACTTCTCCATCCTGAAGCCGGGCGACACGGTGATGGGCATGAATCTGGGCCACGGCGGCCACCTGACCCACGGCTCCCCGGCCAACCTGTCCGGCAAGATGTTCAACATCGTCGCCTACGGCCTGAACGACAAGGAAGAAATCGACTACGACGACATGGAGCGCGTGGCGATGGAAACCAAGCCCAAGCTGATCATCGGCGGCGCATCCGCCTACGCCTTGCGCTTCGACTTCGAGCGCATGGGTCAGATCGCCAAGAAAGTAGGCGCTTACTTCATGGTGGACATGGCTCACTACGCCGGCCTGGTGGCCGCGGGCCTGTACCCGAACCCGGTGCCGCACGCCGACTTCGTGACCTCCACCACCCACAAGACCCTGCGCGGCCCGCGCGGCGGCATCATCCTGGCCCGCGCGGAGTTCGAGAAGAGCATCAACAGCAATGTGTTCCCGACGCTGCAAGGCGGCCCGCTGGAGCATGTGATCGCCGCCAAGGCCGTCGCCTTCAAGGAAGCGCTGCAGCCGGAATTCAAGGCGTATCAGGAACAAGTGATCAAGAACGCCGCCATCATGGCCAAGACCCTGGCCGAGCGCGGCCTGCGCATCGTGTCCGGCCGCACCGAGAGCCACGTGTTCCTGGTCGACCTGCGCGCCAAGGGCCTGACCGGCAAGCAAGCCGACTCGCTGCTGGGCCGCGCCCACATCACGGTCAACAAGAACGCCATCCCGAACGATCCGGAAACCCCGTTCGTCACCTCCGGCATCCGCATCGGCTCCCCGGCCATCACCACCCGCGGCTTCAAGGAAGCCGAGGCCATCGAAGTGGCGAATCTGGTCGCCGACGTGCTGGACAACCCGAACGACGACGCGTTGATCGCCCGCGTTGCCGAGAAGGCCACCGCGCTGTGCCACCGTTTCCCGGTGTACGCCAAGTAAGCGCCGCGCTATTCGGTTGCAAGCAAGCCGCCCCTTGACGGGCGGCTTTTTTCATGGCTTCGATGTATTGGCTGGCCTTTGCTGATAACATTCGCTTATTGCAACTCTCAGGATTTTTGTCATGAAATGCGCGTTCTGCGGCAACCCGGACACTCAGGTGATCGACTCCCGCGTCAGCGAGGACGGCAGCAGCATCCGCCGGCGGCGGCGCTGCCCGGCCTGCGACAAGCGTTTCACGACCTTTGAAACCGCCGACGTGCGCATGCCGCAGGTGGTGAAGGCGGCCGGACATCGCTCCGAGTTCGACATCGAGAAAGTGCGCACCAGTTTTCTGCGGGCGCTGCACAAGCGGCCGGTGTCCACCACCCTGGTGGACGAGGCGATAGACCGCATCTGCCACAAGCTGCTGCAGCTGGGCGAGCGCGAGGTGAGCAGCCGCCAGATAGGCGAGATGGTGATGAATGAACTGGCGCGGCTGGACAAGGTGGCCTATGTCCGTTTTGCCTCGGTTTACCGCAGTTTTCAGGATATTTCCGAATTTACCGATGCGATCGAGGAAATCCAGAAGTCATCGCATTGACAGTCTTGGCGGTGGTTGATACATATGTTTAATCTATTTGTCATTTTGGATTGAGCCATGACTGCCGCCACTCTCGAAGCTATTGCCCTGCTGCCGCCCGATGTCATCCACGCCGAGCGGCTGTTTGCCTTGATTGACGAAAGCCGCGCCAGCCTGCGCGCCTGGCTGCCCTGGGTGGACGCCACGCAAACCGTGGAAGACAGCCGGCAATTCCTGGCCGGCGTCGCCGAAGGCGCGCGCAACGGCGGCGGCTGCGCTTGCCGGCTGATCGAGCTGGACGGCGAACTGGCCGGCTGCATAGACATCCACGGCATCAGCGCGCTGAATGATTCAGGCCTGCTGGGCTATTGGCTGGCGGACCGTTTCGTCGGCCGCGGCGCGATGAGCGGCGCGGTGGCGCGGATGCTGGACCTTGGCTTTGGCGAGCTGGGATTGAACCGCCTGGTCATTCTGGCGGGCATGGACAATGCGCGCAGCCGCGCGGTGGCGGAGCGCTTGGGCTTTGCCCTCGAAGGCGTGCGGCGCGACGGGCTCCGTCTGCATGGCGACTATCACGATGCTTGCCAGTACAGCATGCTGGCGCGGGAGTGGAGGGCGCGGCGATGAGCGAGGTGAGCATTCGTCCGGCCGTGCCGGAGCGCGACGCCGCGGCGGTCTACGCTCTGATCGACCGCTATCGCGCCACCTTGGCGCAATGGATGGCCGGCATCGTCAAGCCGCAATCGGCGGCTGATACCGAGGCTTTTCTGCGGCTGCAGGCCCAGGGGAACGAAGAAGGCCGCTGCGCGCATAGGCTGATTCTTGTCGATGGCGAAATCGCCGGCAGCTGCTCGCTGCATGGCGTCAGCCAGGCGCATCGCTCCGCTCGCGTCGGCTATTGGCTGGCTGACCATCACGTCGGGCGCGGGGTGATGCGGCGGGCGATGGAGCAATTGCTGGAGCACGCCTTCCACGAAATGGGCTTGCATAGGGTGGAGCTGGGCTGCGCGCCGGAAAACATCCGCAGCTGCAAGGTGGCGGAAAGCCTGGGCTTTCGGCTGGAGGGCGAGCTGCGCGACGCGCAGTGGCTGAACGGGCGCTTCTGGAATATGCGTTGTTACGGCCTGTTGGCCGAGGAATGGAAAAAGCGGGAATGATGGAATACAGCGCCGACGACTATGTGTTCATGCAGCGCGCGCTGCGCCTGGCCGAGGGGGCGACGCGGCGCGCCGCGCCCAATCCCGGCGTGGGCTGCGTGTTGGTGCGCGACGGCGCGGTCATAGGCGAGGGCGCGACCCTGGCCGTCGGCTCCGATCACGCGGAAATCCAGGCGATCAAGGACTGCCTGGCGCGCGGCGACAGTCCGCGCGGCGCCACCGCCTATGTCACCCTGGAACCGTGCAGCCATCACGGCCGCACGCCCCCCTGCGCCGAGCGTTTGATCAAGGAAGGCATAAGCCGCGTGGCGGCGGCCATGGTCGACCCTTATCATGAGGTGGCCGGGCGCGGCATCGCCATGCTGCGGGCGGCGGGCATAGACGCAACCGCCGGCTTGATGGAGGCGGAGGCTCGCCGCGTGCATCGCGGCTTCCTGTCGCGCGTGGAGCGCGGCCGGCCCTGGGTGACGCTGAAGGCCGCCGCCACGCTGGACGGCAAGACCGCGCTGCTCAACGGCGTGAGCAAGTGGATCACCGGGCCGCAGGCGCGGCTGGACGTGCAGCGGCTGCGCGCCGCGCATTGCGCCATCCTCACCGGCAGCGGCACGGTGCTGGCCGATGATCCGCAGCTGACGGTGCGCGACTTCCCCGTGGCGGTGCAACCCTGGCGCGTGGTGCTGGACGGCGATCTGCGCGCCGATCCGGCCAGCCGCGTTTATCAGGGCGGGCGCGCTTTATTGGCCACTTGCGTGGCGGACGAGGCGCGGCTGGAACCGTTCCGCGCGCGCGGAGTGGAGGCGCTGGTGGTTGGGCGTCGAGACGGCAAGGCGGACCTGGCGGACTTGTTGACGCAGCTGGCGGGCCGCGGCGTCAATGAATTGATGATAGAGGCGGGCGCCGGACTGAACGGCGCCCTGCTGCGTGCCGGGCTGGTGGACGAGATCGTGCTGTACTTGGCGCCGTCGCTGGCCGGCGATGCGGCGCGCGGACTGTTCGCCTGGCCTGCGCTGGAAAGTCTGACGGACAAGATCAGGCTGGACATCGCCGACGCGCGCAAGGTGGGGGCGGATCTGCGGCTGAGTCTGCGTCCGCAGCCTGCGGCATAGGGGCGGTTAAGGCTTGCCGCGCGGTGGCGCGCTCGGGCGAATCGCGGCGTGCCGCCTTGCATGCTCTGCCCGCGCGGGACCCCGATGAGTCGGCGCGAAACGCGCCCGATCCTGCGGGGGCGGCATAGCTCAAGCGCGATCCGCTCGCCAAACGTCAACCGCCCCTAGGGGTCATGGTCATCATATCGGCGCGCGCCGCGTTATATGCTGTAGGTGAGGCGCAAGGCAATGAGGAGACAAAGTGGCGGCGTTGACGGAGGCATTGACGGCCTATCTGCATTTGATCGAAAAGCTGGGCGCCGCGCCGGAGGTGGTCTCGGCCAGACGCCAGCTGTTGCAGCGGCTGCTGGACAGCCTGGCGGGCCGGCGCCGCGACGTCGACAGCTACCATGCCGGCGTGGATGCCTTCGTGGCGGCATGCCCAGTCGAGGAAAAGCTGCTGGCCGTGACCTGCGCGCGCGAGTTCTTTTATTTTTGGCTGGATGACATGAAGAAGGTGATGGAGATCACCGCCGGTGCCAGCTTCACCATCCGCAACCTTGCCATGCCCCTGCTGGGCTCGCTGGATGCCTTGCAGCAGCTGATGCGGCGCATGGATTTCAACCATTTCCCGCCTTCGCTCGACCTTTACCTGGGCAAGCTGTTTGAGGACGGCATGGCCGAGGAGGAGATAGACCGCCGCCGGCGCCTGCTGCAAGTCCTTTTGTTCTTGCTGGACCCGCATCCCTGTGACGCCAATAGCTACCGCATGGCCGTAGACGCCCTGTTGCTGCACCTGGCGACGCCGGAAGAAGGGGATGCCCTGCGCCTGCTGGTGCGTGAATACTATCCCTACTGGCAGTCCTTTCCCTTTGCGCACAAGCGGGTGGCACCGGCCAAACTACAGAATGATCAAAACTCATGATTGGCTTGATGGTTTTGTATCTTCTGCTTGATTTTACTTTGCGATCCAGGGAGATGCGGCGCGCTTGACCATCAGCTAATGGCATGTGAGCATGCCGTGAACGCCATGCTACAAGGGAGAGCGCCATGTCTAATCAAAAGGCCTATCAGAGCCTGAGCCAAACCTTTCAACGCCTGCATCGCTTTGGCCATCTTGGCGCCATTGCCAGCTGGGACCAGGCGGCGATGATGCCGCCCAAGGGCAATGAGGCCCGCGCCGCGGCCCAGGCCGAGCTGCAAGTGTTGATGCACCAGCTGATCACCGCGCCGGAGTTGAAAGCGCAGCTGCAAGCGGCAGAGCAGGAAGCGCTGAGCGAGCAGGAACGCGCCAACCTGCGCGAGATGCGCCGCGAATGGGCGCAGGCCAATCTGCTGCCGGCGGAGCTGGTGGAGGCCAAGGCCCTGGCCGCCGCGCGTTGCGAGCATGCCTGGCGCGACCAACGCAAGAACAATGATTGGCAGGGCTTCTTGCCCAATTTCCGCGAAGTGCTGCGGCTGGCGCGCGAGGAAGCCAAGCTGCTGGCGGAGGCGAACGGCGTCAGCCGCTACGACGCGCTGCTGGACAAGTACGAGCCCGGCATGCAAAGCGCCGACATCGCGCGCATCTTCGATGACGTCAAGTCCTGGCTGCCCGGCCTGATCGCACAAGTGCGCGCCAAGCAGGCCGGCGAAATGGTGATCCAGCCGGAGGGTCCGTTCCCGGTGGAGAAGCAGCGCGATCTGGGACTGGAAGTGATGGGGCTGTTGGGCTTCGATTTCGACGCCGGCCGGCTGGACGTCAGCAATCACCCATTCTGCGGCGGCGTGCCGGAGGATGTCCGCATCACCACCCGCTATCGCGAAGACGATTTTGTGCAAAGCCTGATGGGCATCATCCACGAGACCGGCCATGCGCGCTATGAACAGGGGCTGCCGCCCGCCTGGCTGGAGCAGCCGATGGGCCGCGCGCGCTCCATGGGCATCCATGAAAGCCAGAGCCTGTCGTTCGAGATGCAGCTGGGCCGCAGCCGCGGCTTCCTGCAGCTGATCGCGCCGCTGATTCGCCGCCGCTTCGGCGATCAGCCTGCCTTTGCCGCCGACAATCTGGCGCGACTGTATACCCGGGTCCAGCCGGGCTATATCCGCGTCGATGCGGACGAATTATGCTACCCGGCCCACGTGATCCTGCGCTTCGAGATCGAGCGCGCGCTGATCAATGGCGAGATCGAGGCGGAGGACGTGCCGGCGCTGTGGGATGAGAAGATGATGGCCTATCTGGGCATGGATACCCGCGGCAACTACCGCGACGGCTGCCTGCAGGATATTCACTGGACGGATACCTTCGGCTATTTCCCCAGCTACACCTTGGGCGCGATGTACGCGGCGCAGTATTTCGCGGTGCTGCGCCAGCAAGAGCCGGGATTGGACGAGCGCATCGCGGCGGGCGACCTGTCGCCGGTGTTCGATTGGCTGAGCGCCAATATCTGGACCCAGGGCAGCCAGTGGAGCACGGACGAACTGGTGCGCCGCGCCACTGGCGAAGCGCTGAATCCGGCGCATTATCGCGCTCACTTGGAGGCGCGCTACCTGGGCTAAGACCCGCGAAGCCCAGCCCGGATCCTGCTGTGCGTCTCCTTGGCCGTTGGCGTCGGCGCGCCAGGGGCGGGTTCTCTCACAAGCTTGGCTTGGCGACGCGAAGCCAAGCGTGGATGGCCGGTCATGCGCCGGCCATCTGCTGGTGCAGATGGTCGCACCAGTCTTCAAACTCCACCTGATCCAGGCCCAGGTAAGCAAGCACCGCGGAACGGCGCAGCGGCCAGCCGGGATCCTCGTCGCCCGGCAGCGAGGTGCGCCAGGCATGTTGCGCGGCGCGCGTCACCGCCACCATCATCCTGGCATCGTGGTCCAGCAGCGCATCCGGTCCGGTGGCGAGCGCTTGCGGGTCGTATTGCAGCAGAACGGCGCGCGCGAAGTTCTCCGGCATATTCCACACCTTGGCTACCAGATAGCCCACTACCGCATGGTCGGTGCCATGCAGCTGCTGCTGCACCTTCAAGATGCGATCGTCGTCGGCCAGTTCCATCAGCTGCAAGGTGCGGGCGTAGCCGGGCTGGCGCATCAACAGAATGGCGATGCCGCAGGCGTGGAACAGCGCGAAGCTCTGGCACTGGTCCGGCACCTGGGCCAGCCGCTCGCTGAGCAGGCCGGAAACCGTGGTCAGCTGCATCGCCTTGTCCCAGAACACTTCCAGCACCGGAGGCGTTTCCTGCGTCAGCCTGCTGCGCAGCACCAGGCCGCTGGCCAGATTGATCACATTGATCACGCCAAGCAGATTGACGGCCTGGCCGATGGATTGGATTTTGCGGCCCTGGCCCAATACTGGCGAATTGGCGGCCTTGAGCATGGCGATGCTGAGCGCCGGGTCGCTGGAGATCAGCTCGCTGAGCTCTTGCAGCGGGGACGCGCTGTCTTGGCGCAAGGCCTGCAGGCGATCGAGAATTTCCGGTCGGGGCGGGATCACCAGGTTTTGCAGCAACTGCTGGCGCTGCGCGTCGTTCAGTTCGGTTGCCATGGTCGCTTGGTCGGAAGTTGAACGGTATTGTCGCAGTGTAGCAGCCGCTCGCCTCCCCGGCGGGAAGGAAGCCAACTCATTGATAAAAATCTTATTTCAACATGAATTCTTCCAACGCCAGGGCCAGGGCCTCCGGTTTTTCCCATTGAATCATGTGGCCGGCGCCTGCGATGTGAACCTCGCTCAATTGCGCAAAGCAGGCGCGGCGCTCATCCAGCGAGGCCATCACGCCGCTCACGGCCGGATGGTCGAAGGGATGCTCGCCGATGACCCACAATACCGGCGAGCGGATGCGCTGCCAGCAGGCCATGGCTTCTTCCAGCCGGTACAACACTGGATTCACCATTTTGTGGCGCGGATCCGCCCGGTAAACCAGCCCCTGTTCCGTGGGGCGGGTCAGCGCTAGCGCCAGCCATCGCGCGCGTTCCTCGCTCAGCAGGGGATTGCGTGCGCGGAGCTTGTCCGCTACCTGGTCCAGGCTGGGCATGGGTTCGAATGCCATCTCGGCGCGGCTCTCGCGCAACCAGCGGCCATATCGTCCCGGCGCCTCGGCCGGGCGCGTGGCGTTCAAGCCAAATCCCTCCACCAGCGCCAGCCGGGCAATCCGTTCGGGCCGCACGCCGGCGTAAATGCCGGCGATCATCGCCCCCATGCTGTGGCCAAGCAGCCGCACGGGCTGCGCCGGCGACAGCTGCGTCAGCAAGTCGTCCAGATCGGCGAGGTAGTCGGGGAAGTAATAGCTGCCCTCATTCCACTGGCTGTCGCCAAAGCCGCGCCAGTCGGGTGCAACGACATGCCATTCTTGGGCCAGGGCTTCTACCATGAATTGAAAGGTGGCCGAACTATCCATCCAGCCGTGAAGCAGCACTAACAGGGGGGCGCCTTCGCTTCCCCAGTGGCGTAAATGGAGTCTGCGCCGGTTGACGGTGCGGAAGTCGCTGCGATGTGGGAGACGCGGTGGCATGGCGGAGCATCGGGAGGAGGTGGTAAGCGTTTCAGTGTACCGGTCACGGCTAGGTTGGGACAGGGGCGGATGGCATGTTGGTGCTTATTAAACAAAATATTTAAAATAAAACAAGAAGAATAATTTTTATATCAAATTTGACTATTTTTTACTCAGTAAGTGTGGTGTTTTGGTGGAGGGGATGGCGCGTTAATAAAAAATAACTTGAAAAAACCGGCCGTAATTTATATTGTTGTATTGCAAATGAGGTGAATTTAGCCCCTAACAAGATTTTAAAGTGAAATTTAAAGCGTGGATGGTGCCTCCGTCGGCGCAGGGAGAAAAACATGAAACGTGCATTCCTGAAGAGCGTGTTTTCGCAAGCGGCCCTTGGCATGATTCTGTGTCTGGGCGTGGCGGGTTCGGCGCTGGCGGCGGATGGCGTGGTGTATTTCTCGGGCAGCATTCTGGCGCCGACTTGCTCCTCCCAGGCGGAAGGCGTGTCGGGTTCGGTTGCTCTGCAACTCAGCTGTGAGGATACGGCTACGGTGAAGCGCACGGTCAGCGCGGCGGTTCCTGCGAAGTCTCTGAATCGCTATGTCGCGGCGGTGTCGATGCAGGCCGTCGGCCAGCAGCAATCCATCATGACTTTGGAGTACCGCTAGGCATGCATGCCGCATGGTGTGAATGCGGCACCAAGCAGGCTTTCAAACTAGCGAGGTAACGCTCGCTTCCCTTATTCAGTAGAAACGCCGCCGGTCAGGGCTGACCGGCGGCGTTTTTGTTTGTGCTGATCACACAAGCGACTCATGAGAATAGAGTGTCCCTTCTTTGCGTAAAATTCAATTTGGATAATTTTGATTTGAGATTGGTCACTTTCATAAGACTGGATGTAAGCTATCGATTTTATTTGTAAGAAAAACAATCAAGTGATGTAAATAAACAACTATTTTCAAGTTTTCGTTTTTAGAGATTAAATTGTAAGTTTCTTCATTTATTTCAATGGCTTGTGTGCATTTTTTCTCAACCCATCGTTATGTGAGCAGCTTTTTGGCGCGGATTGATCATTGCTGAAAATGTTTCCTGGATAGTACAATTTTTATGAATCAAGCTTAAATTGAATGGTTAATAATAGAGCTATCCCGTTTGGGCTAGATTCGTAAAGATTGAAATGACGCGCGGCTTTCCTGGGGTTTGGGTGCCGCGGCATGAGAGAACGCCGCCCGAGGGCGGCATCCTATCCCGGCGGATGGCATGTCCGCATTTTTGTTAAATGGAGCGAATGAAATGAAGAAGCTGGTTCTGGCGATGTGTGTCGGTTTGGGCATGTCTGGCGCGGTCTACGCGGCTGATGGCGTGGTTCAGATCACGGGACAGATCAACGGCAATACCTGCCAAGTGAATGGCACGGCCAACGGTACCCTGGCGACCGTGAACGTCACCCTGCCCACCGTTTCCAAGAGCGCGCTGGCCGTTAAGGGTGCTACCGCAGGCACCACGCCTTTCGTGCTGAATCTGAGCCAGTGTACCGGCACCACTGCCAAGACCCTGTTCGAGCTTGGCTCCACCGTGGATCAAAGCACGGGCAATCTGGTGAACCAGGCCAATGGCGGTGCTGCCAACGTGCAAGTGGGCTTGCTGAATAGCAGCTTCCAGCCGATCAACATCACCAACAACAGCGCTTCGCAATCGGTTTCCATCACCAATAATGCGGCCACGCTGAATTACTACGCCCAATACGTGGCGACTGGCGCCGCCAGCGCCGGCGCGGTTAACACCAGCGTGATGTTCTCGATGCAGTACAACTGATTTCGAGGATAATTCCGGACGGCGGCGTCAAGCCGCTGCTCGGGGCAGGCCGGCCGGCGCGATGCCGGCCGCTTATGCCGATTATGTTGGCCCGTCAGGCGCTTGGCGCCCAGGACGGATGTGAGACGGATAAGAAATGAGAATGATGAAACGGTGCTTGGCCGGCTTGGCCATGCTGAGCTGCGTGGCGTTTCAGCCCGCGCAAGCCAATGTGGTGATCACCGGCACGCGGGTGGTGTATAGCAGCGACGCGCGCGAGGTCACCATCAAGCTGAGCAACCCGGGGCCGGAACCGGCGCTGGTTCAGGCCTGGACGGATCGCGGTAATCCGAAGTCCACCCCCGATACCGCCGATGCGCCTTTTGTCATCATGCCGCCAATTTTCCGAGTCGATGCCGGCAAGTCGCAGACCTTGCGCATGACTTTTACCCAGGACGCCCTGCCGCAGGATCGCGAGTCCCTGTTTTGGCTGAATGTGCTGGACGTGCCGCCGCTGCCGCAGAAGACGGACGAAGCGCACAATTACTTGCAGATCGCATTTCGTTCGCGACTGAAGATTTTCTATCGCCCGGTAGGCTTGCCCGGCACGCCGGACGAGGCGGCGGGCAAGATCGAATGGCAGCTGGTCAAGAATGCCTCCGGCAAAGGCTATGCGCTGCGGGGACACAATGGCAGCGGCTACCATGTTTCATTTAATCAAACTGCGCTGTTGTGGCATGGCCGCGAGTACAAGAGCGATGGCGGCATGATCAACCCGCAAGCCAGCGCCGACTTCGAGCTGAAGGGCCTGGCCAGCCAGCCTGACGGCGCGGTGGTGGTCAAGTTTGAAACCATCAACGACTATGGCGCGCCTGTCGGTCATCAAGTCGAGCTGAAGTTGTAAACCATTGCGCTAGAGAGCCCGTGGGCACGGGAGGCCCCCTCTCACGCTTAATTTAAACTTTTAATTTAAATTATCATGACTAACCTGGTTGATCCGAGACGAAACCGTGCGGGATGCAAGGCCATGAAACCGTTATCAGTCTTGCTGCTGGCGGTTTTCAGCGGACAGGCATGGGCGGCCGATGCCGCCGCGGCGCCGAGCGCGCCGTCCAGCGGTGAAACTCAGTTCAACCCGGCGTTCTTTGGCAAGACAACGGACGGCAAAGCGCTGGATTTGTCCCGCTTCGACAAGGGCAACCAGCCCGTGCCCGGCACCTATCGCGCCGATGTCTATGTCAATCAATCCTGGCTGGGCCGACGCGATGTGACCTTGAGCCAGCAGGGCGCGGACGTTGTGCCTTGCCTGACGCGCGTCATGATGGAGGCGCTGGGCGTCGATTTTTCCAAGCTGCCGTCCTCGGGCGCGGCACAGCCTGTGACGGATGGCGCATGCGCACCGCTGCCGGCAGTGGTGCCGGGAGGCCGGCAGAACTTTGACCTGTCCGAGCTGAAGCTTGAGGTCAGCATCCCCCAGCGGTATCTGCGCGGCCAGGCGCGCGGTTATGTCGATCCGCAATACTGGGATGCCGGCGCGCCGTTGGCGGGCTTTCTTAGTTACAACGCCAACACCTATCGATATGCCAACGCCGGACAAAGCCGCAGTCAGTACTTTGTCAGCGCCAATGCAGGGCTCAACGTGCAAGGGTGGCGGCTGCGCTACAGCGGGGCGTTGAGTCAGCAAGAATTGGGCGGCGGCCAGGGCAGCCTGCGCAGCTACCAGGGCAGCTCCGCCTATGCGCAGCATGATCTGACGGATTGGCGCGCCCAATTGACGATAGGCGATAGCCTGACGCCGTCCGATCTATTCAACAGCGTGTCCTTCCGCGGGGTGCAGATCCAGTCCGACGACCGCATGCAGCCGGAGTCGCTGCAGGGCTATGCGCCGGTGGTGCGCGGCGTGGCGGATACCCAGGCCCGCGTCAGCGTGCGCCAGAACGGCACGCTGATCTACGAGACCACGGTGCCGCCCGGCGAATTCAAGATAGACGACCTGTACAATACCGGTTATGCCGGCGACCTGAACGTTACCGTGACCGAGTCCAACGGTCGGATCAAGCAGTTTGTGGTGCCGTATGCCTCGGTGCCGCAGCTGCTTCGCCCAGACGCCCGCCGCTATAGCCTGCTGGCAGGCCGTTTGCGCAATGACAACCTGAACCGCGTGCCCGATTTCCTGCAGGGCACGTATCAGCGAGGATTGAACAACAGCTTGACCGGCTATGGCGGCGCCATCGTCAGCGAGCGCTACCAGCAGCTGATGCTGGGCATGGCTTTCAATACCCGCATCGGCGCGTTTTCCGTCGATGCGGCGCAATCGAATGCCAGCGGTCTCCCGGCCGGTCTTCACGCCAGCAAGATGAGCGGCCAGAGTTACAGCGTGACGTACAGCAAGTTGCTGCCGTCCACGCTGACCAACTTCACGGTGGCGGCCTACCGCTACTCCACGGACGGCTATCTGGAGCTGTCCGATTTTGCCAATCTGGATAACGGCGCCGTCGTCAACCGCCAGCGCAGCCGTTTCCAGTTGAACGTGGACCAGCCGCTGCCGGGAAATCTGGGCCGGCTGTTCTTGACCGGTTCCGCGCAAAACTACTGGAATCGAGCCAGCAGCGACGTGATCTACCAGGCCGGTTACGCCAAGCGCCTGTCCTGGGGCAGCGTGTCCTTTTCCGCCGGCCGCACGCTCAACTCGCTGGGACTGGCAAGCACACAGTACCTGCTGAGCCTAAGCTTGCCGCTGGGCAAGAGCGCCTCCGCGCCACAACTGTCCGCCAGCTACGCGTCGGACAGCGCGCAGAATCGCAGCGGCCAGCTTTCTCTCAGCGGCACGGCGGGCGAGCAGCATAACTTCAGCTACAACGTTTTTGGCAGCAATCAGCATAATGGCGGCGCTTCCGCCAGCAGCGGCGGCGCATCGGTGCAGTACGCCAATTCGGCGGCCACCTTCAATGCCGCGGCCAGCGGCGGCAATGGCAGCAGCCAACAGTCGCTGGGCATGTCCGGCGCCCTGGTGTTCCACCCGGGAGGCGTCACGCCGGCGCAGACGCTGGGCGACTCCTTCGCCGTGATCGAGGCCAAGGGCGCGGAGGGCGCGGTTGTCGGCAACGCCAGCGGCGTGACGGTGGACGGCAGCGGCTACGCCGTGGTGCCCAGCCTGATGCCGTATCGCGCCAACGAGGTTTCGCTGGATCCCAAGGGCTTGGGCGACAATGTCGAATTGCAGCTCACTTCTTCCGATGTGGTGCCGCGCGCAGGCTCCATTGTCATGTTGAAATTTCCCACCGTGCTGGGACAGGCCATGCTGGTGCGGCTGAAGCTGCCTGACGGCCAGTCGATTCCGGTAGGCTCTGCCGTGCTGGATGCGCAGGGCCATGCCGTTGCCCTGGTGGGGCAGGGCGGCTGGGTTTTCTTGCGCGGCGAGCAAGGCCAGGCGCTGAGGGCGAAGTGGGGCGAGGGCGAGGGGCGCAGTTGCGGTTTCCATTATCAGTTGCCGCCCGTGTCGGCCAAGACTCAACGCAGCGGTTTCGCCCGTGTCGAGGCCCCGTGCGACATCGCGTCGACGCCGCAGGCGGATGCTTCCAGCGGCCGGTGAGCCGTTGACAGACCAGGAAAGAGATTCAGATGCATGCAAGAGTGAAGAATTGGCGTCGCTGCTGCTTGGGCTTGCTGCTGGCGCTGGCCATGCTGCCTGCCTGGGCGGGCTGGAACTGCCAATTGATCAATGGCCGCTATCCGATGACGCCGACCATTGCCCTGAGTGGTAGCTACGCGGTACCGCGCGATATGGCGGTGGGCAGCATCATCGCCACCTTCGAGTGGAATCCATCCAGCAACAGCGTGTTGAATTGCGGTTATAACTCGGCGCCGGTCTCGTGGACATTCAGTCCTGCGCCGCTGGCCCCTGTCGGCAATGGCATTTATCAGACCGGCGTGCCGGGTATTGGCGTGCGCATCTTGCATTTGGACTCGGATGTGTTGCCCTATAACGGCTACCTCAATGGCCGTACGACTTACTATCTGGGCAGCCCGCAGCTGACCTACCAGTTGATCGTCACCGGACCGGTTTCGTCGGGTTATGTCAGCGCGTCGAATTTGCCCGGTGTCCGCATGGTGGCCGATACCGATCTCAATGTGTATAACGCGCTGCCCACCGGTGGCGTCACCATCACGACCCAGGCCTGCTCCACGCCCAATGTGTCGGTTAACCTGGGTCAACGCACCCTGCAGGATTTTATCGGCATCAATCAGCCGATGAAGCCCGCAGCGGTGGGGTTCAATATCGCGGTCAATAATTGCCCTAGCGGCATGAACGCCATCCAGTATCAAGTGGACGCCACCACCCAGGTGCTCAATTACAGCGCCGGCGTGGTGGCGCTGGATGCCTCCTCCAGCGCCGGCGGCGTCGCCATCCAGCTGAAGGATGGCAATGGCTATCCTCTGCAGCTGGGCACGCCATACTCGTTGAATAGCTATCAGCCATGGCGCGGCGGCTCCTACACCATTCCTTTGCAGGCCACCTATTATCAGACCGGCAGCAAGGTGACCGGGGGCAAGGCCAATACCTCGGTGACTTTCACCATGGTTTATCAATAGCTCGCGCCTTGTCCGACAAGCACACAGCCGCCCGGTAACGGGCGGCTGTGTGCTTATCGGCTAGTCCAGGCCGTCTAGTGCTGGTGAATGTCGTTGCGGAAGGTTTCCTTCAGGAACAGCAGGCTGACGATCAGGCTCATGCCGTACACCACGATGGGGTACCACAGGCCGTACAGGATGTCGCCGGTGTAGACCACCAGGGAAAACGCCACAGTCGGCATCAGGCCGCCTATCCAGCCATTGCCCAGGTGGTAGGGCAGGGACATCGAGGTGTAACGGATGCGGGTGGGAAACAGCTCCACCATCATCGCGGCCAACGGGCCGTAAGTCAGCGCGGAGATGATGGACAGCAGCACCAGCACCAGGATCACCATCAGATGATTGATCTTGTCTGGATCAGCCTTTTCCGGATAGCCGGCGGCCTTCAAACCGTCCTGCAGCGCTTGCTTGTCGAAACCTTGCTGCACCACGCCGCCGATGTGAATTTCCGTCACGCCGGCCGGCGCGGCTTGCTGCTTGTACGGCACGCCGTTCTTGGCCAGCAGCGCCTTGGCCTGGTCGCAAGGCGTGTTCAGCTTGGCCTTGCCTATGGGATCGAACTGGAAGTGGCAGCTGGCGGGATCGGCGACCACCACCACTGGGGCGCGCGTCTGGGCGGCGGCCACCTCGGGATTGGCGAAGTCGGTCAGCCAGCGGAAGGCCGGGAAGGTCAGTGCCAGGCCCAGCACCAGACCGGCCAGCAGCACCGGCTTGCGGCCGATGCGATCTGACAGGTGGCCGAAATACAGGAACAGCGGCGTGGTGATCACCAGGGAGGCGATCAGCATCAGATTGGCGGTCTGCGGGTCTACTTTGAGGATTTGCGTCAGGAAGAACAGCGAGTAGAACTGCGCGCAGTAGAAGGTGACCGCCTGGCCGCCGTTGAAGCCGAACAGCGAGATCAGGACCAGCTTGAGGTTGGCCCAGTTGCCGAAGGCCTCGGTGATGGGGGCCTTGGAGTGTTTGCCTTCTTCCTTCATTTTCAGGAAGGCCGGCGACTCCTGCATGGACAGCCGGATCCAGGTGGAAATGGCCAGCAATACGATGGAAATCAGGAAAGGCAGGCGCCAGCCCCACTCGGTGAAGGCTTCGCCGGTGAGTTTGCGGCAAGCCAGGATCACCAGCAGCGACAGCAGCAGGCCGGCGCCGGCGGTGGTCTGGATCCAGCTGGTGTAGCCGCCGCGCTTGTGGTCCGGCGCGTGCTCGGCCACGTAGATGGCCGCGCCGCCATACTCCCCGCCTATCGCCAGCCCCTGCAGCATGCGCAGGCCCACCAGGATCAGCGGCGCGGCGAGCCCCAGCGTAGAGTAGCCGGGCAGCACGCCCACCAGGAAAGTGGACAGGCCCATGATGACGATGGTGGCGAGGAAGGTGTATTTGCGGCCTATCATGTCGCCCAGCCGGCCGAATACCAGCGCGCCGAAGGGCCGCACCAGGAAGCCGGCGGCGAAGGTCATCAGCGCCAGGATGAAGGCCGTAGTGTCGTTGACCCCGGCGAAGAACTGCTTGCCTATGATGGCGGCCAGCGCGCCGTACAGGAAGAAGTCGTACCACTCGAACACCGTGCCGAGCGACGAGGCCAGAATCACCTTGCGTTCGGCGCGGCTGATGCCGACGGCGCCTGCCGTCGTTGCCATGCTGTTGCTCATGTCGAAGTCTCCTTTGCGGGTGGGGCGGGCGTCCGGATCGGCGCCGCTTGCTGGTTGTCCTGCGTAATCATCTGCGCCGCCTTGGCGGCGATCATGAGGGTGGGGCTGTTGGTGTTGCCCGAGGTGATGACGGGCATGATGGAGGCGTCCGCCACGCGCAGCCCGGCGATGCCGTGCACGCGCAGCCGTTCGTCCACCACGGCCAGCGGATCGTGGCCCATTTTGCAGGTGCCCACCGGGTGAAAAATGGTGGTGCCGATATCGCCGGCGGCATGGATCAGCGCCTCCTCGTCCTGGTAGGCCAGGCCGGGGCGATACTCCTCCGGCAGGTAGCGCGCCAGCGCGGGCGAGGCGGCGATGCGCCGGGTCAGCCGGATGGCGGCGGCGGCCACGCGCTGGTCTTCGGGATGGCTCAGGTAATTGGGCTGGATCAGCGGCGGCGCGGCGAGGTCGGGGCCGCTTATGGAGACATGGCCGCGGCTGAGCGGCCGCAGCTGGCAGACCGAGGCGGTGAATGCCGGGAAACGGTGCAAGGGTTGGCCAAAACGCTCCAGCGACAGCGGCTGCACATGATATTCCAGGTCCGGCCGCTTGACGTCCGACCCGCTGCGGGCGAAGGCGCCGAGCTGGCTGGGCGCCATGGACAGCGGGCCGCTGCGTTTCCATAAATATTCCCAGGCCATGGCCAGCTTGCCGCTCCAGGTGGCCGCGCGCTGGTTCAAGGTGGCCGCGCCGCAGACTTTGAACACGGTGCGCAGTTGCAGATGGTCTTGCAGATTGGCGCCGACGCCGGGCAGGATGCGCTGCGGCGCGATGCCGTGGCGCTGGAGCAAGGGCGCGGGACCGATGCCGCTGCGCTGCAGCAAAAGCGGCGAGCCTATCGCGCCGGCGGCCAGGATGATTTCGCCGCGGCAACGCGCGCGCTGCCGCTGGCCATGTTGCATAAATGCGATAGCGGCGGCGCGGCCGTTTTCCAGAATCAGCCGCTCAGCCTCCGCGCCGGTGGCGATGGTTAGGTTGGCGCGCTGGCGCACCGGCCGCAGAAAGGCGCTGGCGCTGCTCCAGCGCAGGCCGTTCTTCTGATTGACCTCGAAGTAGCCGCAGCCGGCGTTGTCGCCGGTGTTGAAGTCGTCGACCGGTGCGATGCCTTGTTGCGCCGCGGCGGCGCGGAAGGCATCCAGAATTTCCCAGGACAGGCGCTGCTTGTCCACGCGCCATTCGCCGCCGTGGCCATGCAGGGGGCGGCCGGCATCAAAGTGATCTTCCATGTCCAGGAAGTACGGCAACACCTCGCGCCAGCTCCAGCCGCGGTTGCCCAGCTCGGCCCAGTGGTCGTAGTCGGCGGCCTGGCCACGCATATAGATCATGCCGTTGATGGCGGAGGAGCCGCCCAGCACCTTGCCGCGCGGGTAGCCCAGCGCGCGGCCGTTCAGGCCGCTTTCCGCCACCGTTTGATAGCACCAGTCGGTGCGCGGGTTGCCGATGCAGTACAGGTAGCCGACCGGGATGTGTATCCACGGATAGTTGTCCTTGCCGCCGGCCTCCAGCAGCAGCACGCGCTTGGCGGGGTCGGCGGATAGGCGGTTGGCCAGCAGGCAGCCGGCGCTGCCGGCGCCGACAATGATGTAGTCGAATTCACCGCTGAACATGGCGCAGCTCATGTCGTTGTCTTGCCAGCCATCTAAACCGAAGCGCGGACGAGTGGGAATAGCCAGCGGGAAACAACGTATGTTAATTTTTGAACAACATTCTGCCCGCCGGGCCGCTTTTTCGTGTGCGGGCGCACAATCTTGTTGCGGGAAGACCATGTTCGACTGGAACGATGTCCGCTTTTTCCTGGCCTTGCAGCGCTGCGGCAAATTGCTGGGGGCCGCCAAGCAACTGGGCACCACGCATGCCACGGTGGCGCGCCATATCGCCGCGCTGGAGCGGGTGCTGGGCCAGCCCTTGTTTCTGCAGCAGGCGGACGGCTACACGTTGACGGCGGCGGGACGCCAGCTCTTGCCTTTGGCCGAGTCTTTGGAGAACACCGCCTCGCAGATGCTGGACGGCGCCCGGAAGGGGCCGGCCGAGGTCAGCGGCGTGGTGAGGCTGGGCGCGCCCGAGGGCTTGGGCGCCTTGTTTCTGGCGCGGCACATGCCAGCCTTGATGGCGCGCTATCCGGATTTAGAGATCGATCTGGTGGCGGTGCCGCGCTTCGTCAGCCTGACCAGCCGCGAGGTGGACATCGCCATTTCCCTGGAGCGGCCGCAGGCTAATCTGGTGGTGACGCGCAAGCTCACCGACTACTGTCTGGGCCTGTACGCCACGCCTTCCTATCTGGCTGCCCAGCCGGCCATCCATGAGCGCGAGGACTTGAACGGCCACGCCATCCTGGGCTATGTCGACGACTTGCTGTTCTCGCGCGAGCTGATGTTCCACCACGGCCTGTGCCGCCATCCGCGCATTCCCTTGCGCAGCACCAGCGTGGTGGCGCAAAAGGAGGCGGCGCTGACCGATGGCGGCATCGCGGTGCTGCCGTATTACATGACCTATGACGATCCGCGCTTGCAGCACATCCTGCCAGACTTGCGCATCATCCGTTCCTACTGGATCAGCGGGCGCAGCAATATCCGCCGCACCCTGCGCTACCGCGTGGTGTGGGACTACGTGGTGGAGCTGTGCCAGCGCATGCAGTGGCTCTTGCTGCAACAGCCAATTCAGCTAAATGGATCAATCGACGCGGTATAGGCTCACTTCATGAGAACGCTTTATCGCAACGGCGGCCCGGATTCGCCGTACCTGTGGCGGATGCTGCGGGCGCTGGACTACCTGTGGCGTCATCTGGACGGCCCGGCATCGTTGGAAAGGCTGGCGGAGGAGGCCTGCCTGTCGCCTTATCACTTCCATCGCGTGTATCGCGGCTTGATGGCCGAGACGGTGGGCGAAACCCGGCAGCGGTTGTTGCTGCACCGCGCGGCTGGGCAGTTGGCCGGCGGCTCGCTGCCTTTGTCTAGGGTGGCGGCACGCGCCGGCTACGGCGGCGCCGCGGCTTTCGTCCGCGCCTTCGCCAGGGCTTATGGCGAGAGTCCGGGCCGTTACCGGCAGCGCAGGGCGTTCATTGCTAGGCAAAACTGGGAGGCCGTGATGCATGAAGTGACATTGATCAAACAGGACAAGGGGCTGACGGTGCTGATGCGCCGCCATGTGGGCAGTTATATGGAGATCGGCCAGGCCTTCGGCGCTTTGCAGGCCATCAGCCCGGGCTGCGCGGTCGGCGACGAGCCTGGGCGCGTGTTTGGAATATACCTGGATGATCCGGAACAGACGGAGGAGGCCAAGCTGCGCTCCATCGCCTGCGTGATGGTGCCGAGTGGGTGGGAAGGGCGGCCGCTGCCGGATGGGTTCGAGTGGGGCGAGATCCCCGCCGCAGAATACGCCTGCGTGACGCACCAGGGGCCGTACGCGGAGTTGTCCACGACTTGGTCCTGGCTGTACCGGCACTGGCTGCCCGGCAGCGGGCGCGTGCCCGGCGAAGTGCCGTGCGTGGAAGAGTATTTGAATTCGCCGTACGACAATCCGCCCACCGCCTTGCGCACCCGGCTGATGCTGTCCCTGGCGTGAGCGCTGGGCGCAAAAAAGCCCGCGTCGTCTGACGCGGGCTTTTGTTTTCCAGCGTGAACCGGCTTAGCGGTCCACGTGGTAGTTCGGCGCTTCCTTGGTGATCTGCACGTCGTGGACGTGGGACTCGCGGATGCCGGCCGAAGTGATTTCGACGAACTGCGCCTTTTCGTGCAGGTCGGCGATGGTGGGGCAGCCCAGGTAGCCCATGGACGAGCGCAGGCCGCCCACCAGCTGGTGGATCACCTGGCCGATCGGGCCCTTGTACGGCACGCGGCCTTCGATGCCTTCCGGCACGAACTTGTCGGCGGCGTTGGAGCTGTCCTGGAAATAGCGGTCGGCAGAACCCTGGCTCATGGCGCCCAGCGAACCCATGCCGCGGTAGGACTTGTAGGAGCGGCCTTGATACAGCTCCACTTCGCCCGGGGCTTCCTCGGTGCCGGCGAACATGCCGCCCAGCATGACCGCGTTGCCGCCGGCGGCCAGCGCCTTGGCGATGTCGCCGGAGAAGCGGATGCCGCCGTCGGCGATCATCGGCACGCCGGTGCCCTTCAGCGCCTCGGACACATTATGGATTGCAGTCAGTTGCGGCACGCCCACGCCGGCTACGATGCGGGTGGTGCAGATGGAGCCGGGGCCGATGCCGACCTTGACGCCGTCGGCGCCGGCCTTGACCAGATCCAGCGCCGCTTGGGCGGTGGCGATGTTGCCGCCGATCACGTCGACCTGCGGGTAGGTTTCCTTGACCCAGCGCACGCGGTCCAGCACGCCCTGGCTGTGGCCGTGGGCGGTGTCGACCACGATCACGTCCACGCCGGCGGCCACCAGCGCGGCCACGCGCGCCTCGGTGTCGGCGCCGGTGCCCACCGCCGCGCCCACGCGCAGGCGGCCTTGGCTGTCCTTGTTGGCGTTCGGGTGTTCGCTGGTCTTGATGATGTCCTTGACCGTGATCAGGCCCTTCAGCTCCCAGGCGTCGTTGATCACCAGCACGCGCTCCAGGCGGTGGGTGTGCATCAGCTCGCGGGCTTCGTCGATGCTGGCGCCTTCCTTGACGGTGATCAGGCGCTCGCGCGGGGTCATGATGGAGCCGACGGTCTGGTCCAGGCGGGTTTCGAAGCGCAGGTCGCGGTTGGTGACAATGCCCACCACCTTGCCGGCTTCGATGACCGGCAGGCCGGAAATCTTGTATTGGCGGGTCAGCAGCACCAGGTCGCGCACCAGCATGTCCGGCGCGATGGTGATCGGGTCTTTCACCACGCCGCTTTCATGGCGCTTCACCTTGGAGACTTCGGCAGCCTGCTTTTCGGCGTTCATGTTCTTGTGCACGATGCCGATGCCGCCTTCCTGCGCCATGGCGATGGCGAGGCGGGCTTCGGTCACGGTGTCCATGGCGGCGGATACCAGCGGCAGCTTCAGCGTGATGTTGCGGGTGAGCTTGGTGGAGAGTTCCACATCGCGGGGCAGAACTTCAGAATGGGCCGGGACGAGGAGGACGTCGTCGAAGGTGTAGGCTTTCTCGATGATGCGCATCGCGTTTCCTTAGGCGGCAAAGCCGCATTGTACCGGATAGGCGGACGTTCTGCAAAAGCAAGCGGCAGCCTGGTTTTGCGCGGCCGGGGGGCAGGCCTTACAATCCGGAACATACAGCCAAAGGGTTGCGGAGATAGGACGATGAAGTCATCTGTAGTATGGACGTTTTTGCTGGTTTTGCTGCTGCCGGCCGTCGCCTCGGCCGAGGTCTATACCTGGACCGACGCCAGCGGAAAAAAAGTGTATTCCGATCAGCCGCCGCCCAATGTCAACGCGCGCCGGCTAAATGTGAAGGCAACGCCGGCGCCGCTGCCGGCCTCTGCGCCTCCGCAGGAAAAGAAGGCGGAGAAAAGGCAGGAAGCCAAAACGGCCGCGTCCGACAGCGCGGCCATGGCCGAGGCCAACGCCAAGATCAAGGCGCAAAACTGCAAGACGGCGAAGGAGCGTCTGTCTTCGCTGCAGCTGAATGGGCGCATCCGCCTGCAGGGTTCCACCGCGTTGGCCACCGATGCCCAGCGCAACGAGATGATCCGCCAGGCCCAGAAAGACGTGCAGACCTGGTGCAATAAATAAGTGGCCGCAAGCGAATTCGATTATCAGAACGTGCTGCAGAATCTGCCGTCCTTGCCCGGCGTTTACCGCATGCTGGATCAGGACGGCAAGGTGCTGTACGTGGGCAAGGCGATAGACCTGAAGCGCCGCGTCAGCTCCTATTTCCAGAAAAACGACCTCAGCCCGCGCATCCGGCTGATGGTGAAACAGATCGCCAATATCGAGACCACGGTCACACGCTCCGAGGCCGAAGCGCTGATTCTGGAAAACAATCTGATCAAGGCGCTGGCGCCGCGCTACAACATCTTGTTCCGCGACGACAAGTCCTATCCCTATCTGATGTTCAGCGACCACGATTTTCCGCAGATGGCTTATTTTCGCGGCGAGCCCAAGAAACCCAACCAGTATTTCGGACCGTATCCCAACGGTTACGCCGTGCGCGAGAGCATGCAGATCCTGCAGAAAGTGTTCCGCCTGCGCACCTGCGAGGACGCCGTGTTCGCCAACCGCTCCCGCCCCTGTCTTCTTTACCAGATCAAACGCTGCTCCGGCCCCTGCGTGGAACATATCAGCAAGGACGAGTACGCGGCCGACGTGGCCAGCGCGGTGGCTTTTCTGAATGGCCGGCAGAGCGAGCTGATAGACGCGCTGACCCAACGCATGGCGGCGGCGGCCGAGGCCATGGAATTCGAACAGGCGGCCGAGCTGCGCGACCAGATTCAGGCGCTGGCGCGGGTGCAGGAAAAGCAGTTCGTCGCCAGCAACCAGAGCCAGCAGGACTGCGACGTGGTGGCTGCGGCCATGCGCGATGGGCTGCCCTGCGTCAATTTGGTGATGATACGAGGCGGTCGCCACCTGGGCGACAAGAGCCATTTCCCGGTGGGCGGCGAAGCCGACACGCCGGACGAAATCCTGCAGGCCTTTGTCGCCCAGCATTACCAGCAGGCTGCGGTGCCGGCGGCGCTGGTGGCGAGCGGCGAACTGGACGAGGCCTTGCAGCAGTTTCTGCACGAGCGCGCCGGCCGCAAGGTTTACATCGTAAGCAATCCGATAGGCGAGCGGCGGGTGTGGCTGGAAATGGCGCAGAAAAACGCCGAGCTGGCCATCATGCAGAAGCTGGGCAGCAAGGCCACGCAGGCGCAGCGCCTGGCGCAATTAAACGAGGCGCTGGAGTTGGAAGACGCCGCGCGCTTCGAATGTTTCGACATCAGCCACACCATGGGCGAGGCCACGGTGGCGTCCTGCGTGGTGTACGACAAGGGCGCGATGCAACCCACCGAATACCGGCGCTTCAACATCACCACCGCCGCGCCGGGCGACGATTACGCGGCCATGCGCGAGGCCCTGTCACGCCGCTATGGCAAACTGGCGCAAGGTGAAGGGCGATTGCCGGACGCCCTCTTCATTGATGGAGGCAAGGGCCAGGTGGGGGTGGCGCTGGAAGTGCTGGGCGAGCTGGGGCTGAATCTGCCCATCGTCGGCATCGCCAAGGGCGAGGAGCGCAAACCCGGCCTGGAAACGCTGATCCTGCCCTATCTGGAAAAGACGCTACAATTGCGCCAGGATCATCCCGCGCTGCATTTGATCCAGACCGTGCGCGACGAGGCGCATCGCTTCGCCATCACCGGCCACCGCGCGCGGCGGGCCAAGGCGCGGACCTCGTCGACGCTGGAGGACATTCCGGGCATCGGCGCCAAGCGCCGCCAGCAGCTGCTGACGCGCTTTGGCGGTCTGCGCGGCGTGGCGGCGGCCAGCGTGGACGATCTGGCGCAGGTGGATGGCATCAGCCGGACGCTGGCGGAAAAGATTTACAATGCGCTGCATTAGATGATGTGATGGCAAGCGGTCGCCGCCCCTGATCCAGGCTCGGGGCGGCGGCGGCGTTGTAGACGAGCCTGAAAGCGACAAGACCAAGACCAATGCCCTTCAATTTGCCGATTTTACTGACCTGGATCCGGGTGGCCCTGATTCCGATCTGCGTGGCGGTGTTCTTTCTGCCGGACTCCATCTTGCTGCTGCATAGCCGCAACGCCGTAGGGGCCGGCATTTTCGCATTGGCCGCCGCCACCGACTGGCTGGACGGCTATCTGGCGCGCAAACTGGGCCAGACGTCTGCCTTCGGCGCCTTCCTCGATCCGGTGGCGGATAAGCTGATTGTCGCCGCCGCCTTGATCCTCTTGGTGCAATTGGGCCGCACCGAGGGCTGGATGGCGATGATCATCATCGGCCGCGAGATCACCATTTCGGCGCTGCGCGAATGGATGGCGGGCATGGGCAGCCGCAGCAGCGTGGCGGTGGCCTATATCGGCAAGCTGAAAACCGCCGCGCAAATGCTGGCGATCACGCTGTTGCTATACGACGGCGCCTTGTTGCCGGGCCTGGATGCGCGCTGGCTGGGAAATTTTTCCATGTACCTTGCTGTCATATTGACTTTGTGGTCAATGGTTTATTACCTGCAGATGGCGGCCAAGGAGTTTGCGGGGAAAAAAATAGATGTTTGAGGTGTTGACAGCGCGGATCAAATCTCTATAATTCGCAGTCTCTCGCCGCCACTGACGAAGCGGCAGCGAGATCAAGTTAAGCGTTGTAGCAAGTTACGCAGCGCGGGAATAGCTCAGTTGGTAGAGCGCAACCTTGCCAAGGTTGAGGTCGCGAGTTCGAGCCTCGTTTCCCGCTCCAGTAGCCTGAAACAATTTGCGATGCGGGAATAGCTCAGTTGGTAGAGCGCAACCTTGCCAAGGTTGAGGTCGCGAGTTCGAGCCTCGTTTCCCGCTCCAGTAGCTTGAAATCATTTGTGATGCGGGAATAGCTCAGTTGGTAGAGCGCAACCTTGCCAAGGTTGAGGTCGCGAGTTCGAGCCTCGTTTCCCGCTCCAAACAAGTTTGAAATCTGCAATGCGGGAATAGCTCAGTTGGTAGAGCGCAACCTTGCCAAGGTTGAGGTCGCGAGTTCGAGCCTCGTTTCCCGCTCCAGCATCAAACTTGAACAATTAGATTTGCCATGCGGGAATAGCTCAGTTGGTAGAGCGCAACCTTGCCAAGGTTGAGGTCGCGAGTTCGAGCCTCGTTTCCCGCTCCAAAATTCAGATTGATCGGATATCATACGGTCAATCAGCCGCTTAAGCGGCGGGGTAGCAAAGTGGTTATGCAGCGGATTGCAAATCCGTCTACGCCGGTTCGATTCCGACCCCCGCCTCCAGATAAAACCCCGTAAGTCAAAGACTTACGGGGTTTTTGTTTCGGCCTTGCGCGCTGTTTCTGGCATGCTGGCGCAAAGCATGGATGTTCTTTTGGTGCCGGCGTCAAACCGGCTCTCTTGTTGGGTTGATCAAAGCCGGCCAAGCGCGCTTGGCGCTTGACATGCGCCTACGCGACTCAGAATTAGAGCAAAAATGAGCGGCCTCGTTTTATTGCCGCATTGTTGATAACATATATAGGTTTCTGTGCCATAAGTATTGCTTACTGTCATGCCTATAAAATATTTCAGGCGAATGATCGTAATGATTTTATGCATGGGCCATGCTTTAACTTTGGAATGGGTGTTGACGCGTCGTTGACAGTCCAGGCCTTTGTCGCTAAAGTTCACCACTTCATTAAATGGCAATGCTTTAAAATCAAACGCATGCCCTGATAAAATCGGGGCGTATTTGTCAGTGCGACGCATTTTGATTGCGCGTTCTGGCGGGTGGTTGAAGCGTCGCCAGGCCTGATGATGGGCTTGATATTTAATATGCATTGTCAGTCCACCTTGCTCTGGGCTACAATCCCCTGCTTTGTCAGCCCCGGTGGTGAAATTGGTAGACACAAGGGACTTAAAATCCCTCGGCTTCGGCTGTGCCGGTTCGACCCCGGCCCGGGGCACCATCAATGACGAGGGCGACGCGATGTTTGCCTCGTGCCGATGCCGACTGGATTTAACCGGGACGCATTAAAATGACGCCGTATGGCGCGCATCGTCTAAACTGGACAAGTGGCCGGTTGCATCACGCCTCTTGATTGGGCAGCATGCGCTGTCTTTGCATCAATGGATCTAGATAGAAGTTCATGAAGCCAAATACTGAAACGGCACTCGGTGCTGCTCTCAAGTCTGCTGTTCAAAGCCTGTCCAAGAAAAAGCAGACCGAGATGATTGCGGATCACATCTACGGCAAGTTCGACGTGTTCCGCCAGTTTCGTCCCCTGGCGCTCGGTATCCATGAGAGCCTGATTGCCTCGCTGCCCCAGTTCGAACCGGCCCTGATTTCGCGCGTGGTGGCCAACCACTGCCGCAAGCCGCGTTACCTGAAATCCCTGGCGCGCGGCGGCAAACGCTTCGACTTGGCCGGCAAGCCGCAAGGCGAAGTCAGCGCCGAGGAAAAGCGCGCCGCCGAGCTGCAGATGCAGCCGAAGAATGCGCCGGCTGCGGAAACCTCGCCGGCGCCTGAAGCTGTCGCGCCCGCCGCGGTTGAGGCGGCGCAGCCGCAAGAAGGCCAGGCTGAGTCCTGACGCTTGCCCGCCCGACGCAAGAAAGCCCTGTCGCCTGACAGGGCTTTTTGCATCATGGGGCTTGAAAAGCGGAGAACGAACACCATCTCCCGGCTATCGCCAACCTCAATCACATTGACGACCATGAGTGCACAGAAAGAAACCCTGGGTTTTCAGACCGAAGTAAAACAGCTGCTGAAGCTGATGATCCACTCCTTGTACTCCAACAAGGAGATCTTCCTGCGTGAACTGATCTCCAATGCATCCGACGCTGCCGACAAGCTGCGCTTCGAGGGCATGGCCAAGCCGGAGCTGTTCGAGGACGATCCGGTGCTGAAGATTCGCATCACCTTCGACAAGGATGCCCGCACCGTCACCATCGCCGACAACGGCATCGGCATGAGCCGCGACGAAGTGGTGGCCAATATCGGCACCATCGCCAAGTCCGGCACCAAGGCCTTCTTCGAGCAGCTGTCCGGCGACGCCAAGAAGGACGCCAACCTGATCGGCCAGTTCGGCGTCGGCTTCTACTCCGCCTTCATCGTCGCCGACAAGGTGGCGCTGACGACTCGCCGCGCCGGCGAAGCCGTGGCCACCCGTTGGGAATCCCACGGTGAGGGCGAATACACGCTGGAGCAGGTGGAAAAGGCCGGCCGCGGCACGGAGATCGTGCTGCACCTGAAAGAAGGCGAAGACGAGCTGCTGAACGACTGGCGCCTGAAGGGCATTGTCCGCAAGTATTCCGACCACATCTCCATCCCGATCGAAATGAAGAAGGGCGCCGGTTACGGCGAAGACGGCGAGGTGAGCAATAGCGACGAGCTGGAGGTGGTCAACTCCGCCTCCGCGCTGTGGACCCGTTCCAAGAGCGACATCACGGAAGAGCAGTATCAGGAATTCTACAAGCACGTCGCCCACGACTTCACCGAGCCGCTGGCCTGGAGCCATGCCCGCGTGGAAGGCCGCCAGGAATACACGGAACTGCTGTATATCCCGTCGCGCGCGCCGTTCGACATGTACGACCGTGAGCGCAAGCAGGGCGTGAAGCTGTATGTGCGCCGCGTCTTCATCATGGAAGACACCGAAAAGCTGATGCCGCATTACCTGCGCTTCGTGCGCGGCGTGATCGACAGCAACGACCTGCCGCTGAACGTATCGCGCGAAATCCTGCAAGAGAGCAAGGACATCGACGCTATCCGCGCCGGCTGCGTGAAGAAAGTGTTGGGTCTCTTGGAAGACCTGTCCGCCAACCAGCCGGAAAAATACGGCGCGTTCTGGAAGGAATTCGGCCAGGTGCTGAAGGAAGGCGTGGGCGAGGACTTCGCCAACAAGGAGCGCATCGCCAAGCTGCTGCGCTTCACCACAACAGCCTCCGAAGGCGAGGAGCCTGGCGTCACGCTGGCCGACTATATCGGCCGCATGAAGGAAGGCCAGGACAAGATCTACTACATCACCGCCGATACGCTGGCCGCCGCCAAGAATAGCCCGCACTTGGAAGTGTTCAAGAAGAAGGGCGTGGAGGTGCTGCTGCTGACCGACCGCGTCGACGAGTGGGTGGTGGGCTCCTTGTTCGAGTTTGAAGGCAAGCAGTTGCAGTCTGTCGCCAAGGGCGCGCTGGACTTGGGCAAGTTGGAAGACGAAGCCGACAAGGAAGCGCAAAAGCAGGTGGAAGAGGCTTCCAAGCCGGTGGTGGAGAAAGTGCAGAAGGCGCTGGGCGACAAGGTGAAGGAAGTGCGCGCCACCGCCCGCCTGGTGGAAAGCCCGGCCTGCCTGGTGGCCGGCGAGCATGACATGAGCGCCCACCTGGAACGCATGTTGAAGGCCGCCGGCCAGAAGGTGGAAGGCAGCAAGCCGACGCTGGAAATCAATCCGGAACACGTGCTGGTGAAGCGCTTGGCCGAGGAGTCCGACGAGGTCCGCGCCGGCGATCTGGCCGCCGTGCTGTACGACCAGGCCCTGCTGGCAGAGGGCGGCAAGCTGGAAGACCCGGCCTCCTTCGTCAAGCGCATCAACAAGCTGATGCTGGAGCTGTCGGCCTAAACCGCAGCCGTTTCCGCCAAAACCGCCCCGCCGCCAGGCGCGGCGGTTTTTTCATGCGCGGCTTGCTATCATGTCGATTTCATTGTCTGGAATCTGCGATGAAGCCGCCCCTTCAGCCGCAATTTGCCGCCGCGCCTCTTTTGCTGCTGATCGATATGCAGCAGGCTGTCGACCATCCCAACTGGGGACCGCGCAATCATCCGCAGGCGGAGCAGGTGTGTGGTCATCTGCTGGCCGTTTGGCGTCAGCGCGGCCTGCCGTTGATTCATATCCGCCATGACTCCACCGAGACAAATTCAACATATCGGCCAGGCCAGGCGGGCCATGCATTCAAGCCAGAGGTCGCGCCGCTGCCGGGCGAGACGGTCATCGCCAAGCAGACCAACAGCGCCTTCATCGGAACAGATCTGGAAGCCTTGCTGCGCGATAAGGGCTGGCTGGAGCTGATCGTCGTCGGCGTCAGTACCAGCAACTCGGTCGAGGCCACAGTGAGAATGGCCGGTAATCTTGGATTTAAAGTCTGGCTGGCCGAGGATGGCTGCTTTACTTTCGACAAAACCGATTGGCAGGGGCGTCACCATCGTGCGGAAGAGGTGCACGCAATGAGCCTGGCCAATCTCGATGGCGAATACTGCCGTGTACTGACCAGCCAAGACGTGCTGGCCGCGCTGGAGCATTCCTGATTTCATGGGGCGCTCATGGCCTGGAGCGCGGCCGGGTCAAGGAACTGGTATCCTTGTCCTCATGAGTGACGCACCCGCAACCCCCGCCGCAGACCAAGCCGCCGACTTCCAACTCACCGCGCCGGAGCTGCCGCCCAGCGTGCCCATCGCGCACGTATTCGGCCAGCCGGTGCTGGAGGTGCCGCAAGACCTGTTCATTCCGCCCGACGCGCTGCAGGTGATCCTGGAGAGCTTCGAAGGCCCGCTTGATCTGCTGCTTTACCTGATCCGCAAGCAGAATCTCGACGTGCTGAACATCCCCATGGCCGAGATCACGGCTCAGTACATGTCCTATATCGACGCGATGCGGCAGGATCGGCTGGAGCTGGCGGCGGAATATCTGCTGATGGCGGCGCTGCTGATCGAGATCAAATCCAGATTGCTGCTGCCCCGGCCGCAGCTGGACGAGGACGGCGAGCCGGACGATCCGCGCGCCGAGCTGGTGCGTCGGCTGCTGGAATATGAGCAGATGAAGCTGGCCGCGCTGGAGCTGGACAAGATTCCGCAGGCCGACCGCGACTTCGCCTGGCTGGCGGTGCTGATCGAACAGTCGGCCGAGCAGCGGCTGCCCGATGTCGGCGCCGCCGATTTGCGCCAAGCCTGGATGGCCATCCTGTCGCGCGCCAAGCACCGCCGCCATCACAAGGTGGAAAAGGACGAGCTGTCGGTGCGCGCGCAGATGAGCTGGATTCTGCGCTACCTGGACGGCAAGGAATATGTGCCGTTTGAGGAATTGTTCGATGTCGACAAGGGCGTCGCCCACTTGGTGGTCAACTTCATCGCCGTGCTGGAGCTGGTGAAGGAGGGCATGGTCAAAGTCAGCCAGGACGCGCCCTACCAGCCCATCTATGTGCGGATCGCGCTGGTATGAGCGTGGTCCGGCTGGCCCTGGCGCAGCAAGCGGCGCCGGACGCCCCCTCGCGTCGCCTGTCGTTACTGAGACAGTGGTGCGAGCGCGCGGCTTTGGATGGCGCGCATTTGCTGTTGCTGCCAGAGATGTGGTCCATCGGCTACGCGCCGGAAAGGATGAACGCCGCCCATGCCTGGAGTGATGAAGAGCCCATGCTGGCGGAGGTGTCCGGTCTGGCCCGGACGCATGGGCTGGCCATAGGCTTCAGCTATCTGGCCCGCCATCGCGGCGCGCTGCGCAACCGGCTGCGCCTGTATGGCGCGGACGGTGCGGTCGTTTTGCAATACGACAAAATTCATATCTGCGCTTTCACCGACGGAACGGAGACGGCGCTGCAGGGCGGCGAGAGTTTTGCCTGCGCCGATGTCCCGCTGGGCGGAGAGACGGTTCGCGTCGGCGCCATGATCTGTTTCGACCGCGAGTTTCCCGAAGCCGGACGCGCGTTGATGCGCAAAGGGGTGGAATTGGTGCTGGTGCCCAACGCCTGCGCGATGCGCGCGGATGCCGAAATCGGCGACGCGCGTCTGCAGCAGTTGCGCGGGCGCGCGTTGGAAAACCGTTTCGCCGTCGCGCTGTGCAACTATCCGGCGCCGCTGCAAGACGGCGCCAGTTGCCTGATCGACGCGCGCGGCCGTTTGCTGGCGTGGGCGGACGACGGCCCGACGCTGCTGATGGCGGAGCTGGATCTGGATGCGTTGCGGCATTGGCGCGCGGGACAGGACGGGGTGTGGGGCGAGAGCGCGCTACGGCCCGCATATTATCGCTGAGCGTCTGTCTATGTTTTTGTCATTGCCGTGCTATTATTTTTGCCGTGAAATTGATCAGGGGCAGGACGAATGGCGCAGCATCAGGCGGAGGTGTTATGGCGGCGCGACGGGCAGGATTTTCTGGACCGCCGCTATAGCCGCAAGCATGTTTTGAAATTCGACGGCGGCGCGGAGGTAAGCGGCTCATCCTCGCCACATGTGGTGCCCGTGCCGTACTCCGATCCCGCCGCAGTTGATCCGGAAGAGGCTTTCATCGCCGCCTTGTCCAGTTGCCACATGCTGTGGTTCCTGGACCTGGCCGCGCGCGCCGGTTTCCGCGTGGATGAATATCACGACCTCGCCGTCGGCGAGATGGGTCGCAACGCAGCGGGCAAGGCCTGGGTGTCGCGGGTGATTCTGCAGCCCAAGGCGGCTTTTTCAGGCGAGGCGCTGCCGACGCCTGAGCAAGTCGAGCAACTGCATCATGCGGCTCACGCCGAGTGTTTCATCGCCCATTCCGTGAAAACCGAAGTGCTGTGCCAGCCCCGGCTGGCTTGATAGTGGAGACCATCATGCGCAAGTTTTTGATCCTGCTGACCCTGTTGCTGGCTAGCGCCGCCGCGCTGGCCGCTGACCTGCCGTACGACGAGCAGGCCGACGCCAAGGCGGAATTGCAACAGACGCTGGCCGCAGCTCAGCAAAGCCATCATCCCGTGCTGTTGATTTTGGGCGCCAACTGGTGTCCAGACTGCCGCGCGCTGGACGCGGCCTTGAAGACGGGCAAGAACGCGGAGCTGATGGCGCGCGAATTCAAGGTGATGAAGGTGGATGTCGGCAATTTCGATCATAACCTGGACATCGACGCCGAATACGGCCATCCCATCGCCAAGGGCATACCGGCCGCCGTGGTGCTGTCGCCGGACAACAAGGTGATCTACGCCACCCGAGCCGGCGAACTGGCCGACGCGCGCCGCATGAGCGAAACCGGCATCTACGAGTTCTTCGAACGCGTGAGCCGTCAGGCTAAACCCTAACGTGGCCTGATAAAACAGGGCGTCATCCTGGGATGAGGATGACGCCCTGTTTTGCTATGGGTTCCAGCCCATCTTCCGCTTGATCGCATCATTCAGGATCATGGCCTCTGGCCAACCCGCGCTACGATGATGCTGAGCTTGTCGGGGAACCACGCTTCACGGGTTTTCAGCCAGCGTTCCAATTGACTAGGCCGGTCTGCCAGCTGGCCAGCACGATCAGGCCGAAGGCGATCCGATACCAGGCGAATACGGCGAAGCTGTGAGTGGAGATGAAACGCAGCAGCGCGCGGATGGCCAGAAAGGCGAAAACGAAAGAGGCGATGAAGCCTACGGCGAACACGCCGATGTCGTCCGCGCTCAGTGCCTCGCGCTGCTTGTACAGGCTATACAGCGAAGCCGCGCCCAGGGTGGGGATGCCGAGGAAGAAGGAAAACTCGGTCGCCGCCTTGCGAGACAGCCCCAGGAACAGGCCGCCGATGATGGTGGCGCCGGAGCGGCTGGTGCCCGGAATCAGCGCCAGACATTGGCACAGGCCCACTTTCAACGCGTCTTTCAGGCTCAGGTCGTCCACCGTATGCACGGTCACCTTATGTTCGCGTTTTTCCGCCCACAGGATGATCAGGCCGCCGACGATGAAGGCGATGGCGACGCAGACCGGGTTGAACAGCACGGCCTTGATCTGCTTGGAGAACAGCAGGCCGGCGATGGCGGCGGGGATGAAGGCGATGACGATGCCGAGCAGTAGATTGCGCTCGCCGCCGGGACGGACGGCGCCGGCCATGGTGCGGCCTATCTTGGCGCGGTATTCCCAGACCACGGCCAGCATGGCGCCCAGCTGGATGAAAATCTCGTAGACGTCTCGTTTTTCTTTATCGAGAAAGCCTAGCAGGTCTCCGGTCAGAATCAGGTGGCCGGTAGAGGAAATGGGGAGGAATTCGGTGATGCCTTCCACCAGTCCCATGATCAGGGAGTGGAACAACAGAATCGGGTCCATGGCGTGTCGGATGCGTGGGTTGTTATCGAGGTGGAGCGATTATAAAAGATAAAACGTCATATGGCTGACGGCTTGTTGCGGATGTCGTGGCATTACATGTGCAATAGTGCCAATACGATAGAGCCGCGCGTAAGGCGCGGCTCGTTTGGGCGGGAGGTGGACGGAGTCAGAGACGGAAGCGGGTGGCCACGCTTTGCAGATTGGCCGACAAGGCATTGAGCTGGCTGGATGTGGTGGCTAGCTCCTGTACCGTGGAGTTGTTCTCCTCGGCCATGCGCGACACTTTTTCCATGTCCTGCGCCAGGCTCAGGCTGGTGCTGCGCTGTTCGCTCAGGGCGCCGCTGATGCTGTGTATGGTGCGGATGATGGTATCGGCGCTGTTTTCAATCTCCTTCATCGACAGCGAGGCTTGCTCCGCAGTGCCGGATACGCCCTCCACGCAATCCAGGCTCTGGCCCATGCTGTGCACCACCTGGCCTACCCCCTGCTGGATGGAGCCTATCATCGTGGTGATTTCCTGCGCGGATGTGGTGGTGCGTTCCGCCAGCTTGCGCACTTCGTCCGCCACCACGGCGAAGCCGCGGCCGGTTTCTCCGGCGCGGGCGGCCTCGATGGCGGCGTTCAGGGCCAGCAGATTGGTCTGGTCCGCCACGTCGCGGATGACGGTCACGATATTGCCTATCTGTTGCACCTCGCGCGTCAGGCTGTTCATCTGTTTGGCCGTGTCATCCACCGATGTGGTGACGAAGCGGATCTTGCCTACGGATTCCAGTACTTCGCTGCCGCCGCGGTTGGCCAGCTGGCCCGCCGCCTGCGCCTGTTGCGACGCCTCGCTGGAATTGTCCGCCACTTGGTTGATGCTGACGGTCAGCTGCTCGATGGAGGCCGCGGCGGAGGAGGTGGCCTCGGCCTGGGTCTGGGCGCCCGACGCTACCTGCTGGGCCATGCCGGACAGCGCGCGCGCCGAGTCTGACACTTGATGCGCGTTGTCCTGGATGCTTTGCACCATCTGACGCAGCCCTTCCCGCATTTCCTGGATATCGCGGGCGATGCGCATCGCCTCGTCGCGGGCATGCGGAATCGGCTCATCGCTGCCCGAAAGATTGCCTTGTTTGATTTGGTGGACCAGGTCGGCGGATTTGCGCAGCGGCGCGGTGATCAGTTGGGAGATCAGCAGGGCGACGGCAACCGCTAGCAGCAGGGAGGCGAGCGCCGTGGACAAGAGGATGATCACCGCCTGCTGGCTGGAGTCATGCGCGATTACCAGGGAGTGCTGTAAGCGGCCCTGCTGCCGGTCGCGCAGGTTTTCCAGCGCGGCGATGTAGGCTTCATTGGCCGGGCCGAATTTGCCATCCAGAAATTCGCGCGCGGCATCCGCCTGCCGGGCGCGGATCAAGGCGTAAAGCGGGTCGAACAGCGGTCGCTGCAGGTCTTGGGCCGCCTGTACCTTGGCGAACAGCGCGCGGCCGGCCGGCAGGCGCAGGTAGGGCTCCATATTGACCATGTCGGTGCGCACGACTTCGCGCAGCGCGTCGATGCGGCGCAGATGTTGATCCTGGGTCTGCGGCGTGCTGGCTAGGATGGCCTCTCCCATTTCCCGGCCGATGGCCGTCAGGTTCAGGGCAATGCGGTTGGCGATGAGGATTTTCGGATAGCGGTCATCCTTGATCTGGGCCACATGGTCCTGGATTGTCTGCAGCTTGTTGTAGGCAATGAAGACGACGGTGCATAGCAACAGGATCAGCAGGGCGAATCCGCTTAGCAGCTTTTGTCTGACGGTGAACTGATGCAGCATGCCAGCCTCCTGAATCGAAAAAGAGTTTACATATCAATAGTTTTAGTCGAACCTCAGGCGTGGATTCATAAGGACAAATGCTTAGAAGGGCGGCGCGGCGGAGTGCCGCGCCGTGCGGCGGGCTAGCCTGGCAGGCGGGAGACGTAGTCGGCCACCTGGTCCAGCAAAGCCTGCTGCTCCAGGGATAGGCCGGCCTGTTTCAACTCGTCCATTTCGTGCAGAAACGCTGGCATGGCGGCGGCGCGCCTGGCTTGGCACCAGTGTTGCCAACGTTGCGTCTCATTGCGGGACAGGGTGTCCGGGAAATTGCGCGCGCGGTAGCGGAACAGCAGTTCGGCCAATTGCGGGTCTTCGAACAGGGCCATTTCTCCTGCCAGCTGGGGAGCGGACAGCCTGCGCATCTTTTGCAGCACCTTGCGGTCGTTGTTGGAGACGAAGCCGCCGTACAGGTTTTCGTCCACGTCTTGCGGCTCGTTCGCTTCACGCTGGTAGACCCTGCGCCATAGCGCGGACAGATCGGGCAAATCCCGCGCGGCCTCGGCGTGGCGGAACTGCGCCGCCAGATCCAGTCCCCAGCGCGTTGCCATTTCATCGCTGAGCACCTTGAGATTGGCAACGACGAATGGCGACTTATTGATATGGATGGTCTTGATCGGCAGCCGTTGCATGCCTTCCGGCAACGCTTCGGCGCGGCTGAACAGGCGCAGGCGGATGTCTTCGGCGGAGAGGCCGCGAAGCTCTGCCGGATCATGGGCCAGATCCCAGACGATGACTTCGTTGGCATTGGTAGGGTGGGCCGCCAGCGGCCAAACCAGGGCCAGGTTGCCGCGCTCCACGCCATACATGCCCGAGACGTGCAGCACCGGTTTGGGGTCATGCAAGGAGAGCTGCACCTTGACCGCGTCCTTCTTGCGCAGGCTCAGGTAATAATCGAACAGCTTGGGTTGTCTGTTGCGGATCAGGCGCGCCAGCGCGATGGTGGCGCGCACGTCGGACAAGGCGTCATGCGCGGCCTCGTGGGCCAGGCCATTGGCGGCGGACAGGTGTTCCAGCTTGAAGCTGACGCGGCCGTCCTCGTGTTGCGGCCAGACGATGCCGTCCGGCCGCAGCGCGTAGGTGGCGCGCACCAGGTCCAGCAGGTCCCAACGGCCGCAGTGATTTTGCCATTCGCGGGCGTAAGGATCGATCAAATTCCGCCAGAACAGGAAACGCGTGACTTCGTCGTCGAAGCGCAGCGAGTTGTAGCCGACGCCTATGGTGGCCGGGGTGGCCAGCTCGCGTTCTATCACGCCGGCGAACTCGTGTTCCGCCACGCCGTGTTCCAGGCAGCGCTGGGGCGTGATGCCGGTCAGCAGCGTGGCTTGCAACGTGGGCACGTAGTCGGGGGCGGGGCGGCAGTACAGCATGACCGGTTCGCCGATTTCATTGAGTTCGGCATCGGTGCGGATGCCGGCGAACTGCGACGGCCGGTCGCGGCGCGGCACGGCGCCGAAGGTTTCGTAGTCGTGCCAGAAAAAAGTGTGTTGGGACATGGGGCTGAGCGGGGAGGTCGATGCGCGCTATTGTCGCATCGACCCGGCCTGTCGGGCCAGCCGCGCCTTATTCCAGCCAGGCGGGCTTGCGCATGTCGATCAGCGCTTGTATGCCTTCCCGGCCTTCGTCGCTCATGCGCACGGTCAGGCTGTGTTCGATGCAGCGCTGTATCACCTGAGGGGTGATGTCCAGATGGCCGATTTCGCCCACCAGATGCTTGGCGGCGCGCATGGCGGAAGGGCCGTTCAGCAGCAGCTGTCCCTGCATGTGCTGGACGGCGGCGTTCAGTTCGTCGTTTTCCACCACCTGATGGAGCAAGCCCAGCCGTTTGGCCTTGCCGGCGTTGAAGCGCTCGGCGGTGATGCTGTAGCGGCGCGTGGCGCGCTCGCCGATGGAGCGGATCATATAGGGCATGGCCAATGCCGGAATCTGGCCGAAGCGGACGTCGGACAGGCTGAACAGCGCTTCCGATACGCCGATGGCGATGTCGCAACAGGAGACCAGGGCCATGCCCAGGCCGAAGGCGGAGCCTTGCACCCGCGCCAACGTCGGCTTGGGCAGGGTGTCCAGCGTGTGCAGCAGGCGCGCGTTTTGCTGGGCGAAGCGGTTGAGCTCATTGGCGGAGAAGTGGGAAAGGCGGCGCAGCCAGTCCGGATCGTAGCCGGCGGAAAAGCTGATGCCGCTGCCGGTCAGCACCACGGCGCGCACGGTGTTGTCTTCCGCCAGGGTCTCCAGCATGGCGGCCAGCAGGCTGATGGCTTCGTCGTCCAGCGCATTGTGCAGGTCGGGGCGGTTCAGCGTCACCGTGGCGACGCCCTGTTTGTCAACGTTCAACAGCACGGCTTCAGCGTTCATCGCGTATCCCCTTGATTCGTGGCCGTTTCAGCGCGAGCCGAAACGGATGATGCCGCGCGCAAAGGCCTCGGCGGATTCGATATGCAGCACATGGCCGGCGTCGGGCAGGACTTCCAACTCGGCGCCGGGAATCAGCTCATGCAGCAGACGAGCCTGGTATAGCGGCGTCAGGCGGTCTTCGTCTCCGACCAGGATATGGACGGGGAGTTGCAGCTGCGGCAGCCAGGTGCGGGCGTCGTGCAGCTTGACGCCTTCGATCAGCCTGACCACCGCGTCCCAGTCCACCAGGCTGGCCAGCATTTTCAGGTCGTCCAGCATCGCCGCGTTGGCGGCCAGGAAGCGGCTGGAGAACAACCAGGGAATGCTGACCTGGTAGCGCAGGTCCAGTCCGCCCTGCTCGTGGGCGGCGATCCAGCTGTCGCCGATATGGTGGTTCACGCTATCGGCCCAGGCCAGGGTGCCGGCCAGCATCAGGCGCGACAGGCGCCCGGGATGGCGATGCGCCAGGTGCTGGGCCACCATGCCGCCGTAAGACAAACCTACCACGTAAGCCTGGTCTATGCCCAGCCAGTCCAGCAGCCCGCAGGCCAGATCGGCTTGTTCGCCCAGTTGGTAAAGCGCCGCGTCGGGGTGGTCCGTCTGGCCCTGGCCCAAAAAATCCAGGCGCAGCAAGCGGAAGTGCTGCTCCAGCGCCGGCTGCATCAGTGTCCAGCCTACGGTGGACATGGTGATGCCGTTCAACAGCAACAGCGGCTGCGCGCCTTGTCCGCTCTCCTCGTAATAGGCCCGGTGTCCGGCGATCTGGGCGTAAGGCATGGCAGGCTCCTGTGGCTGACGGTTGCACTTTCATTTTAGAACTGCGAGACGCTGACTGAATAGCGTCATCATGCAAATGGATTATGTAATCGAAGTGACATTATTTTGTTTTAGATTAACGAGGATTAAGGAAATCCATCTGTTTAAGAAAATCATGCAAACTTGCGTCGAGCCGGTCCTGCAAGAAGGGCTGGCGGGCTGGTGCCACGAGCTGGAAGAAATCATCGGCCAGCGCAGGCTGCAGCCGGTGTTCCAGCCGATTGTCGATCTGGAGTCCGGGACCATTCTGGGGTACGAGGGCCTGATCCGCGGCCCATCCGACAGCATGCTGCACTCTCCCATGATGCTGTTCGAGGCGGCCGAGCGCTGCCAGATGCTGCTGGCGCTGGATCAGGCCTGCCTGCGCGCCTGCGCCGAACGCTTCGCCGAATTGGGCCTGCCTGGGCTGCTGTTCGTGAATACCAGCCCGGAAACCCTGCTGGTGCAGGGCTCGCGCCCCGCCTCCATTCTGTCCTTTTTTCATCAGATCGGGCTTGATACCCAGCGCATCATTCTGGAACTGACCGAGACGCGTCCCAACGGCGGCTACCTGGCCCTGCGCGAGGTGACCAACGGCTGCCGCCAGGGTGGCCTGCGCATCGCGCTGGATGATTTGGGCGAAGGATTTTCCAATCTACGTCTGTGGTCCGAGCTGCGGCCCGATTTCGTCAAGCTGGACAAGCACTTCGTGCAGAACATCCACCTGGATCCGCTGAAGGAGCAGTTCGTCCGTTCCATGGTGGACATTTCGCGCCAGTCCGGCGCGCTCTTGGTGGCGGAAGGCATAGAGTCCGCGGCGGAGCTGCGCACCCTGTGCCGGTTGGGCGTGCGTTACGGCCAGGGTTATCTGTTGGCGCGGCCGCAGGCCAGCCCGGTGCTGGAGCTGCCGCTGCAGCACGATACATTGCCTTGGGCCGGCGGCCGCCGCCAGGGCCTGCGCATCCAGCCGCTGGCGCGCGACCTGCTGATGGAGGTGGCGCCGATGGAGTCGCGCGTGCCCAACGAAGCCGCCTACCGCCGCTTTGCCGACCATCCGGACTGTTTCGCCATTCCGGTGGTGGAGGATGGCGTGCCGGTGGGCCTGCTGCGTCGCCATCACTTGCTGGAAAGCTTCGCCAAGCCTTTCAACCGCGAGCTGTATGGCAAGAAGCCCTGCCACCTGATGATGGACAAGCAACCGCTGGTGGTGAACGCCGACATCAATGTGCAGGAACTGTCCAGCCTGGTGGTGGCGGCGGAACAGCGCTACCTGGTGGATGGCTTCATCATCACCGAAAACGGGCGTTATCTGGGCATGGGCACCGGCTTTGCGCTGATGCGCAAGATCACCGAGCTGCAATTGTCCGCCGCGCGTTACGCCAACCCGCTGACCGGTCTGCCTGGCAATGTGCCGATCAACGAGACGATAGATCGCTTGCTGGGCATGCAGACGCCGTTTGTGGTGGCCTATGCCGACCTGGACCATTTCAAGCCGTTTAACGATTTATACGGCTACGCCGCCGGCGACAACCTGATTGAACTGGTGGCGCAGCTGCTGCTGGAGCACGCCGACCCGGCGCGCGATTTCGTCGGCCATGTCGGCGGGGACGACTTTGTGGTGCTGATGCAGTCTGAAGACTGGGAGGACAGGCTGCGCCGCATGCTGGCGGCGTTTGGCGAGCAGGCCGCGCCGCATTTCTCCGAGTCGCATCGCGCCGCCGGCGGTTTCGAAGTGGTGACCCGCTGCGGCGAAACCAGCTTTCTGACTTTGACCACACTGTCGCTGGGCGTGGTCAAGGTCAGGCCTAGCCAGTATCTGAGCCACCACGAGATCGGCGCGGTAACCGCCGACGCCAAGAAACAGGCCAAGAAGATTCCGGGCAATAGCCTGTTTGTCGAACGCCGGCAGCCGGCCAAGGCGGAGCACGACGATCGCCCGCAGGCTGCCGCGCAGCCGGAGTGACGCCTTTTCCACTGACGCCATGACCCGTATCCGACTGGTCTGCGGCTTGTAAGCGACAAGCCGCAGCCGGCGCCACCCGCGGTCTTGCTGTCGCTCTTGTCAAATTTATTAAACGTGGCATAGGCTGTGCCAAAAGCTGCGCAAGCCGACGCAGCGAGACAAGAGGAGACACCATGGCAGGCTTTGCTGTCCTATCCGCGTCATCGCGGCTGTCTGCACCTTCCCGCTCGGGCTATTCTTCGTTTAATCTTTTCGTGCAGCGCGCTGCCTGGGGCCTCGTGCAGGCAGTCCGTCGCTAAGCGGGTTTCATCCCGGGGGAGGCCGCTCAGGGCTTCCCTCTTCATCGCAGCATGCGCTCAACACAAGCGGCGCCGAGCCGGAGGGAGTCAGATCATGTCGGAAGCCATCGTGGCCACTCAACAAGTAGCAGCCATGCCCGCGCGCGGCGCGGCCAGCGTGACCGCCGCCGCGGACGCGGCCTATCTGCGGATATCAGGGGTGGTGAAGAAGTTCGGCGACCACCTGGCGGTGGACCATATCGACCTGGACATTCGCCGGAACGAAATCTTCGCCCTGCTGGGCAGCTCCGGCTGCGGCAAGTCCACTCTGCTGCGCATGCTTGCCGGCATGGAAACGCCCACATCCGGCCGCATCATCCTGGACGGGCAGGACATGCAGGGCCTGCGGCCTTACGAGCGGCCGGTCAATATGATGTTCCAGAACTACGCGCTGTTTCCGCACATGACGGTGGAGCAGAACGTGGCTTTTGGCCTGAAGCAGGATGGCGTGCCCCGGGACGAGATCGCGGAGCGGGTGGCCAAGATGCTGGACCTGGTGCAGATGCGCAAGTACGCCGGCCGCAAGCCGCACCAGCTGTCCGGCGGCCAGCAGCAGCGCGTGGCCCTGGCGCGCAGCCTGGTGAAGCGTCCCAAGCTGCTGTTGCTGGACGAACCGCTGGGCGCGCTGGACAAGAAGCTCAGGCAGCAGACGCAGCTGGAGCTGGTCAACACCATCGAGGCGGTGGGCGTGACCTGCATCATGGTGACGCACGATCAGGAAGAGGCCATGACCATGTCCAGCCGCATCGGCATCATGAGCGAGGGCAAGCTGCTGCAGGTGGGCACGCCGACCGAGATCTACGAATACCCGAACTGCCGCTTCACCGCCGAATTCATCGGCGAGACCAATATGTTCGAGGGCGCGGTGGTGGTGGATGAGCCGGACCTGGTGGAAATCAACTCGCAGGAATTGGGCGGCATGATCCGCATCGACCACGGCATCACCGGGCCCAAAGGCATGCATGTCTGGGCCAGCGTGCGGCCGGAAGACGTGCGGCTGGACAAGCAGGCGCTGCCGCCGGGCCCCAACCGCGCCGCCGGCACGGTGCAGGACATCGCTTACCTGGGCAGTTACTCCGTCTATCACGTGAAACTGGCCAGCGGCAAGATCGTCAAATCCGTGGTGCCGTCGTCGCGCTGGTTCGACGCCAACGAGACCGCCCCCACCTGGGACGAGCCGGTTTATGTCAGCTGGCGTTCCGACACTCCCGTCGTCTTGACCATGTAAGCGTTTCAGGCCCATCCCAGGGCCTTTTATCCATGAGGGGACCTTATGCTGCGCTTTGCCCATCAGCCGCATCCGCCGTCGTATTACGCCGCCACCGCCCACGCCTGGGACCCGCGCCCTCCCTTGCGCGGCGAGGCGCGTTGCGACGTGTGCGTGGTGGGCGGCGGGCTGGCCGGCCTGTCGGCGGCGCTGAACCTGCGCGAGAAGGGCTTTTCGGTGATCCTGCTGGAAGGCTCGCAAGTGGGCTTCGGCGCTTCCGGCCGCAACGGCGGCCAGGTGATCGCCGGCTTCGCCAGCGATATAGACGGCCTGCGCGCCCAGCTGGGCGACGAGGCCGCCAAGGCCCTATGGGACATGTCGGTGGAGGCGGTGGACATCATAGACGAGCGGGTGCGCAAGCATGACATCCGCTGCGACTGGCAGCGCGGCTACGTCAGCGTGGCGGTCAAGCCCCGCCACCTGCAAGACCTGGAGGACTGGCAGCGCGAGGCCGAGCAGCGCTACGGCTACGGCGGCCAGCAGCTGTGGGGCCGCGCCGAGTTGCGCGAAAAAGTGAATAGCGAGCGCTATGTCGGCGGCCTGTTCGACCCGCGCTCCGGCCATCTGCATCCCTTGAACTACACGCTGGGTTTGGCCCGGGCGGCGCTGGCGGCCGGCGTGGACATTTACGAGCAGTCTCCGGCCACGCGGCTGGAGCAGGGCGCGGCGCCCAAGGTCCATACCGAGCAGGGCGTGGTGTCTTGCAGCCAAGTGGTGCTGGCCTGCAATTCCTACATCGGCGCGCTGGTGCCGGCGCTGGAGCGGCGCATCATGCCGGCCGGCACCTATGTCATCGCCACCGAGCCCTTGGGCGAGGCGCGCGCCCGCGCGCTGATCGCCGACAATATGGCGGTGTGCGACACCAATTTCGTGCTGGATTACTACCGCTTGTCGGCCGACCACCGGCTGCTGTTCGGCGGCAAGGTCAGCTACTCCGGCCGCGAGCCGCGCGACCTGGCCGGCGCCATGCGCGCCGACATGCTGCGGGTGTTTCCGCAGCTGGCGGACGCGCGCATCGACTACGCCTGGGGCGGCTTCTGCGACATCACCGTCAACCGCGCGCCGGACTTTGGCCGCTTGTCCGGCAATGTCTATTACCTGCAGGGCTTCTCCGGCCACGGCGTCAACATCACCGGCCTGGCCGGCAAGGTGGTGGCCGAGGCGATCGCCGGCACCTCGTCGCGGCTGGATCTGTTCGCCAAGATCAAGCACCGCGACTTCCCCGGCGGCAAGCTCTTGCGCACCCCGGCGCTGGTGTTGGGGATGGCTTACTACCGGATGCGGGATTATCTGTAATGATTGGACAGTTTAGAGGGGGGCGTGTCAAGTTGACTGAAATTTGTCCGATATAGTTATCTAAAAGCTGATGATGTAAATCAATGAATGCATGGACTGTTGCGCATAGATGTCAAGTTGTTTGATGGATGTTTGCATTTTGCATGGTGGATTTTAAATGGTGAAAATGTTCATACTTTAACTGCCCTCCTACTTTTTGCGCGATACGGCCATATTTTTCTACTTATGGGCTGAAGTGGAAATACTCCCGCCTAGTAAAATCCTGTTGTGAGGTAATGTGCAATGAAAGTTTTGTTGATCACTCCATATTTGGATGCTCCCCAAGAACGTCGCACCGATTTTCTTCCTTCAGGAGCATTGTTATGCTTGGCGGCTGTGCTTAGAGAGGCTGGGCATGAACCTAAGCTTCTTGATTTAAATAATAGGCGCGTGCATGAGCAAGAGGAACCACATCAATACTGTTTAGATCAAATCGCTAGCGCAATTTCACAATTTGACCCTGGTTTGGTTGCTATATCATTTCTATTTTCCGGCTTCATGACTACGGCCTGGAGTTATGCGGCTGAGGTTAAAAAAGTTGCTCCCCATTTGCCTGTGGTAACTGGAGGCATTCATGCGACTACTTATCCAAGGGAAATTCTTAGAAACTGCCCTGAGTTTGACTATATTGCGCTTGGCGAGGGTGAGCCTCAGATGGTTGAATTGGCTAATCGCATTGCAATGAATGACCTTGTGGATTTGTCAAAAATAAAATCATTCGCATATCGAGATGCTAATGGTGTGATAAGAGTAAATGAAGAAAGAGAGTGGATAGATTACGAGAATCTTCCAATGCAGGCATGGGATTTGGTCGATTTTACAGACTTTGAGATGGATTTGACTGGGTATTCAAATTTCAAAGGGCATGTTTTGAAGAACGTTGTTCCAGTAATTTCAGAGCGAGGCTGCCCGTTTAGATGCAATTTCTGCGATATGTATATGGTGCAGGGGAGGAAACTGCGGCGTCGCTCGCCAAAGCGGTTTGTGGATGAGTTGGAGTATTTGGTAAATGAAAAAGGTCAGAGATTCTTCACGTTTATGGATGATAATCTGACAATAGATAATAAGCATATTTTGGGGATTTGCCAAGAAATCATTCGCCGGGGTTTGGATATTCAATTTACTACGTCCGGTGGGCTTGGCATGAACAGTCTGCGAGGCGATGTTATCGATGCGATGGTTGAGGCTGGAATGACTTCTGCTCTATTGGCTCCTGAGCACGGATCAGATTATATCCGTAATGATGTAATAAAAAAAGGGTTGAAGCGCGATACTATTTATCAAGTGGTTTCTGATTTGAAGAAGCATCGAGTAAGTTTGGCTGGTAACTGGATTATGGGATTTCCTGAAGATACAAATGAAACCTTGCAGGAAACTATGGATATGATTGATGAGCTGCAACTGGATAGAAACTGGGTGGGGACCTTAATTCCCTTCCCAGGAACACCGGTTTTTGATCAGTGTCTACGTGATGATTTATTTATTGGTGGAGTGGATGTGCAAAATCTGTGGAAAAAGCCAGTGCGGGCACATCAAGATGGCAGTGTAATAAAGCCATATAATATGTCTCTCGACGATTTAAGAGAGTGGAGAACACGCTTCATTGATGTGCGCTTCAAATATATGCGTGCCTTATGATTTCCATCAACAGGCTTGCATGGCTCACTGCCCGCGCATGAACAGCTTGTCCAGATCGCGCATGGTCAGCCGGGTCCAGGTGGGGCGGCCGTGGTTGCACTGGCCGGAGCGCTCTGTGGCTTCCATGTCGCGCAGCAGCGCGTTCATTTCCGGCAGGGTCAGCTGGCGGTTGGCGCGCACCGCGCCGTGGCAGGCCATGGTGGCCAATAGCTCGTTGCGGCGCTCGGTCAGCACCTGGGTCAGGCCGAATTCGCGCACGTCTTTCAGTACCGCGCGCGCCAGTTCCACCGGATCGCCGTCCTTCAGCCATACCGGCACGCCGCGCACGGCGATCTGGGTGGGTGACAGTGGAGCCAGCTCCACGCCCAGCTTTTTCATGTCCTCGCCGTGCTCGTGGGCGGTGGCCACTTCCATGCGGTCGGCGGCGAACGATACCGGCAGCAGCAAGGGCTGCAGCGGGATGGTGTCGGTCTCCAGCGCGGTTTTCAGCCGCTCGTAGACGATACGCTCATGGGCGGCATGCATGTCCACCAGGATCAAACCTTCGGCGCATTGGCTGAGAATGTAGACGCCGTGCAGCTGGGCCAGCGCGAAGCCCAGCGGCGGGATGCCGTTTTCGTCGTGGGCCGGCATGGCCAGCACGGCGGGGTGGGGCAGGGCGGGGGTGGTTGCCGGCGCTTGCGGCGAGCCTGCCTCTGGTTCGGCCTGCGCGCGCTCTTCCTCGCGCAGGCCGCCGAACAGCTTGTCGTAGACGCCCACCGCTTCGCGCGCCACGTTCAGCGGGATGGACTGCTGTTGGTAGCGGAAGGCTTGCGGCGCGGGCGAGTGGAACGATGCCGGACGAGGCGCCGCGGCGGGCGCGGCGCTCGCGAACAGCGAGGCCGATTCGCCGCGGCTCAGCCCGATTGCCGTGTCTGGCGTTGTCGACTCGGCTGAGCCGCCCACTTGCACTGTCGGCGCGGCGCCGGCAGTGGTGCCGGCCAGCGCCTTGTGCACGCTGTGGAACAGGAACTGGTGCACAGCCTGGCTTTCCCTGAAGCGCACTTCGATCTTGGTCGGGTGCACATTGACGTCCACGCCGGACGGCTCCAGGGTGAAGAATAGCGCGTAAGCCGGATGGCGGTCGTGGTGCAGCACGTCGCGATAAGCCTGGCGCAGCGCGTGCTGGGCGGTCTTGTCGCGCACGAAGCGGCCGTTGACGTAGAAATACTGGGCGTCGCGGCTGGCCTTGGAGTAAGTGGGCGAGGCGACGAAGCCGCTCAGCGCCAGCGGGCCGGCCTGGCTGTCCAGCGCGATGGCGGCGGCGACGAAGTCCTTGCCCAACAGTGCGGCCACGCGGTCCGCCGCGCTTTGCGCCGGCAGCCGCCATGCCACTTTGCCGTTGTGGCGCAGCAGGAATTCCACCTCCGGATGCGCCAGCGCGATGCGCTCGAAGGTGGCCGCGCAGTGCGCGTATTCGGTGTTCTCGCTTTTCAGGAATTTGCGCCGCGCCGGGGTGTTGAAATACAGGTCCACCACTTCCACGCTGGTGCCGTGCGGGTGCGCGGCCGGCTCCACCGGGTGCAGCGTGCCGTCTATGGCGATGATCTGGTGGGCGTGCTCGGCGTCCTGCGGCCGGCTGGTCAAAGTCAGCCGGGAGACTGACGCCACGCTGGCCAATCCTTCGCCGCGGAAGCCCAGCGTGGCCACCGACTCCAGATCGTCCAGCGAGGCGATCTTGCTGGTGGCGTGGCGGTCCAGCGCCAGAGGCAGGTCATCGGCCGCGATGCCGCCCCCGTTGTCCGTCACCCGGATCAGCTTGATGCCGCCCTGGGCCAGGTCCACGCTGACCCGCGTCGCGCCGGCGTCCAGGCTGTTTTCCAGCATTTCCTTCAGCGCGGAGGCGGGGCGTTCCACCACTTCGCCTGCGGCGATCTGATTGACGAGGTGGTCGGGGAGCTTCTGGATGCGTGTCATGGGCGGCGTCGCGGTGGTATCAAAAAACGAAAGGCCGCGCGAGGGCGGCCTTGTCGATTCTACTACGGATTTACTGCCGGGCGGCCGCGCCGCGCTTATGGCGCAGGAACTCGATGATGGCGGGCAGGAAGGAGACGATGATGATGCCCAGCACCAGCAGCTCCAGATTTTTGCGCACGAAGGGCAGGTTGCCGAAGAAGTAGCCGGCGTAGACGAAGCCCGCCACCCACAGCACCGCGCCGATCACGTTGTAGACGGTGAATTGGCGGTAGCCCATGGCGCCGATGCCGGCGACGAAGGGCGCGAAGGTGCGCAGAATGGGCGCGAAGCGGGTGAAGATGATGGTCTTGCCGCCGTGGCGCTCGAAGAAAGCGTGGGTTTTGGCCAGGTATTCGGGCTTGATCAGGCGCGGGTAGCGCTGCAGCAGGGCCTTGCCCAGGTAGCGGCCTATGGTGTAGTTGGCGGTGTTGCCCAGGATGCCGGCCACAATCAGCGTGCCGGTCAGCGTGTGCACGTCCATCTGCCCCATGGCGGCCAGCGCGCCGGCGACGAACAGCAGCGAGTCGCCGGGCAGGAAAGGCGTCACCACCAGGCCGGTTTCGCAGAAGATGATCAGGAACAGGATGGCGTAGATCCACGGACCGTAGTTGGCCACCAGCTGCGCCAGATGGGTGTCGATGTGCAGAATGAAATCGATCAGGAATGTCAGGACTTCCATGAGGGCTTCCGTGCGTAGTTGAACTGCGGGTTGAGCGAAGGGCGCGCAAAAAACTGGCCGGACAAGCCGGCCAGGCTGCTGACAAAATGAATCGGTACGATTTTAGAGGACCCGGCATAGCCGGGCCTCGCCAAATAAGCGGCTCATTCAGCAGCCTTCCTATTTGGATCCCAATCCCCCGCCCTTGCCCTGCAAGGGAGCCTCGCCTTCAAGAAGGCGAGGAGGGCTATCAACAGCCGACTGGCCGGACAAGCCGGCCAGTTTTCATCGGGCGGGGGTCAGACCACCGCTTCCTCTTTCTGTTTCACCGGCTTGATCATGTGCTCGCGCTTCACACCCAGCCACAGGGCGATCGGGCTGGCCACCAGCACCGACGAGTAGATGCCGAACACGATGCCTATGGTCAGCGCCATGGCGAAGCCGTGCAGCGCCGGGCCGCCGAACACCAGCATGGACACCACCATCATTTCGGTGGAGAAGTGGGTGATGATGGTGCGGCTCATGGTGGAGGTGATGGCGTTGTCTATCACCTGATTGACCGCCATGTGGCGGGTGCCCGGCTTGCGGAAGTTTTCGCGAATCCGGTCGAACACCACCACCGACTCGTTCACCGAGTAGCCCAGCACCGCCAGCACGCCGGCCAGCACGGTCAGCGAGAACTCCCAGCGGAAGAAGGCGAAGCAGCCCAGGATGATCACCACGTCGTGCATATTGGCGATGATGGCCGCCACGGCGAAGCGCCATTCGAAGCGGATGGCCAGGTAGAGCATGATGCCCAGGCAGACCAGGATCACCGCGGTCAGGCCGCTGGACACCAGTTCGGCGCCCACGCTGGGGCCGACGAAGTCCACCTTGCGCAGCTGCACGCCGGCGTCGGCGGCCTTCAGCTGCCCCATCACTTTTTCCGACAGCTGGGCCGAGCTGGTGCCCGGCTTGTTGGGCAGGCGGATCATCACGTCGCGGCTGCTGCCCAGGTTCTGCACGGTGGATTCGCCCAGCTTCAGGCCGTCCACCTGGTCGCGGATCTGGTCCAGATTGGCCGACTGCTGGTACTGCACTTCCAGCACGGTGCCGCCGGTGAACTCCACGCTGAAGTTCAGGCCGCGGGTGGCCAGGAAGAATACGGCGAGGATGAAGGTCACCAGCGAGATCGCGGTGGTGAGCCTGCCGTAGCTCATGAACGGGATGTCCCGTTTAATGCGGAAAAGCTCCATGGTTTAGCCCTTGTTTTCCGGTTTCCACACCTGGCCGATGGCCAGCGAGGTCAGTTTGCGGCGACGGCCGTACCACAGGTTCACCAGGCCGCGCGACACCAGCACCGCCGAGAACATCGAGGTCATGATGCCCAGGCAGTGCACGATGGCGAAGCCGCGCACCGGGCCGGTGCCGAAGATCATCAGCGCCAGGCCGGCGATCAGCGTGGTGACGTTGGAGTCCAGGATGGTGTGCCAGGCGTGGTTGTAGCCGGCCTGGATGGCCGAGTGAGGCGGCACGCCGTTGCGCAGCTCCTCGCGGATGCGCTCGTTGATCAGCACGTTGGCGTCGATGGCCATGCCCAGGGCCAGCGCGATGGCGGCGATGCCGGGCAGGGTCAGCGTGGCCTGCAGCATGGACAGGATAGCGATCAGGAAGAACACGTTCATCGCCAGCGACAGGCCGGAGAACACGCCGAACATGCCGTAGTACAGCACCATGAAGGCGACGATGGCGGCGAAGCCCCATAAGGTGGCGTGGAAGCCCTTCTCGATGTTTTCCTTGCCCAGGCTAGGTCCGATGGTGCGTTCTTCGATGATGTTCATCGGCGCGGCCAGGGAGCCGGCGCGCAGCAGCAGGGCGGTGTCGTTGGCTTCGGCGCTGTTCATGCTGCCGGAGATTTCCACGCGGCCGCCGCCGATTTCGGTGCGGATCACCGGCGCGGTGACCACTTCCTTGTGGCCGCGGTCCACCAGCACCATGGCCATGCGTTTGCCGACGTTTTCAGCGGTCAGTTGGCGGAAGATCGAGGCGCCGGCGCTGTCCAGATTGATGCTGACGGCGGGCGCGCCGAACTGGTCGAAGCTCGGTTGGGCGTCGTTGATATTGTCGCCGGTCAGCTCCACATCGCTCTTCAGCAGAATCTTGCTCTGGCCGCGCGAGGTGGCTTCGTCCAGCAGCTCATAGCCTGCGGGCACGTTGCCGGCCATGGCTTCGGCCATCTTGCCCTGGTCGTCTTCGACCATGTGCACTTCCAGCGTGGCGGTGCGGCCGATGATGTCCTTGGCGCGAGCCGTGTCCTGGATGCCGGGCAGCTGCACCACGATGCGGTTCGGGCCGGCCTGCTGGATGATGGGCTCGGTGGTGCCCAGTTCGTTGACGCGGTTATGCAGGGTGGTGATGTTTTGCTTCACCGCGTCGTTTTCGATCTTGGTGATCTCTTCCGGCTTCAGCGTCAGGATTAGCTTGCTGCTGGCGTCGTCGGCGCGGATGGCCAGCGTCGGCACGGCGCGGTAGGCCACGTCCTGGGCGGACTTCAGCGTGTCGGCGTCGCGCAGCTGCACTTCCAGCGTATTGCCCACGCGCTTGATGTCGCCGTAGCGCACTTGCTTGTTCTTCAGCTCGCGCTTGATGTCGCCGGCGTAGCGCTGCATCGCCTTGTCTATGGCCGCCTTCATGTCCACTTCCAGCAGGAAGTGCACGCCGCCGCGCAAGTCCAGACCCAGGAACATCGGGTTGGCGCGCAGCGAGGTCAGCCAGGCCGGGGAGGCCGGCAGCAGATTCAGCGCGATGATGTAGTTGTCGCCCAGCGCGTGCTGGATGGCGTCGCGCGCCTTCAGCTGGGTGTCGGTGTCCTTGAAGCGGACCTTCAGGGTGTTGGTGTCGAGGAACACGCCGTCAGGGTTGATGTTCTGCGCCTTCAGCGCGTCTTCCACGCGCGCCATCAGGTCCGTGTCGACCGGGATGGACTGGCGCGTGCTGGAGACCTGCACCGCGGGCGTCTCGCCGTAGAAGTTGGGCAGCGTGTAGATCGTCGAGATGATCAGCGCCACCGCGATGACGAGGTATTTCCAGAGAGGGTAGCGGTTCATGTTCTAGTTCTGGAGTAGGAAATGAACAGGCCGCCTGCGGAAGATTCCGGGGGCGGCCGTGATGGGCTTACAGGGACTTCAGGGTGCCCTTTTCCAGCTTGGCGCTGACGGCGCCGCGCTGAACATTGATTTCCACCTTGTCGGCGATTTCCAGGGTCAGGTATTGCTCGCTGACCTTGGACACGCGGCCGATGATGCCGCCCTGGGTGACCACTTCGTCGCCCTTCTGGATTTCCGACAGCATCTTCTGGGTTTCCTTCATGCGCTTCTGCTGAGGACGGATCATCAGGAAGTAGAACAGCACGAAGATCACGATCATGGGCAGGAAGCCCATCAGATCGAAACCGGCGGGCGTGGCGCCGCCGGCGGCGTAAGCGGGAGTGATGAACATCAGGGAAACTCCTAGATTCGTTATGCTTGAATTCAAACAGGCCATTGTAGCCATGCTCCATGGCTTTTCCAACCATGGAGAACGGCAAGGGCATGGGACCGGCGGCGGGGCGTCGCGGTTCCCCGCGGCGGAGAGCGCGGCGAAAGTGAAACTAACGCCGCGCGCGCCGTTTTTGTTGACCGCGCTTAGTTGACGCCGCGCGCGCGCTTGGCGGCGAACTCCAGGCGGAAGTCCTCGAAGCGGTCTTCCTCGATGGCCTTGCGCATCTCCCGCATCAGCTCCTGGTAGTAATGCAGGTTGTGGATGGTGTTCAGGCGCGCGCCCAGGATTTCGCCCACGCGGTGCAGATGGTGCAGATAGGCGCGGCTGAAGTTGCGGCAGGCGTAGCAGGCGCACGCTTCGTCCAGCGGCTTCTTGTCGTCCTTGTAGCGCGCGTTCTTGATCTTGACGTCGCCCCATTGGGTGAAGATCCAGCCATTGCGCGCGTTGCGGGTCGGCATCACGCAGTCGAACATGTCCACGCCGTTGGCCACGCCGTGCACCAGATCTTCCGGCGTGCCCACGCCCATCAGGTAGTGCGGCTTCTCGGCCGGCAGCATGTCCTTCAGTTCGGTCAGCATGCGGTACATTTCCGGCTTGGGCTCGCCCACCGACAGGCCGCCGATGGCGATGCCGTCGAAGCCGACTTGCATCAGGCCTTCCAGCGACTCCTGGCGCAAATCGGTATAAAGGTTCCCTTGCACGATGCCGAACAGCGCGTTGGGGTTTTTCAGGTCGTCGAAGGCGCGGCGCGAGCGTTCGGCCCAGCGCAAGCTCATCTGCAAGGACTTCTGCGCGGTGGCGTGGTCCACCTGGCCTGGCGTGCACTCGTCCAGCTGCATCACGATGTCCGAATTGAGCACGGTCTGGATCTTCATCGAGATCTCCGGACTCAGGAACAGCTTGTCGCCGTTGATCGGGCTTTGGAAGGTGCAGCCTTCCTCGGTCAGCTTGCGCATGTCGGACAGGCTGAACACCTGGAAGCCACCGGAGTCGGTCAGGATGGGCTTATCCCAGCCGATGAACTCGTGCAGGCCGCCGAACTGCTCGACGATCTCCAGTCCCGGGCGCAGCCACAGGTGGAAGGTGTTGCCCAGGATGATCTGCGCGCCGATGTCGTTCAGCTCGACCGGGCTCATGGCCTTGACCGAGCCGTAAGTGCCCACCGGCTGGAATACCGGGGTCTCCACGGTGCCGTGGTTCAGCTCCAGCGTGCCGCGCCGCGCGCCGCCGGAGGTTTTGTGTACGGTAAACTTCAACATTATTCGAAGTGTCGCTTCAGGGTTTGTTTAGCAAAATCAGTCCGCTAGTATACAGCAAGCGCGCGCGCCGCGCCGGAAATGCAAAAAAGTGCTTGCCAAGATGGGAAGGCTCTTATACTATGCACACCTCGACGACAGGCACGTAGCTCAGTTGGTTAGAGCACCACCTTGACATGGTGGGGGTCGTTGGTTCGAATCCAATCGTGCCTACCAAATTCAATGCATGGAGTGAACAAGTGAAAGCCTTGCGAACTACCACTACCCGACATACTCACGGAAGCTGAGCCTTGCGGGTTATACCATGCGAAAAAAGAAGTGCGGCTCAGGCCGCACTTTTTTTTTGTCCTTTTGCTTTAGAATCGCTGATAAAAACCTCTCGCCCTCGTTGGAGTTGATATGCCAGACATTCGCTTGCCGGACGGCTCGGTCCGTTCATTCGACAAACCGGTAACGGTTCATGAAGTGGCCGCTTCCATCGGCACTGGTCTGGCGCGCGCCGCGCTGGCGGGCCGCGTGGATGGCCAGCTGGTGGATACCAGCTACCTGATAGACCGCGACGCGGATCTGGCCATCGTCACCGACAAGGACGCCGACGGCCTGTCCATCATCCGCCACTCCACCGCCCACTTGCTGGCCTATGCCGTCAAGGAGCTGTTCCCGGAGGCGCAGGTGACCATCGGGCCGGAGATTGAAAACGGCTTCTACTACGACTTCGCCTACAAGCGCCCGTTCACGCCGGAAGATCTGGCGGCGATCGAGAAGAAGATGGCCGAGCTGGCGAAGAAGGATATCCCGGTCGAGCGCTACGAGCTGCCGCGTGATGAGGCCATCGCCTACTTCAAGAGCATAGGCGAGGCCTACAAGGCCGAGATCATCGAGTCGATTCCGCAGGGCGAGGTGCTGAGCCTGTACCGCGAAGGCGAATTCACCGATTTGTGCCGCGGCCCGCACGTGCCGTCCACCGGCAAGCTGAAGGTGTTCAAGCTGATGAAGGTGGCCGGTGCCTACTGGCGCGGCGACAGCAAGAACGAAATGCTGCAGCGCGTCTACGGCACGGCCTGGGCCAAGAAGGAAGACCTGGAAGCCTATCTGTTCATGCTGGAAGAGGCGGAAAAGCGCGACCACCGCAAGCTGGGCGTGCAGCTGGACCTGTTCCACCTGCAGGACGAGGCGCCGGGCATGGTGTTCTGGCACCCCAAGGGCTGGCAGCTGTGGCAGAGCGTTGAACAATACATGCGCGCCAAGCTGAATGCCGAAGGCTACAAGGAAGTGCGCACGCCGATGATGATGGACGCCCACCTGTGGGAGCGTTCCGGCCACGCCGCCAACTATCGCGAAAACATGTTCATCACCGAGTCGGAGAAGCGCGACTACGCGGTGAAGCCGATGAACTGCCCGGGTCATGTGCAGATCTTCAACAGCGGCCTGCGCTCCTATCGCGATCTGCCGCTGCGCTATGCCGAGTTCGGTTCCTGCCATAGAAACGAACCGTCCGGCGCGCTGCACGGCATCATGCGCGTGCGCGGCTTCGTGCAGGATGATGGCCACATCTTCTGTACCGAAGATCAGATCAATCAGGAAGCCAAGGATTTCCATCGTCTGGTGATGGAAGTGTACGACCGCTTCGGCTTCGACAAGGTGGCGATCAAGCTGGCCTTGCGTCCGGAAAAGCGCATCGGCGAAGAGTCCACCTGGGACAAGGCCGAAGAAGGCATGCGCGAAGCGCTGCGCGCTTGCGGCGTGGAGTGGACGGAGCTGCCGGGCGAGGGCGCTTTCTACGGTCCGAAGATCGAATACCACATCAAGGACGCGCTGGGACGTTCCTGGCAGTGCGGCACGCTGCAGCTGGACTTCATGCTGCCGGAGCGCCTGGACGCCGAGTATGTGGCCGACGACAATAGCCGCAAGCGTCCGGTGATGCTGCACCGCGCGGCGCTGGGTTCGCTGGAGCGTTTCCTGGGGATTTTGATCGAAAACCACGCCGGCGCCTTCCCGCTGTGGTTGGCTCCGGTGCAGATGGTGGTGATGAATATCACCGAAGCGCAGGCGGATTATGCGTCCGGCATCGCCAAAGCGCTTGAGAAACAAGGCTTCCGCGTCGATCTTGACTTGAGAAACGAGAAGATCGGCTATAAAATCCGCGAACATAGTCTGCAAAAGTTGCCGTATCAGATCATCGTCGGCGACAAGGAAAAGGCAGACGGCTTGGTTGCCGTGCGCGCGCGCGGCGAGGACTTGGGCCAGCTCACGCTGGACGCGTTCATCGCCCGCCTCAAGGCTGAGATGCCCGAGGCCTGATTCAGCGGCGGCATGCATACATTTATTTAGGAGATTTCAGCTATAGCTCAGGAACGCGAAGCACGGATCAACGGCGAGATAACCGCTCGCGAGATCCGTCTGGTTGGTAAGGAAGGTGAGCAGATTGGCATCGTCAGTCTGCGTGAAGCAATGGCTCTGGCCGAAGAGAACGACGTGGATCTGGTAGAGATCTCGCCGACTGCTCAACCGCCGGTGTGCAAGCTGATGGACTACGGTAAGTACAAGTACGAAATGTCCAAGAAGCGCCACGAAGCCAAGCAGAAGCAGAAGCAGGTTCAGATCAAGGAAATCAAATTCCGTCCGGGCACCGACGATGGCGACTACAACGTCAAGTTGCGCAACCTGGTCCGTTTCCTGTCTGAAGGCGACAAGGCCAAGGTCACCCTGCGCTTCCGCGGACGTGAGATGGCACACCAAGACATCGGTCTCGCGCTGCTCAAGCGCGTAGAGGCCGATCTGGCGGAAGTGGGCACGGTAGAACAGTTCCCGCGCCTGGAAGGCCGCCAGATGGTAATGATGATTGCGCCGAAGAAGAAATAATCGGTATAATCATCGTTCCGACACGGCAGAGTGCGCTCTGCCGTGTTGATTTTGTAGGTCGGCAACGATCTGCTTCAAAAGCGTGACGCAGTGGTTGCAAGCGCGGAACGGTTCACCGGACCGCCACCCTGTGTCTAATCTAAACAAAATTCAGCAGGAGCATTTCCATGCCGAAAATGAAGACCAAGTCGAGCGCGAAAAAGCGTCTCAAAGTGCTGGGCAGCGGTGGTATCAAGCGTTCCTACGCCTTCAAGCGTCACATCCTGACCAAGAAGACCACCAAGAACAAGCGCCAACTGCGTGGCACCACCATGGTGGATGCAACGAACATGGCCTCTGTTCGCGCCATGATGCCCTACGCTTAAGGAGACTGAAATATGCCACGCGTAAAACGCGGTGTAACCGCACGTGCTCGTCACAAGAAAATCCTCGCCCTGGCGAAAGGCTATCGCGGCCGCCGGAAGAACGTCTATCGCATCGCCAAACAGGCGGTGATGAAGGCGGGTCAATACGCCTACCGCGACCGTCGTCAGAAAAAGCGTCAGTTCCGTCAACTGTGGATTGCTCGTATCAACGCAGCTGCCCGTGAAAACGGCCTGCCGTACAGCAAGTTCATGAACGGTCTGAAAAAAGCCGGCATCGAAATCGACCGCAAGGTCCTGGCCGATCTGGCCGTGTTCGAAAAGGCCGCTTTTGCTCAGATCGTCGAAAAGGCGAAAGCAAGCCTCGCTGCTTAATCGCCCGGACGAACTTAAAGGGAGGCAATCGCCTCCCTTTTTTTCTATTCGCGCCTCCTAGAATGTTGATCCAATCCTGCATGTTTGTTGCAAGATTTGATCAGCCTTTTATTCGCATGCGGTGTGGAACACGATGAACAACGTTGACGCGATTCTCCAAGCTGGTCTGTCCGCCGTCGCCGGCGTGGCCGACCTGATCGAACTCGAGCAGGTCAAGGCGCGCTACCTTGGCAAGAGCGGCGAGTTGACCGAACTCCTGAAGCAGCTGGGCAAGCTGGCGCCGGAAGAGCGCAAGGCCGCAGGCGCGACCATCAACCAGGCCAAGCAGGCGTTCGAGGCCGCGCATAACGACAAGCGCGACCAACTCAACGCCGCCAAGCTGGAAGCCCAGCTGGCCGCCGAGGCGCTGGACGTCACCCTGCCGGGCCGCGGGGCCCTGGGCGGCGGCCTGCATCCGGTGGCGCTGACCTTGGAGCGCATTGCCGGCCTGTTCCGCACCATGGGCTTCGAAGTGGCCGACGGCCCGGAAATCGAAAGCGATTTCTACAACTTCCAGGCGCTGAACATCCCGGAAAACCATCCCGCGCGCGCGATGCAAGACACGTTCTACGTGGAAAACGGCGACGTGCTGCGCACCCATACCAGCCCGATCCAGGCGCGTTTCATGGAAAGCCATCAGCCGCCGATCAAGATCGTCGCGCCGGGCCGCGTGTATCGCGTGGACTCGGACGCTACCCATTCGCCGATGTTCCACCAGATGGAAGGCCTGTGGGTGGAAGAGGGCGTGTCCTTCGCCGACCTGAAGGCGGTGGTCACCGATTTCCTGCGCCGCTTCTTCGAGCGCGATGACCTGCAAGTGCGTTTCCGTCCGTCCTTCTTCCCGTTCACCGAGACCTCGGCCGAGATCGACGTGCTGGACGAACAAGGGCGCTGGCTGGAAGTGGGCGGCTGCGGCATGGTGCACCCCAAGGTGCTGAGCATCGCCAACATCGACCCGGAAAAATACACCGGCTTCGCCTTCGGCATCGGCCTGGACCGTTTCGCCATGCTGCGCTATGGCGTCAACGATCTGCGCCTGTTCTTCGAGAACGATCTCAACTTCCTGAAGCAATTCAACTGATCGCGCACGGAGCCGAACTATGCAATTTTCCGAACAATGGCTGAGAAGCTGGGTCAATCCGGCGCTGAACACCGAACAACTGTCCGAGCTGCTGACCATGGCAGGCCTGGAGGTGGAAGAAACCGTCGCTGCCGCGCCCGCATTCAGCGGCGTGGTCATCGCCGAGGTGAAGGAATGCGTCAAGCATGAGAACGCCGACCGCCTGCGCGTGACCAAGGTCGACGTGGGCACTGGCGAATGGATCCAGATCGTTTGCGGCGCGCCCAATGTCGCCGTCGGCGTGCGCGTGCCATGCGCCTTGCCTGGCGCCATCCTGCCGGGCGACTTCAAGATCAAGCCGACCAAGATGCGCGGCGTGGAATCGGGCGGCATGCTGTGCTCCGGCAAGGAGCTGGGCGTGCCGGAAGACGTGGACGGCCTGATGCTGCTGCCGGCCGACGCGCCGGTGGGCCAGAGCATCCGCGACTACCTGGGCCTGGACGACCAGCTGTTCACGCTGAAGATCACGCCTAACCGCGCCGACAGCCTGTCCATCCGCGGCATCGCCCGCGAAGTGGCGGCGCTGACCGGCGCCGAACTGAAGCCGGTGGCCATCGCCCCGGTGGCGCCCTCCATCGACGACGTGCGTCCGGTGAAGATCGAAGCGCGCCAGGCCTGCGGCCGCTACCTGGGCCGCGTGGTCAAGGGCGTCAATGCCGCCGCCGCCACGCCGGACTGGATGCGTCGGCGCCTGGAGCGTTCCGGCCTGCGCTCGATTTCCGCCATCGTAGACATCACCAATTACATCCTGCTGGAGCAGGGACAGCCCATGCACGCTTTCGATCTGGCCAAGATCGAGGGCGGCATCACCGTGCGCCAAGCGCGCAAGGGCGAGAGCCTGCTGTGCCTGAACGAAAAGACCGTCGAGCTGCAGGACAAGCATCTGGTGATCGCCGACGACGCCAAGCCGCTGGCCATGGGCGGCATCATGGGCGGCGAGCACAGCGGCGTCACCACCGCAAGCCGCGACATCTTCCTGGAATCCGCGTTCTTCGCGCCGGAAGCGATCGCGGGCAAGGCGCGGGAGCTGGGTTTCGGCTCCGATTCTTCCTACCGCTACGAGCGCGGCGTGGACTTCGCGCTGCAGCGCGACGCCATTGAGCGCGCCACCCGCCTGGTGCTGGACATCTGCGGCGGCGAAGCCGGCCCGGTGGTCGAGGAAGTGGCCGAGCTGCCTAAGCGTCAAGCCGTGCAGTTGCGCGTCGCCCGCGTGGCCAAGGTTTTGGGCGTGGCGCTGTCCGCCGAGCAAATCGGCGACATCCTGTCTCGCCTGGGCCTGGCCCACTCGCTGGAAAACGACATCTTCACCGTGCAGGCGCCGTCGTTCCGCTTCGACATCGAGATCGAGGAAGATCTGATCGAGGAAGTGGCGCGCGTCTACGGTTACAACCATATCCCCGCCGACGCGCCGCGCTCCGGCATGCGCATGCTGGCGCAGCCGGAAGAGAAGCGTCCGCTGGATCAGCTGCGCCATCTGCTGGCCAGCCGCGACTACCAGGAAGTGGTCAGCTACGCTTTTGTCGATGAGCGCTGGGAGCGCGACTTCGCCGGCAACGACAACGCGATCCGCCTGCAGAACCCGATCGCCAGCCAGATGAGCGTGATGCGCTCGTCGCTGATCGGCGGCCTGGTGGACGTGCTGGCGGGCAATATCAACCGCAAGCAGCCGCGCGTGCGCTTGTTCGAGGTCGCGCGCGTGTTCTTGCGCGGCGCGGACGGCTACGAGCAGCCGGAAAAAGCGGCCGGCCTGGCCTGGGGACCGCGTCTGGCCGAACAGTGGGGCGCCAAGTCCGAGCGCGTCGATTTCTTCGACGTCAAGGCCGATGTCGAGGCATTGTTGCATCCGGTCAAGGCCGACTACCGCAAGGCCAGTCATCCGGCCTTCCATCCCGGCCGCTGCGCCGAGGTGCTGGTGGCGGGCAAGGTTGTCGGCGTGATCGGCGAGCTGCATCCTCAGTGGGTGCAGGCTTACGATCTGCTCAATGCGCCGGTGTTGTTCGAACTGGATCTGAACGCGGTGACAGCCCGCAGCCGCATCAAGGCGCAGCCGGTCAGCAAGCTCCAACCGGTGCGCCGCGACCTGGCCTTGCTGGTGGACGAGTCCGTGAGCGTGGCGCAATTGTTGACGGCATTTGATGCCAAGCGGGCGGCTATCGTCAGTGAAATCGCTTTGTTCGACGTTTATCGTGGCAAAGGCGTGGCCGAAGGCAAGAAGAGTCTGGCCTTTAGCGTGCTGATGCAGGACAATAGCCGCACTTTGACCGACGAGGATGTGGAGCCGGCGATGCAAGCGCTGCTGGATGCCGCGTCGGAGCTGGGCGCGCAGCTGCGCGTCTGATTGGGATGAAGGCGGGCGCGGGCGCCCGCCGATTGGTTCTGAAGTTTGAGGGGAATGTCATGACTTTGACGAAGGCTGAACTGGCCGATTTGCTGTTTGACCAGGTAGGTCTGAACAAACGCGAAGCCAAGGACATGGTCGAGTCGTTTTTTGAAGAGATCCGGCTGGCGCTGGAGTCCGGGGATTCGGTGAAATTGTCTGGTTTCGGCAATTTCCAGCTGCGCGACAAGCCGCAGCGTCCTGGCCGTAATCCCAAGACCGGGGAAGAGATTCCCATTACCGCGCGCCGTGTGGTAACGTTCCACGCAAGCCAGAAACTCAAGGGAATGGTTGAGCAATACCATGCTAACAAGCAAGGCTGATCTACCTTCGATTCCATCCAAGCGCTACTTCACCATCAGCGAAGTGGGCGAGCTGACCGGCGTGAAACCGCATGTGCTGCGTTATTGGGAGCAGGAATTCTGCCAATTGCGCCAGGTGAAGCGCCGTGGAAACCGTCGTTATTACCAGCATCACGAGGTGTTGCTGGTACGGAAAATCCGCGAGCTGCTATACGATGACGGCTTCACCATTCAAGGCGCTAGACAGCGCTTGGGAATGGGCGGGGACGGCGAGAGACCGATTACGGCGCAGGAAGTGCGTTCCGAGCTGGAATCCATTCTGCAATGGCTGGATTCAGGTGTTGGCAAAAAATAATAAATCGGTTAGAATACGTTTCTCTTGAGTCGGGGTGTAGCGCAGCCTGGTAGCGCATCTGCATGGGGTGCAGAGGGTCGGAAGTTCGAATCTTCTCACCCCGACCAACAAAACACTGCAGTATCCAATTCTTAAGCCATGCTGATGCATGGCTTTTTTGTTTGGCTGAACCGTGCCGCCCGGTTTTGCGGTCGCCGCGTTTTAATCGCATCGCGCCGATTTCCTCAGGCGCATTCGCGCCCTCTGCTGCGGATTTAAGCCATCCGCGATTTTCCGCTGATTACCTGAATGCCGCCGCTTGCCGCAGCGGCTTTAGACGCGCGGTTTTTGGCGTGTATTCCATTGGTTCCGCATTTTCTTTCTCCTGATATACTCGACCACTGCAGTCTCGTTACTTTCGTGTCGGGGCTGCTTTTTATCGTTATTTTGGACTTGTCCTTTCCATATGAACCATCCGCGTCCCGATTCGCCGTGCATTGCCCTGTGTTCTACCGCTCTTGGGGATAACGTCTGCCGCGGTTGCGTGCGCACTTTTGGCGAGATCAGTCAATGGTGCTTCATGGGGGAGGCCGAGCGCGAGGCGGTGTGGCGCAGGCTGCCGCAGCGGCAGCGCTTGCTGCGCGTGGCGGCTGCTTGCGGGGCCTTGCTGGAGCTGGAGTGCCGGGATGGTATGGAATGGGGGCGGTTGCCCAGCGGCGTGCGCTATCGGCTGGATGAGGACGGCGCCTTGCACCGATTGACGACGGATGGCCGCACTGAGGCATTGCATCGGGTGGAACTGACCCCGCAGCATGCCGCCGAGTGGCTGTTGCGTCGTGGCGAATAGGAAACAGGAATGGCAGACAGTTCGCGCGTGGAGTTCTGGGAGCAGCGTTATCAGGAGGGCGTGACGCCCTGGGAGGGGGCTAGCCTGCCGGAGCCGGCCCGCCGTTTTTTCGGGGCCTTGCCCGCGGGGCGGATCCTGCTGCCCGGCTGCGGCAGCGCGGGAGATCTGCCTGGACTGGCGGCGTTGGGGCATGCGCTGCTGGGCATAGACTTCAGTGCGACGGCCATTGAAAAAGCCAGACAGCAATGGCCAGCGCTTGCCGATAAGCTGCAGCTGGCGGATTTTTTCCAATTGGATGTGCCCGCTTTCGACGCCATGTTCGAGCGGGCTTTTTTGTGCGCGCTGCCCAGGGAAATGCGCGGCCGCTATGCGGAACAGGCGGCGCGGTTGATTGCGCGCGGCGGGGTGCTGGCCGGAGTGTTTTTTCTGAGCGAGGGCATGCGTGGGCCGCCTTTCCCCATCCAGGACGAGGAGCTGCGCGACTTGCTTCATCCCTGGTTTGAGCTGGAACAGGCTGAGCCTGTGCCGGAAGGGCTGCCGGTGTTCGCCGGGCGGGAGTGCTGGATGGTCTGGAGACGACGCTTGTTTGATCTGGATCAAGTTTGCGGGACGTGAAGGCATAGCCGACGCGAACGGTTTCATCAAAAATAGCGGCCTATAAAAAGAGCGGCGCGCAAGCATCAGGAGGAGCGGAAATGGAGTGGTTTTGGCGGCTGTACACGTTTTCGGAAAAAAGCTTCTGGAATAGCCTGACCAAGAAGTTGGGCAGTTTCTTCTTCATCAGCCTGTTTCAGCTGCTGATGGCCGGCTATTGCTATTACGCGCTGAGCGATATCCGGGCGACGGTGAGGCAATCGGGCGTATCGCCACAGGTGCTGGCACGCGTCGATGCCACGGTGGACAGCGCCCTGTATTGGACGCTGGGCCTGTGGCTGTTGAGTTTTGTGTTCATCGCCTTCATGGTGTGGTATCTGCGCTACCTGATTGTGCGGCCGCTGCGCATGATCATCCAGATCTTCAACGAGATTGGCGCGGGCGCGGGCGACTTGTCGCGCGAGATTCCCACCATTACATATGACGAGATCCGCGAGCTGTCGCAGTCCTATAACCGATTCTTGCTGAAAATGCGGGAAATCATCAGCAATGTGCGACGGATGACGGTGCGCATCGCCATGGACTCCGCCGTGACGCGACGCAATGTGAGCGATTCCGTCGGCAGCGCGCGGCAGCAGGAGGGCTTGGCCAAGCAGGTGAGCCAGGCTAGCGATCAATGCACGCGCGGGGCCGAGCAGGTGGCGGGGCAGACCGCCGCGATTTCGTCGACGACGGCGGAAAACCTCAGCGTGGCGCGCGAATCCTACCAGGAGCTGCGCGCGGTGACGGAAAGCATCCATGACATCAGCCGCAAGGTCGGCCACTTCAACCATACCGTGGAAGACCTGAGCCAGCGCTCGGCCAGCATCAAGGCGATTGTCGATCTGATCAAGGATGTCTCGGAGCAGACCAATCTGCTGGCCTTGAACGCGGCGATCGAGGCCGCGCGCGCGGGGGAGAGCGGGCGCGGCTTTGCCGTGGTGGCGGACGAGGTGCGCAAGCTGGCAGAGCGGGTCAAGACCGCCACGGACGAAATTTCCGGCAATATCGACGGCATGCTGGGCCTGGTGGCGAATACGCGACAGGAAACCGAGGCGATCACCGCCGACACCAATCAGGCGCGTGATGTGATTTCGCGTTCTTCCGAGCATTTCAGCAAGATGATGGGCGATTTTGAGGAGACGGCCAGCAGCTTGAATCAGATCGCCGCCACCATGCATGAATTCATGGATGCCAATCAGCAGGTTAACCAGCATGTGGTGGCGATCAACCAGCTGGGACAGGTGGTGAGCCAGCGGTTGGGGGAAACCGAGCGCGCTGCCTGCGAATTGACCGAGGCGGCGGAGCAGGTGCAGGGACTGGTGTCGAAATTCGTGATCGGCGAGGGGGCCTTCGACCAGGCTTTGAACAGCGCGCGCGCGGCGCGCGATCAGGTGCTGCAGGTATTGCTGGCGGAGTCGCAACGCGGTGTCGATCTGTTCGATCAACGCTATCAGCCTATCGCCGGCACTCAGCCGGTGAAGTACCGGACCAGTTATGACGGCAAGCTGGAGAAGGCGCTGCAGGCCTTGACGGACAGAGTGGTCGGCATGATCCCCGGGGGCAAATTTTGCGTCGCGGTGGACAGCAATGGCTATGCGCCCACGCATAACAGCTGGTATAGCCGGCCCTTGAGCGGGGATGCGCAGAAGGACCTGCTGGAAAGCCGCGACAAGCGCATCTTCAATGACCCGGCCGGACTGCGCGCGGCGCGCAACACCCAGCCCTTCCTGTTGCAGACCTATAGCCGCGATACCGGCGAGGTGCTGTCCGAGGTGGTGATGCCGCTGGATCTGAACGGCCGCCATTGGGGGGCGCTGCGAGTGGGTTTCGATCCCAACACCTTGTTGGCGCAGGGCTGAGCGAATGCTTAAAGAGAAGGGGGTTGCGGCCCCCTTCTTTATGGATGGCTTACAGCGACAGCGGCGTCAGCAGGGTGGCGATGCCCAGGCCCACAAACAAGACGGCGGCAATCGCGTGCATCAGCTTCTGCGGGACTTTTTTGGCCGCGACTTCGCCCAGCAAAACGGCCGGCACGTTGGCCAGCATCATCCCCAGCGTGGTGCCGGCCACCACCATGAACAGCTCCTCCGGAAAGCGCGCGGACAAGGCCATGGTGGCGATTTGGGTTTTGTCGCCCATCTCGGCCAGGAAGAAGGCGATGACGGTGGTGCCGAACACGCCGAAACGCTCGCGCAGCGCATCGCCGCTGTCCAGCTTGTCCGGAATCAGCATCCAGGCGGCCATAGCGATGAAGGATAGGCCCAGGCCCCAGCGCATGATGTCTGGCCCCACCTTGAGCATCAGCCAGTGGCCGACGGCGGCGGCGGCGAAGTGATTGACCAGGGTGGCGACGAAAATGCCCAGGATGATGGGCACGGGTTTCTTGAAGCGGGTAGCCAGCAACAGGGCCAGAAGCTGGGTCTTGTCGCCGATCTCGGCCAAGGCCACCACGCCGGTGGAAATCAGGAAGGCTTGCATGAAAACTCCAGGGGCCGCGCATACGCCATGACAGACCTGCGCGGCGGCCCCGCTGCGCGCAAGCATGTCATGGGTCTTGCCAAACGTAAGCTCGTCGCAACGGCCATGGCAGACGCCAAGTGTGTTGACCGTTGCCGGCGCTGTCGCGCGCCGAGGCTACTCCCCCAGAACGAGGCGGATTGTAGGGGAATCGCTTGCGGCAGGCAAGCGCGTCAGTCCAGTTGAGAGGTGCAGCACGGACAGCGCGTGGCCTTTTCCGGGATGGCCGACAGGCAGTAGCGGCATTCCTTGGTGGCTGGCGCGGCAGGAGCCTCCGCTGCGGGCGCTTCGCGCTTCAGCTTGTTGATGGCCTTGACCAGCATGAAGATGGCGAAGGCGACGATGATGAAGCTGACCAAGGCGTTGATGAATAGCCCCAGGTTCAAGGTCACGGCGCCGGCTTGTTTGGCGGCGGCGACGGAAACATAGGGGCCGGCTTGCTTGGCGCCGTCCTTGAGCACGAAAAACAGGTTGGAAAAGTCCACATTGCCTATCAGCAGGCCGATAGGCGGCATGATGACATCGTCCACCAGAGATTTGACGATGGAACCGAAGGCGCCGCCTATCACCACGCCGACGGCGAGATCAATCACATTGCCTTTGACGGCGAATTCCTTGAATTCTTTCAATACAGACATGGCTTTTCCTTTTATTTGATATTGAAAATTTTAACTGTTGTTGAATGCGCTTGGCAAAGTTAATGGGCTTGCGTTTGGACCCGTGGCCGCCGCTGCAACGTGCCAAGCAGCGCGCCATCCAGAATCAGCAAGATGGCGACGCCGGTCAGAGGATTGAGTTGGCCTTGGCCGCTGGCGGTTAGCAGCAGCGTGGACAGCAGCGGGGTGGCGTAGGACAGGGAGCCGATCTGCCGCGGATCGCCCAGGCGTAGGGCGCGTTCCCACAGGAAGAAGGCGCCGCCCATCGGCCCAAGGCCCAGCAGCAGCAGCGTCGCCCATTGCGCGGCGCTGGGGGCGGCTGCGGGTTCGAACAAGGCGTGGCACAGCAGCGACAGCAGGCCTGAGATCAGGCAGAAGCCGCCCATGGCGCTGCTGGGAAAAGCGCGTAGCCGGCTCAGCAGCAGGCTGAAGGTGGACCAGATCACCGCGGCGGCCATGGCCAGCAAGTAGCCGGGCAGGTATTGCTGCGACAGCGCCAACTTGCCGCCGGTCACAATCAGCCCGGCGCCGATGAAGCCCATCGCGCCGCCGATGAGGTGGCGGCGGTTCAGCTTGGCGCCTGGGCGGAACAGCGGCGTCAGCAGCACGATGAGCAAGGGCCACAGGTAATTGAGCAGATTGGCTTCCAGCGCCGGAGCCAGCCGAAAGGCGAAGAACAGCAGGAAGTGATAGCCGAATAGGCCATAAATTCCGATCAGCAGGGTGGGGATAGGCACTTTCCAGTCGCGCATGCGCCCGATGGACAGCAGGCTGCCGACGCACAGGCTGACGCCTACAACGAGGAAGGGCGGCAGGCCGCGGGTCAGCGCGCCCAGGGTGGCGAGCGAAGCCCATAGCAGGATGGCGCCGGCGGCGAGGGGAAGGGGTTGGTTCGGCATCGCTTCTCCATGGTTGAGAAGCGATTGTAAAAGGGAATCGACAAACGAAAAAGCCGCAGCGTGGGCTGCGGCTTCGTCGTATTCTGGCTCCCCGAGCAGGGCTCGAACCTGCGACCTGCGGATTAACAGTCCGTCGCTCTACCAACTGAGCTATCAGGGAACAAAACTTTGAATTGGGCGCTGAAAGGCGATGTGGCTCCCCGAGCAGGGCTCGAACCTGCGACCTGCGGATTAACAGTCCGTCGCTCTACCAACTGAGCTATCAGGGAACACATGACACTCAAAAACCGCCAGGATTAACTGGCTCCCCGAGCAGGGCTCGAACCTGCGACCTGCGGATTAACAGTCCGTCGCTCTACCAACTGAGCTATCAGGGAATTGAGTGAGGGCGAACTATATACGGTGCCGGTCTGGCGTGTCAATGCTTCAAGACATAAATTTTTCAAAAATCCGTCAGCCGGGATCAGGCGCCTGGCTAGGGGATTGTTGGCAAAGGTTTTTTTGCCGAGGCTCGCAGGCGGCTGGCCGCAGGCGGTGCTTGGCGTTAAGATCGCGCATCGATATCTATCGTGGAGTGATGCCATGTATGCGTTTTGGGAACAGTGGCTGCGTCAAAAGGGCGTCAGCGTGAATGAGGGCGGCGCGCCATCCGGCGAGGAACATTTGCAGCAGATTGATGCCGTGGAGCGCGAGACGGTATTGGCGCCGCTGGACCGTTTTTCTTTGATACGGGTGGAAGGGGAGGAGGCGGCTCCGTTTTTGCAAGGACAGTTGTCAAATGATATCCGCCTGCTGGACGACGCCAAGTTTGCGCAATACAGCACTTATTCAACGGCAAAAGGACGCATGCTGGCTAACTTCCTGATCTGGAAGCAGGAGGGCGGCTATTGGCTGATGGTGTCGGCGGATATCGCCGCAGCCATTGCCAAGCGATTGACCATGTTTGTCATGCGTTCCAAGGTCAAAGTCGCCCTGAATGAAGATTGGTTCGTTCTCGGCGTATCCGGTCCACAGTCGGCGAATATATTGCGCGCATATTTTGACGATGCGGAAGCATTGGAGAAAATGCAGGTATCGCTGCGCGAGGACGGCGCCTTGATTCGCTTGCCTCATGATGGTTTCTTTCTTGCCTCGCGCCGCGGCAGCGGCCTGGAGGGCAAGCTGGCCGATCAGGTCGCGTGGCGGCCGGTTTTGCAGGATGCATGGGCGCTTCATGATATTCGGGCTGGCATCGCCTGGGTGACGATGGCGATTCAGGAGCAGTTCGTTCCCCAGATGGCCAATATGGAGTTGATAGGCGCGGTGAACTTCAAGAAGGGGTGCTACCCTGGCCAGGAAATTGTGGCGCGTAGCCAGTACTTGGGGAAAATGAAGCGCAGAATGTTTCTTGTCGAGTTCGATCAGGCGTTGAGCGTGGGTGAAAAATTATATAGTCCCCAATTGCCGGAACAGTCGGTTGGCATGATGGCCGCGGTCTGTCAGATTGCCCCATCTCGGTATCAGGGACTTGCCGTCGTGCAATCTCAAACTTGGGAGTCAGGCGTATTTGCGGATGAAGCGCAGAAGATTTCCTTGCGTTGCTTGGAATTGCCATATTCGCTTGATCCTGCATCTGAATGATGGTTAATGTTTTCTTTTGATTCTTGACTTGCGCCAATCTAATTGGCTACATTACAGCCTGTAATTCGCAAATCAATAATCAACAAGGAACATCTCATGGATCTGTCGAAGTATGATTTTACCGAGCTGGTTGCGCTTAAGGCCGATGTCGAGAACGAAATCAAGCGTCGCGAAGTGGAAGAAAAATCCAAGGCGAAGAAGCAGATTCTCGAACTGGCCCGCGCTTATGGCCTGAGCGTGGAAGAAGTGCTGAGCAAGGCGGTAGCCGTGCGCAAGCCGGTTGAAGCCAAGTATCGCGACCCGAAGAACCCGGAGCAGACTTGGACTGGCCGTGGCCGCAAGCCGGCTTGGGTGCAAGCTTGGGTCGACAGCGGCAAGTCGCTGGAAGATCTGATGATCTGAGGTTTTGAAGATCATTGAAAAAAGCGCCTTTGCGGCGCTTTTTTTGTTTCCGCCGCACAGAAAGAGGCCGATGGGCCCCGGATTGGCTTGCGCGGTGAAAGCGCTTGGCCATCAGTACTCGCCTGACTTGCTATAAATCTAGTAGCATGGAGCCGTCGGCTTTTTCATTTTTGCTTGTTGGAACTGGACGAAAGCATGCTGGATTTTTTTTCAAGGGGAGCCAAGGGTAAGCCAGATCCCTTGGCGAATGCCGAGTCGGCCAAGGCGCATGTCGATGCCTTGAAGCAGGAATTTGGCGCGGCGGCGCACGATAAGGTGGCCGAGCTGCTGGATAGCCTGCATACGCCGTCTTTGGAGCTGTCCGCGGATACGCTGGAAGCCGTGCTGATGCTGAACCAGGAAACGCAAGCCCTGCATGATGCCCTGTGTGTGCAATACCTGATGAACGCGCGCATGCCCAAGGTGCTGGAAAGCCAGCTGAGAAACCAGATCCTGGCTTATGGCAAGCATTTCACCGAGTTCTATCAATATGCCTTGCCGGCAGTTGCCGATAGCCCAAATGGAATAAAGATTGTCAATCAATTGCCGCTGGTGTTGGCGCGCATCCTGTTTTATTTGACCGAGTATGCGAGATGGCAGTTTTTCCGTAACTTTCAGCCGGATGAGGTATTTTGGCTGAATGTAAATCAGCTTTACCAGTTGGCGGAGCAGCGCGGGTTCGACTCCCAGCCGGTTTTCCTGTTTGGCGAGCATTCCCATGCCACGACCGTTCAGGACCTGTATTTGACGCTGCAGATGATGTCGCTGCTTAGCAATGGCAATCTGACGGCCAGGCAGCTCAATTTCTCCTACCAGCTGCTGTGTCTGCTCAGCAATCGGATGACGCTGAGCCGGGTTTTTTTCGCGGAGGCCAGTTTTGGCGTTCAGCTGAATGACGCCAAGCCGGCGGCGCGCGTCGGCATGGTGGCGCCTAGCGAATCCTCCCGTTACTGGAACACGGCCGAACTGGTGGAAATCCTGCATAACTGGGCAATCATGCTGGAAGCCGGGCGGGTGCCCGGGGAGCTGAGACGGCTGATTGAACCGGGCGCGGATGCGTCCTTGTTGCGGATGCTGACGCGGGAGTGGGCGGTGCGGCCGGTATTGTTCGCCCGGGCGGAAAGGCAGGCCGTCAAGAACCGGCAAGTGGAGGTGGCGCATAGGCTGACCCTGCTGCACAAGCTGGTGCGGCGGCCAGACGAGGAAACATCTGGCAATCCGCGCGGCGACAAGGACAGCTATGAGGACGCGGCCAATATCCGGATTTACGGCTTTGTCACCAGCCGCAAGCGTGAAAAATCGGTGACGCCGTTGCCGGCGGCGAGCGGCCTTTCGCTGGCTGGGGAGACGGCAGAGCCGGCGCCGGAGCGAGAGTTTCCCAAATGGGCGCTGGAAAACATCAGCCAGACCGGTTTGGGCGTGTCCTTGGACGTGCTGGGCAATGAATGGGTGGGCCTGGGCGGGCTGATCGGCTATCGCGAGTCCGGCACGGAAAACTGGTGCCTGGGCATTGTGCGGCGCATCCGGCGTACCAGCCGGGAGCGCATCTATCTTGGCATCGAGACCCTGACCACGCGCCCTTTGGCGGCATCGCTGCGGCCAACCGACGCCAGGTTGATTGATCCGACGCTGCCGCCGGACCAGGTATGGCTAGCCGGGCACATCAGCTTGTTCCTGCCCTACCGGCGCGGGGACAAGTTGATCAACGCGCTGATCCTGCCTGTGTCCTTGTATACGCTGGGCAAGCAGTACTACATGACGGCGCGCGGAAAGCATTTCCAGATCGCGCTGGGCAAGGTGTTGGAAAAGGGCAGCGACTGGTGCATGGCCGAAGTAGAGCTGGTGCAGGCCCTGGAGAAGCTGCCGGTGGTGTTGTAGCCCGGCAGGCAAGCATGAAAAAGCCGGCTAGAGCCGGCTTTTTCATGTCCGTCCAGGCGGCGCTTAGCGCGCCAGTTCCTTGAGGATGGCGTAGATCGGCGACAGCGCGGACTCGCCCAGGCGCAGGCTGCGCTGGCCGTTCCAGCCGAAGTCGTCGTCCGGCAGGTTATGGTTGTCCTTGAACGGCATTTCCAACGTGAAGGCGAGGCAGCCGAACTGTTCGCACACCCAGTTGGTGGCGAGGCCCATATTGGCTTTGCCCGCTTCGTTGCGCGGATAGCCGTGCTCGGTCTGGAAGTCCGGGCTGGCCAGCAGGAAGTGGTGGCGGAAGCTGTCTGCCTGCTGCTGCAGTTTTTCGTTCCACGAAGGCACGCCCTCGGTGCCGGCCAGGAAGACGTAGGGAATGTTCTCGTCGCCGTGGATGTCCAGGAACAGGTCCACGCCGGTCTCCAGCATCTTTTCGCGCACCACCAGCACTTCCGGGCTGGTTTCGGCGCTGGGATTGGACCATTCGCGGTTCAGGTTGGCGCCGGCGGCATTGGTGCGCAGATTGCCCAGCACCGAACCGTCCGGGTTCATATTCGGCACCACGTAAAAGGTGGCGCGGTCCAGCAGCGCGCGGCTGGTGGGGTCTTGCGGATCCAGCAGGCGGTTCAGCAGGCCTTCGACAAACCATTCGGCCATGGTCTCGCCCGGGTGCTGGCGCGCGGTGATCCATATCTTCAGATCCGACTCCACCTCGTGGCCTATGGTCAGCAGGTTCATGTCGCGGCCCTGCACGGTGGAGCCGAGGTCGGACACCTGGCACAGGCCGGAGCCTTGCGCCTGGCCGATCAGATTCAAGTGCTGCTCGTAGGAGTAGGGCTCGAAATAGGCGTAATAGATGCTGCCCGACAGCGGCACATGCTCAATGGTCATCACGCCGTCTTCGTAATGCGTCGGCACGCGGAACCAGTTGACGCGGTCGTAGGAGGCCATGGCCTGGTAGTCGATCCAGCCTTGCGGATAGGCGCAGTCGGCGGCATTGAGGAAGCGGAAGGTGCAGTGTTGATAGGCAGCGCCTTGCACGCGGAAGTAGAACCACTGCGCGAACTCGGCCGCGTTGTCGCGGCGGATGCGCAGTTGGATGTCGTCAAGGTTGTCGGCGGAGACGATCTCGATGCTGCCGGCGTCGAAGTTGCTGCTTATCTTCATGAGGGAAACCCGTGGTGCTTGCACAATCTCTATAAAGCGCGATTGTACCCCCGTAGCAGGGCGACGCGCATCCAAATAAACAAAAACCCCGCCTGGCTGGGCGGGGTTGCGTTTCGCGTCAGGCCATGCCTTAGACGGTGGCGCCGCGCTTGGCGGAGTTCTTCACCGCGTCGACGGTGGCGCTGGTGGCGGCCTTGACGCTGCTGTCGGTGAACTCGGCCACTTGCTGGGCGGCCTTGCTGAAAGTGTTGACGGCGGCGGCGGCGGCGGCCATGGAGGTCTTCACCGCGTTCAGCGTGGCGTCGGAGCCGGCCGGCGCGTTCTTGGCGAAGGATTCGATGGAGCTGATCAGCGATTTATTGAACAGGCCGACGCTTTCTTCGGCCAGCTTGCTCAATTCGCTTTGCGCGCCCGATACGACTTCGTACAGATTGCGGGAGTGGCTAACGGCCTTGTCGATGTTCTGAGTGGCCAGCTTGTTCAGATGGTTGACAGCCTCCTGCGTGTCCTTGAGTTCGGACAGTTGCTTGGCGGCCTTGGTGTGGTCTTCCAGGGCCTGCTTGGAGACGTCCAGCTGCAGCTTGACCAGGCGTTCGGCGCTGTCCAGAGCGATCTGGGCGAAGCGCAGGGTGGATTCGATGCCGGTCATCGACAGTTTGCTCAGCTGTTCATTGCTTAAGGACATGGTGTAAAACCTCCATTGCGTGGAAAATGGGGTCAAACGAGTGCCGGATAGGGCGGATTGTGCAATGCACAATGACGTGGAAATGTAGCACACGGTCCGGTGGCGTGGTAGTAGATTTGCTCTATTCTGTTGTATTTATGTTAGATTGCCAGCGCACAACACCACGACAATAAACCAGGAGCGTTAAATGAGTGTTGAGAAACGGGTCATCAAGAAGTACCCGAACCGTAGACTGTACGATACCGCCACCAGTTCCTACATTACTTTGGGCGACGTCAAACAGCTGGTTCTGGACAACGTGGACATTCAAGTGCTGGATGCCAAGACACAGGAAGACATCACGCGCAGCGTGTTGCTGCAGATCATTCTGGAAGAAGAAAACGGCGGCATGCCGATGTTCAGCTACGAGGTGCTGACCCAGTTCATCCGTTATTACGGCCAAGCCATGCAAGGCATGATGGGTCCGTTTCTGGAAAAGAACCTGCAATTGTTTTCGCAGCTGCAGCAGAAGATGCAGGAGCAAACCCGCGCCATGTACGGCGACAACGCCATGCTGAACAGCTCCTTGTGGGGCGAGTTCATGAAGCTGCAAGGGCCGGCCATCCAGAACATGATGGCCAACTACATGGAGCAGAGCACCGGCATGTTCCTGGAAATGCAGAACCGCATGCAGGAGCAGACCAAGCAGCTGTTCGGCGGTTTCGGTTTCCCCGGCTATCCGGGGAGCGAAGACAAGAACAAGCCCTGAGGCGGCCCGGCCGCGTCACCCGCAAGCCGAAGGCGGCCACGCCTTCGGCTTTGTCACGCATGGAGTCCGCAAGTCATGGCGATGACCAATGAGCAGGCTTTGCAGCGGGCGCAGCGCCTGCATCTGGACGGCCGGATGGCTGAGGCGGAAGCCGCCTATCGCGACTTGCTGGGAGAGGACGCGCAGGGGCATGCCGCGCGGCACTGGCTGGGTTTTCTGCTGCTGCAGCAGGAACGGCTGGACGAGGCCAGAGAGGCTTTGCAGGCCGCCGTCGCCGGCGACGGCGGCCATGCCGAGTGGCACTTCAACCTGGGCCTGGCGTGCGCCCGCCTGGGCCGCGTCAGTGAGTCCATCGCCGCCTGGCGCGCCGCCGCCGCGCTGGATCCCGCCTGTTATGTGTACTGGACGCATCTGGGCGCGCAGCTGGCGCGGGACGGCCACGACGCAGAGGCCGAACGGACGCTGCGCCACGCCATCGCGCTCGATCCGTCTTGTCCCGAGGCCTTCTACCTGCTGACGGATTTGCTGTTGCGGCAGCAGCGTTTCGACGAGGCGCGGCGCAGCAATGCGCAGGGCGTCCTGGCCGAGCCGCCCGGCAAGATGGAACCCATCGCCGTGGCCCAGGCTTTGTGCGCCCTGCAACGGTTGGACGAGGCCAGGGCGCTGGCGCAAGATTGGTTGAGTCGACACCCTAGCGACCCCGTCGCCGCGCACCTGCTTGCGGCATTCGGCGGCGGAGACGCGCCTGAGGCTTGCGCGGCGGGCTACGTCAGCCACGCTTTCGACGCGGCCGCGGCGGGTTTCGATCAGGCCTTGGCGCGGCTGGAATACCGCGGGCCGCAATGGGTTGCGGACTGTCTGGCCGGGCAGGGCCTGGCCGAGCGCGCCTTGCGCGCGCTGGACCTAGGTTGCGGCACCGGCCTGGTGGGCGAGGTTTTGCGGCCCTACGCGCTGCGCCTGGAAGGCGTGGATCTCAGCGGCGGCATGCTGGCGCGCGCGCGCGGCAAGCAGCTGTACGACGCCTTGCGCCAGGCTGATATCCTGGCCGATCTGCGCGGCGGGCGGGACGATTGGCAGCTTATCGCCTGCATGGACACGCTGCCCTATTTCGGCCGGCTGGATGCCTTGTTCGAGGCCTTGGGCCGCGCCTTGCAGGCCGGCGGCCTGCTGCTGTTCTGCACGGAGCGTCTGGAGGACGAGACCGCCGATTACCGCCTGCATCACAGCGGACGTTACCGGCATGCCCCGGCCTATCTAGATGTTTTGCTGTCTCAAGGCTGGCGCGTGTTGGCGCGCGACCGGCTGCCGGTGCGCGATGAGGCGGGTTGTCCGGTGGCGGGAGAGTTTGTCTGCGCGGAGCGTCGGCCCGGCAGCCAAGCCCAGGCCTCAGGAAAATTTCTGCCACAGCAGCAGGAACAAGCAGGCGAGTCCGGCGTGTAGCCAGGCGCGCAGGCGGTAGCCGCGCGCGCACTGGGCTGCGCTCAGCGTGGAAATCAGCATGGGCAGGCCATCTTGCGCGCGCTGCAGGATGAGGCTGGGCCCGGCCGGCATCGTTTCGCTGTCGCGCACCTCGCGTTTCGCGGCCTGAACCACCGCGTCCCACTCCTCGGTCGAGAACGGGCCATCGCCTGGCAACTGAAACCTGCGCCGCAAGGCTTGCGGGTCTTGCTTCCACTGCGCCAGCTTGGCGCCCACATCCTGGATGAAGGCCGCGCCGCCGGCGGGACCGCCCAGTGCGCTCAGCTGGCCGGAGATGTAGAGCGTTTCGCCTTCTTCTATCCAGGATTCGCGGAACTCGTAGCCATCCTCCACCCACCTCCGGCTATGGCTGGCCTGCACTTCGGCGGCCTCCGGCAGCACCAGCGCTTCCGCCTTGTCGTCGCGCAACACGAAGCTGTCGTCGCAGGTTTGATGCTCCCATTCGATTTCCTTGTCAAACGACCATCGCCAATGCAGGCTGGCCGCGCGGTCGCGCTGACGCTGGCTGCACTGGTACCAGACGCAGCGGCGGCCGGAGAGCGGGCTGAAGTTGGGCGCGTTGGGATGGCAATAGGCGCGGCCGGACAGCTCCGCCCTGCCCAGCGCGGCGGAGGCGATGCGGGAGGTGGGGGTGTCGGCCACCAGGCGGTAGCGCCGATAGTTGAGCCACCAGGCGAGCAGGCCGAACAAGGCCAGCAGCGGCAGGCCATGCCGCCAAACGCCCACCCACCGCAGTTCCGTCCCCACCGCGATGACCAGCAGATAGGGCAGGAAGAGCGCCAGGCCCGGACGGGTGAACAGTTGAGACATCGCGCGGCGGGCTAGCTCTTGCGAAACAGCGCGGCGAGATCGACATCCTGCGTCTCCTGCGCTTCGAAGCGCAGCGGGCTGGCGCTGGCAAACTTGAACAGGCGGGCGATCAGGACATCGGGGAATTGTTCGATGCGCATATTGTTGAGATTGACGGCCTCGTTATACAGCTCGCGCCGGTCGGCGATGCTCTCTTCCAGCGCGCTGATGCGGCGCGACAGCTGGCCGAACTGCTCATCGGCCTTTAATTCCGGGTAGGCCTCCGCCACGGCGATCAACTGGGCGATGCCGCGGCGCAACAGGCCTTCCGCAGCGCCCAGGCGGGCGGCGTCATGGGCGGCGGCGCTGCTGGCGACGGCGTTGCGCGCCTCCATCACCTTGAGCAGCGTCTGCTGCTCGAACTGGGCGTATTGCTTGCAGACTTCGACCAGCTTGGGAATCTCGTCATGTCGCTGCTTGAGCAGCACGTCGATATTGGCCCAGGCCTTGCTTACCGAGTGCTTCAGGCCGACCAGGCCGTTGTAGAGGACAATGCCGTACAGCGCGAGCGCCAGCGCGGCGCCGATCAGCAGGGGCGAGTGCATAGTTCAGCCTTCCAAACATTCGGTTAGCGCACAGTATATCGGCAGGGCGGATGGCGAATCCATTTTGTCGCGCGGCGGGATGGCAAGACCGCGCGCAGGAATGCGTGCGGCGAGGCAAACCGTTGTATAATCGCGCGATTTTGTCTTCACGCCTAAGATTTTGAACATGAACAAGACTCCCCGCGTCGGTTTCGTCTCGCTGGGCTGCCCCAAGGCCGCCAGCGATTCCGAGCAGATCCTGACCCGCCTTCGCGCCGAAGGCTATGAAATCTCCCCGTCCTACGATGGCGCGGACCTGGTGGTGGTGAACACCTGCGGCTTCATCGATTCCGCCGTCGAGGAGTCGCTGGACGCCATCGGCGAAGCCTTGAACGAAAACGGCAAAGTGATCGTCACCGGCTGTCTGGGGGCCAAGGGCGATGTGGTGCGCGATGTGCATCCCTCGGTCTTGGCCGTGACCGGTCCGCACGCCACGGAAGAGGTGATGACGGCGGTGCATACCCACCTGCCCAAGCCGCATGACCCCTTCGTCGACTTGGTGCCGGACATCGGCGTGCGTCTGACGCCCAAGCACTACGCTTATCTGAAGATTTCCGAGGGCTGCAATCACCGCTGTACTTTCTGCATCATCCCGTCCATGCGCGGCGATCTGGAAAGCCGGCCCATCCACGACGTGCTGCGCGAGGCCGAGAGCCTGGCCAAGGCCGGCGTCAAAGAAATCCTGGTGATCTCGCAGGACACTTCGGCCTATGGCGTGGACACCAAGTACAAAATGGGCTTCCACAACGGCCGCCCGGTCAAGACCCGCATGACCGAGCTGTGCGAAGAGCTGGGCCGCCACGGCATCTGGGTGCGCCTGCACTACGTTTACCCGTACCCGCACGTGGATGAAGTGATTCCGCTGATGCGCGACGGCAAGATCCTGCCCTACCTGGACATCCCGTTCCAGCACGCCAGCCAGAAGGTGCTGAAGCTGATGAAGCGCCCGGCCAATAGCGACAACGTGCTGGCGCGCATCAAGAAGTGGCGCGAAATCTGCCCGGAACTGGTGATCCGCTCCACCTTTATCGTCGGCTTCCCCGGCGAGACCGAGGAAGACTTCGAAGAGCTGCTGGCCTTCATCCGCGAGGCCGAGCTGGACCGCGTCGGCTGCTTTACTTACTCCCCGGTGGAAGGCGCCACGGCCAACGAGCTGCCCGATCCGGTGCCGGAAGACGTGAAGGAAGCGCGCAAGGAGCGCTTCATGGCCGTGCAGGCCGAGATCAGCGCGCGCCGCCTGGAGCGCCGCGTCGGCCAGACCCTGCAGGTGCTGGTGGACGAGATCGACGACGAAGGCACGGCGGTGTGCCGCAGCTACGCCGACGCGCCGGAGATCGACGGCCTGGTGTTCGTCGAAGACGCCGCCGGCATGCAGCCGGGCGAGTTCTACCAAGTGGAAATCGTCGACTGCAGCGAGCACGACCTGTGGGGCGTGCGCAAGTAAGCGCGCTTCGCCAAACTGAAATGGCGCCGGATATTCTCCGGCGCCATTTTTTCTGTCCGACAGTTTTTTGCCTCCGCTGCCCCTTATTACAGCAGGGTTAACTGTATAATGGCTGCCATGAATTATGACGCAGCCATCGCCATGTCCTTGTCTTTGCCGAGTCAAACCCTAGCCGAAATCGCCTCTAGCGATCTGCTCAGTTGTTCGCCGTCGCTGCCGCTGCGCGAGGCGGCCAGTCGCATGATGGCGGCCGGCTGCAGCTCCATCGTGGTGCGGGACGAGGCTAGCGCTGAAATCCTGGGCATCTGGACCGAGGCCGACGCGCTGGACGCTTCGCTGGGGCGCGGCGATCCCTTGCTTCCTGTCGGGCAGGCCGTCAGCGCCGGCGTGGTGGAGCTGCCGCACGACATGCCGCTGGACCAGGCGGTGCGCGCCTTTCGCGACCGTCAGCTGCGCCACGCGCTGGTGATGAAGCAGGGCGCCCCCGTCGGCATGGTCACCCTGACCGACATCGTGCGCAATCAGGGCCTGGAGTCTTTTCTGATCGTCAAGCGGGTGCGCGACCTGCCCGGCCAAGCGGCGTTGCGGCTGCCGGCCTCCGCTTCCCCGCTGCAGGCGATGCGCGAGATGCGCGAGCACGCGCAGTCCGCGCTGGCGGTGTGTTTCGACGATGGCGGCTACGGCATCGTCACTCAGCGCGACGTGCTGCGCTGGCTGGCGGCGGACGCCATGCCGGCCACGCTGGGCGAGGGCAGCCGCCGGCCCCTGATAGGCGTGCCGGATGCTGCCAGCCTGCTGCAGGCGCGGCGGCTGATCCAGCAGCACAATATCCGCCATCTGGCGGTGTTCGGCGAGGACAGCCGGTTGCAGCGCCTGCTCGGTTTCGACGACATCGTGCAGGGCATCGAGCATGAATACCTGCATGAACTGAACGAGGCGCTGCGCCAGCGCGATCATGCGCTGGCGCAGTCGCGGCATAGCCTGCTGTTGGCGGACAAGGTATTCGAGTCCACCATGGAAGGCATCATCATCACCGCCCCCAACGGCGTGATCCAGTCGGTCAATCCGGCCTTCGCCCGCATCACCGGCTACAGCCGCGAAGAGGCGCTGGGCAAGACGCCGGCCATGCTGAAGTCCGGCCGTCAGCCGCCCGAGTTCTACGCCCATATGTGGCAGATGCTGCAGCGCGACGGCTGTTGGCAGGGCGAGGTGGTGAACCGGCGCAAGGGCGGCCTGCTCTACACCGAGCATCTGAGCATCACCGCGATACGCGACGCCGACGGCGAATGCCTGCATTACGTGGCGGTGTTTTCCGACATCACCCAGCGCAAGCAGGCCGAGGAGCGGCTGCACTTCCTGGCCAACCACGACGCGCTGACCAGCCTGCCCAACCGCACCCTGTTCATGGAGCGGCTGCAGGCGGCGGTGGACAGGGCGGAGGCCGGCGGCCACGGCCTGGCCCTGCTGTTCATCGACCTGGACCGCTTCAAGCTGGTCAACGACACCCTGGGCCACTACGCCGGCGACCAGTTGCTGATCCACATCGCGCGCCAGCTGCAGGCGCAGTTGCAGCCGGGCGAGACGGCCGCGCGGCTATCCGGCGACGAGTTCACCATGCTGCTGGAGGGGGCGCTGGGCGAATCCCAGGTGGCGGCGCGCGCGCAGACCATCCTGGACGCGATCACCGCCCTGTCCGGCGCGGAGGGGCAGCAGATGTTCATCTCCGCCAGCATAGGCATCAGCATGTTTCCGGACGACGGCCGCGACGCCGATACGCTGCTGGTGCATGCGGACACAGCCATGTACCGCGCCAAACAGGGCGGCAAGAACGGCTTCGAGTTCTATACCGGCGACATGAACGCGCGCGCGCTGGAGCGGCTGAAGCTGGAGTACAGCCTGCACCGCGCGCTGGCGCAGCGCGAACTGGAGCTGTGGTACCAGCCCAAGGTGGCGCTGGACTCAGGCCGCATCGTCGGCGCCGAGGCCTTGCTGCGCTGGCGCCATCCCGAGCTGGGGCTGGTGTCGCCGGACCGCTTCATTCCCATCGCCGAGGAAAGCGCGCTGATCGCGCAAATAGGCAGCTGGGTGCTGGACACCGCCTGCGGCGACATTCGCCGTTGGCGTGATGCCCGCATCCTGCCGGGACGCGTGGCGGTCAATGTGTCTGGCCGCCAGCTCAAATATGGCGATTTTACCCAGCAACTGGCCGAAACCCTGAGCCGTCATGGATTGGAGAGCCGTGAATTGGAGTTGGAAATTACGGAAAGCGTGGCCATGGATGAGGCGGGCGGCATGGTGGACATGCTGCGCCGGCTGCAGGGCTTGGGCATCTACCTGTCCATCGACGACTTCGGCACCGGCTATTCCTCCTTGTCCTACCTGAAGCGGCTGCCGGTGCGCGGCCTGAAGATAGACCGCTCCTTCATCGCGGACTCCACCCGAGACAACGACGACGCGGCCATCACCCGCGCCATCGTCTCCATCGCGCGCAGCCTGGGGCTGGACGTGGTGGCCGAGGGGGTGGAGGACGAGGAGCAGCGTGTCTTCTTGTTGGGCTTGGGCTGCCAGTGCGCCCAGGGGTATTTGTTCAGTCGGCCCATTCCGGCCAGCCAGTTCGAGGTGTTGCTGGCGATACAGGCCAGCCAGCCGGCGTTGACTCACTGAAGATCGTCCTTGGCCTGCGGTGGATAAAAAAAGACCGGCTTAGCGAAGCCGGTCTTTTTTCATGGATGGCGCAACGCTCAGCCGCCGATCTTGTCCTTGCCCATGAAGGGGCGCAGCACGGTCGGGATGGTCACGCTGCCGTCGGCGTTCTGGTAGTTTTCCAGGATGGCCACCAGGGTGCGGCCCACCGCCAGGCCGGAGCCGTTCAGGGTGTGAACCAGCTGGTTCTTGCCGTTTTCGTCCTTGTAGCGCGCCTTCATGCGGCGGGCCTGGAAGGCCTCGCAGTTGGAGCAGCTGGAGATTTCGCGGTAGGTGTTCTGCGCCGGCAGCCACACTTCCAGGTCATAGGTCTTGGACGAGCCGAAACCCATGTCGCCGGTGCACAGCGTGATCACGCGGTAGGGCAGCTCCAGCGCCTTCAGGATGTTCTCGGCGTGGCCCACCATTTCTTCCAGCGCGGCGTAGGAATTTTCCGGTTTTTCCACGCGCACCATTTCCACCTTGTCGAACTGGTGCTGGCGGATGAAGCCGCGGGTGTCGCGGCCGTAGCTGCCCGCTTCGGAGCGGAAGCACGGCGAGTGCGCGGTCATCTTCTTCGGCAGTTCGCTCTCTTGCAGGATGGTGTCGGCGACGGTATTGGTCAGCGTCACTTCCGAGGTGGAGATCAGGTATTGCGGCGCGGCCGTTTCATCGCCGCCGCGGGTCACCTTGAACATGTCTTCGGCGAACTTGGGCAGCTGGCCGGTGCCCAAGAGCGCGGTGTCGTTGACGATGTACGGAGTGTAGTGTTCTTCGTAGCCGTGGCTGCCGGTGTGGGTGTTCAGCATGAACTGGGCGATGGCGCGGTGCAGGCGGGCCATGTCGCCCTTCAGCACGGTGAAGCGCGCGCCGGACAGCTTGGCGCCGGTTTCGGCATCCAGGCCCAGCGGGGTGCCCACGTCCACGTGGTCTTTGACCTCGAAGTCGAACTGGCGCGGCACGCCCACGCGGCGCACTTCCACGTTGTCGGCCTCGTCCTTGCCCACCGGCACCGATTCGTGCGGCAGGTTGGGGATGGACATCAGCCAGGCGTCCAGCTTGCCCTGCACGCCGTCGAAGGCTTGCTCGGCGGCTTTCAGCTCGTCACCCAGGGTGGCTACTTCGGCCATGATGGCGGAGACGTCTTCACCCTTGCTCTTGGCGATGCCGATCTGCTTGGAGGTGGCGTTGCGCTTGGCTTGCAGTTCCTGCATGCGGGATTGCAGGGATTTGCGCTCGGATTCCAGCTGATTGAAAGCGGCGGTGTCCAGGGTGTAGCCGCGGCCGGCCAGACGGGCGGCGACGGCTTCGATGTCATTGCGAAGTAAGTTGATGTCGAGCATGGTTATTCCTGTTTTTCACTATCGGGATTTTGCTGGGCGTCTGCATCCAGCTGACGCAAAAAAGCCAGTTTGTCCTGAATCTTGCTTTCCAGTCCGCGCGGCACAGGGCGATACCATTCGATGTCTTCCAGGCCCTCCGGCAGATAGGTCTCTCCGGCGGCGTAGGCATGGGGCTCATCGTGCGCGTAGCGGTAGGCGTGGCCGTAGCCCAGTTCCTTCATCAGGCGGGTCGGCGCGTTTCTCAAGTGTACCGGCACCGGACGGGACTTGTCCTGTTTCACGAAGGCGCGGGCCTCATTATACGCCATGTATCCGGCATTGCTCTTGGCGGCCACCGCCAAATAAATCACCGCTTGTCCCAGCGCAAGTTCGCCTTCCGGGCTGCCCAGGCGCTCGTAAGTGGCGGCGGCGTCGTTGGCGATCTGCATCGCGCGCGGGTCGGCCAGGCCGATGTCTTCCCAAGCCATGCGCACGATGCGCCGCGCCAGGTAGCGCGCGTCCGCGCCGCCGTCCAGCATGCGGCACAGCCAGTACAGCGCCGCGTCCGGATTGGAGCCACGCACCGATTTGTGCAGTGCGGAAATCTGGTCGTAGAAGGCGTCGCCGCCCTTGTCGAAGCGCCGCGCGTTCAACGTCAGCACCTCTTCCAGGAAAGCCGGGTCGATGTCGGCGATGCCGCGCGCCTGCGCCGCGGTACGGGTTTGTTCCAGCAGATTCAGGAAGCGCCGCGCGTCGCCGTCGGCATAGCCGGTCAGGGTGGAGACGGCTTCTTCGCTGAATGTCAGCCCGTCCAGCGCGCCTTCGTGGCGGGCCCGCTCGAACAGTTGCTTCAGTTCGTCCTCGCTCAGGCTGTTCAGCACATAGACCTGGGCGCGCGACAGCAGCGCGGAGTTGACTTCGAACGAGGGATTTTCCGTGGTGGCGCCGATGAAGGTGATCAGGCCCGATTCGACAAAGGGCAGAAAGGCGTCCTGCTGGCTTTTGTTGAAGCGGTGCACCTCGTCGACGAACAGAATGGTGCGCTTGCCGGAGCGCTGCAGCACGGCGTGCGCTTTTTCCACCGCCTCTCGGATATCTTTTACGCCGGCGAATACCGCCGAAATCGGAATGAATTCGGCGTCGAAGCTGGCGGCCAGGATGCGGGCCAAAGTAGTTTTGCCGACGCCGGGCGGCCCCCACAGAATCATGGAGTGAGGTTTGCCGGCCGCCACCGCCAGGCTCAGCGGCTTGCCTGGGCCGATCAGATGCTGTTGGCCGATCACCTGATCGAGCGCGTGCGGACGCAGGGCCTCGGCCAGCGGTTTTTGCGGTTCGACGGAGAAAAGATCGGACATGGCGGGTTTCAGGCGGGATGGGCGGAGGGATAGTATATCAGCAGGCAGGGGGCAATAGCCGGAGGCTGGGCGGACGAAGGGCATCCGCCTGATTCAAGAGGGGGAGGGGCAAGGCAAAACAAAAGCGCCCATTTCCGGGCGCTTTCGCGGGCACAACGAGCAAGAGAGGCTTAGGCGCGCTTCTTGAATTCGTTGGTGCGGGTGTCGATTTCGATCTTTTCGCCGGTGTTGACGAAGGCCGGAACCTGAACTTCGAAGGTGGTGCCAACCAGGCGGGCCGGCTTCAGAACCTTGCCCGAGGTGTCGCCGCGCACGGCCGGCTCGGTGTATTCCACTTCGCGGATCACGGTGGTCGGCAGTTCTACGGAGATGGCCTTGCCGTCGTAGAAGGTTACCTGGCAAACGTCTTCCATGCCGTCAACGATGTAGTTGATGGTGTCGCCCAGGTTGTCGGCTTCCACTTCGTACTGGTTGAAGTCGGAATCCATGAACACGTACATCGGGTCGGCGAAGTAGGAGTAGGTGCAGTCCTTGCGGTCCAGCACGACTACATCGAACTTGTCGTCGGCGCGGTATACGGTTTCGGTGCCGGCGCCGGTCAGCAGGTTCTTCATCTTCATCTTGACGACGGAGGCGTTGCGGCCGGACTTGCTGAATTCAGCCTTCTGAACAACCATCGGCTCGGAGCCGACCATGAATACATTACCAGCGCGCAGTTCTTGTGCGGTTTTCATTGCGTATGAGTCCCAAACTCTTGAATTAACAGCGGAAAACCGGAAGGGCTTTCCGACAAAAACGTGGCATTTTATCTGATTTCGGCAACTTCGGCGACAAATTGCAGCAGTCTTTGCGCCAGATCGCCGCCTTGCAGCAATTGCTGTTGCCAGTTTGCCGCATGTCTGCGCCAGGCCGGCAGCCAGCGGGCGGCGGCGCGCCAGGCGGCGGCGATGTCGCCGTCGCGGTTCCAGGCGAGATGAAGCTCGCGGATGGCGGCCGCCGCTTCGTCAGGCAAGCCCTGGCAGTATTGATCGAGAAAAGCCAGCAGCTTGGCCAAATGGGCCTCGTCGTCCTGCGGGTAGATGTGCCACAGCATGGGCCGCGCCGCCCATTGCGAGCGCGCCAGGCTGTCCTCGCCGCGCACGCAGTTGAAGTCGCAGCTCCACAGTAGGCGGTCGTAGTCGTCCTGGTCGCTCATGGGCAACACGTCCACCGTCAGGCGGCCCAGCTGGGCATGCTCGCCCACTTGCAGGGGGTGGTCGAACAGGCTGGACACGGCGGCCTGCGCCTTGCCTTCCGGCACCAGGCAGCGCACCGGCTGCGGGCCGTCGGCCCAGGCCTGCAGCAGCTTGGCGGCGGCCGGGTTGTCATAGCAGAACAGGCTGACCTTCCACTCGTTTTCCGATAGCGCCGGCACATTGCGGCGGCGCCAGTAGTCGCGCTGGGCCTCTTCGTCCGCCTGCCAGGCTTCGCGCGCGGCGATCAGGCCGTCTTCGCAGATCAGGCCGCCGCTTGCCGCGTCGAATCCCGGAAAGAAGAAATGCTTGGCCAGCGGCAGGCGCGGGTGCGGCGACGGCAGCTTGTGGCAGCCACGCGTCCAATCCTCCGCCGACAGGTATTCCAGATTGATCCAGACGGGCTTGGCCGGTTTGGCCGCCATCGCCTGTTCGAAGCTGTCCGGCAGCCGGCAGCCAAAGGCTTCCACCACCACGTCGGCCGGGACGATGTCCGCCGGAAAGTCGGATGGCGGCCAGCGGCGGATGTCGATGCCGGCCAGCGCTTGCTGCGGCAGGGCCGGGTCCAGGCCGGGCGTGATGCGGGCGAAGCTGGCCAGATCATCCACCCACAGCCGCACATCCAGGCTGTAGCCATGCGCCAGCCGGCGCGCCAGGCGCCAGGTGACGCCGATGTCGCCATAGTTGTCGATGACGGTGCAGAAAATGTCCCAGTGTTGGCGTGTCATGGTGCGGTCATTTTGTAAAACCGGGCGAGCTTACCACGCGTTGACTGGCAATATCACCATTTTCGAATTTTCAGCCGGCGCGCCGGTCGATCATGCAATCGAGAAACATATAAAAGGAATGGCTGTGCGCTTTCAATATGGCTGGAGCTTGCTGATGGTTTTGCCTCTGTCCTCGTGGGCTGGGGTGATGCTGCAAAATGAACAGTGGAAGGTGGAGCTGGAGCCGGCCACCCTGGCCGTCCGCGCGGAGCCGGCCGGCGGGCCGGCCATCGTCGTGTCAAAAGGCGTCGCGCCGCATGCGGTGTCGGGGCTGGAGAGCGAGGCGCAAGCGGCCGGCTGGCAATGGGACGATGGCCGCTACCGCTGGCAGGCCAGCCTGGACGGCGCGGACCTCAAGCTGACGCTGCGCGCCGCCGCGCCTGGCCGGGTAGAGCTGCTGCGGCAACCGGCGGCGGCCATGGGGCGCGGCCTGCTGCTGCCATTGGCCGAGGGCAGTTATATCCCGGCTGGGAGCAAACTGTGGCGGGACTTTTTGCCAGGCTTCGCCGGCGACGGTCTGGACACTTCGGAAAACCTCAGCCTGCCGCTATGGGGCATGGACTACGGGCGTCATAGCCTGCACTGGCTGCTGCTGAACCCGTTCAACAATCGACTGGCCTTCTCCGCACAAGGGCAGGGCCTGGCCTTGGCCCTGAGCCATGACTTCAACGAGTTGAACCAAGACCAGCCGGCGACGCTGCTGCTGCATCTGGCTGGCGACAATCTCTTGGCCGGTGCGCAGCGCTATCGGCAATGGCTGGCGTCTTCCGGCCGCTATCAGACCCTGGCCGACAAAATCCAGGCGCAGCCGGAAACCGCCAAGCTGATAGGGGCCAGCCATGTTTACCTGTGGGGCAACAATCTGCTGGACGAGGCCGACGTGCGCGACTGGCCGGCCTTGGTCAAGCGGTTGCGCGGCGACGCGCCGCTGGCCGCGCGCCTGCGCGGGCGTTTCGACGCCGAGACCAAACGGGCATTGCAGCAAGCGGGCAAGCGGCCGGACCGCTATCAGCGCAAAGTCTTGCTGGACGGCGTCAATTCGGCGCTGACGGCCGAGGCCCGCGCCGGCTGGCTGGGCGCGCAGCCAGCCTGGGTCGACATGGCCGCGCCTTACCGCAAGCTGCGCGCCGAGACCGAACAAACCTTCGGCCCAGCCTTGCAACCGGACGCCGCGCGCTGGGGCGGCGGCCTGTCGCGCAAGACCATAGACGCCTTGCGTCATGCTGGCTTGACGCGGCTATGGCTGGGCGTGGACAACTGGGAAGGCGGCCTGTGGCAGCCGCAGGCGGTGAAGGCCGGCGTGGCCGCCGGCTACCTGATGGGCAGCTACGACTCCTACGAAACCGCCTTGCCGCCCGGCAAGCAAGAAGACTGGCTTACCGCGCAGCAAGGCGAGGCGGTGTACCGCCAATGCGGCGTCACGCTGCAAAACGGCAAGAAGAAGGCCGGTTTCCAGCAAGCCGGCTATTACACCAACCCGGCTTGCGTGCGGGGCACGCTGCAGCAGCGCACGCGCGCGCTGCTGTCCGCCGTCGGCTTCAATAGCTGGTTCCTGGATGCTTACGCCACAGGCATGGTGTTTGACGACTACACGCCGGGCCGCCATACCGGTGAGGCCGAGATGGCTAAGGAATATGAGCAGTCCATGCAATGGGTGGCGGACGCCTATCAAGTGCCGGTGGGCTCCGAAATGGGCAATGCGGCGACCAGCCGCGGCATCGCCTACGCCCACGGCATGCAGGTGCCGGTGCTGGGCTGGGGCGATCCCGATTTGCAGAAGAACACGCAGTCGCCCTACTACCTGGGCCGCTGGTACCCGGCGGACCAGCCGGAAACTTTCTTTAAACAAGTACCGCTGAAGCAACCCTACCGCGACCTCTACTACGCGCCGCAATACCGTCTGCCGCTATACCAGGCCGTTTTCCATGGCTCCATCGTCACCACCAACCATTGGCTGTACGACAACCTGAAGTTCCGCAACGCCTACGCCGACAATCTGCTGGCGCAGTGGCTGTACAACGTGCCGCCGCTGTTCCACCTGTCCGCCGCCAGCCTCAAAACCAGGCTGCCGCAGCTCCAATGCGCCGACCACGCCTTCCGCCCGCTGCATCAACAACTGGCCACCCAGGCCATGACCGGCTTCGCCTGGTTGAACGCGGAGCATACGCTGCAGCAAACCCGTTTTGCCGACGGCAGCCGCCTCACCGCCAATTTCGCGGAGACGCCGGTTTTCCATGGAGGGCAAACGCTGCCGCCGCAAAGCCTGTTGGCCGAGCTAAACGGCCAGCCGCCGCGGATGCTGAAGGCGTTGGATTGCGCCGGCGGCTAAGGCGGGATGATAATGCCGGTGTCGTTTTTGTGGTGGTGTTTTTGGGCTTTGTTGCATAACTAAATTTCATTCGAAAGTTCTGCGAAAAAGCCTCGAAATTTCCGATGTGGATGTGAAGCTTTTAACCAAGAACTAGTCATGTTTTGGCATGATTTTTAGTTTTTAAGCAAAGTAATGGTGATGGAAAGTCAATTTAATCCAACTGATTTAAAAAGCATCATGCACTCCAAGCGTGCAAATTTATATTATCTAGAACACTGTCGAGTCTTGGTGAATGGAGGGCGAGTAGAGTACGTTACAGACGCTGGTAAGAAGTCTTTGTACTGGAATATTCCCATAGCCAATACCACCACCTTGCTGCTGGGCACCGGCACATCAGTGACACAAGCAGCCATGCGTGAATTGGCCAAAGCCGGCGTGATGGTGGGATTCTGTGGTGGCGGCGGCACTCCGCTATTCAGCGCCAATGAAATGGACTTCGAAGTGGCGTGGTTCTCGCCGCAAAGCGAATACCGCCCCACCGAGTATCTTCAGCGCTGGGTGGGCTTCTGGTTTGACGAAGACAAACGGCTTGACGCAGCCAAAGCCCTGCAACAAGCTCGGCTGCTGCGCATTCGCCAGCACTGGCTGGATAGCCGCCACCTGCGGGATGCCGGTTTCCGTATCGATGCAGCCCACCTTGAGACTGTGCTTGATGCATCAAACCATGCTATTGCGCACGCGCCAGACCACACCTGCTTGCTAACCGAAGAAGCACGCCTGACCAAGCAGTTGTTTCGGCTGGCGGCGCAGGCGGTGAAGTACGGCGAGTTCACCCGGGCCAAACGCGGCAGCGGCGCAGACCTGGCCAATCGTTTTCTCGATCACGGCAACTATTTGGCTTATGGGCTAGGTGCGACGGCCACCTGGGTGCTGGGGCTGCCCCATGGTCTAGCCATCCTGCATGGCAAAACGCGCCGCGGTGGTTTGGTGTTTGACGCGGCCGATTTGGTCAAAGACGCCATCGTCCTGCCGCAAGCCTTCCTCAGCGCCATGAGCGGTGATGACGAGCAAACTTTTCGCCAAGGCTGCATCGAACAGCTCACCCGTAGCGAAGCACTGGATTTCATGATTGAGCAGCTCAAGTCCATTGCTGAATCCATCGGGAAAAGCCCATGAACATCCTGCTGATTTCGCAATGCGACAAGCGCGCCCTTACCGAAACTCGCCGTATCCTCGATCAATTTGCCGAACGTCGTGGAGACCGCGTTTGGCAAACGCCCATCACTCAGGCCGGACTGGAAACCTTGCGCCGCCTGCTGCGTAAAAGCGCCCGTAAAAATACCGCTGTCGCCTGTCACTGGCTGCGCGGGCGGGACCACAGTGAACTGCTGTGGATCGTCGGCGATGCCAGTCGCTTCAACGCCCAGGGCGCAGTCCCCACTAACAGCGCTCAGCGCGACGTGCTGCGCAGCGACGACGAAAACGACTGGCTGCATGGTGAAGACATTCACCTTATCACCGCGCTGGCCGCGTTGTTTCACGACTTGGGCAAGGCCTGCGCCGCCTTTCAGACGCGCTTGCGCAGCAAAGAAAAGTTAGCTGCCAATTTGTACCGCCACGAATGGGTATCGCTGCGTCTGCTGCAAGCGTTTATCGGCGATGACGACGACGCTACTTGGCTGGCTAGGCTGCAAGACCCGAATGAAATGGATGGCGAGCGGTGGCAGAAAAAGCTGGAAGCAGCCAAATTGCGCGATGGTTACGACGCTGCGGCAGCTGACAACAAACCTTTTACGGACCAGATGCTGCCGCCACTGGCAGCCGCCATCGCCTGGCTTATCTTCACCCATCATCGCCTGCCAGTGCCGCCGCGTGGGGAAACCATCAGCGCAGACCTGCTGCAAAAAGGGCTGCAAGGGGTAGATAGCCAGTGGAACCAAACCCTCACTGCCGCCAGCAAGGCCGAAGCCAAGCCGTACTGGACCTTCCCGCACAGCCTGCCGGTGGACGACAAAATCTGGCGCGAACAGGTGGCAAGGTTGGCCGCAGCACTGGCCAAGCGCCAAGCTACCGCATCCGGTAACTGGCTGGAAAACCCGTATGTGATGCACATCTCGCGCCTGCTGTTGATGCTGGCCGACCATCACTTTTCCAGCCAGATCGTCAAGCAGAGCTGGAAAAAGTCAGCAGAAGCCGGCATCGCCTTTGCCAATACGCTAAAAGACGATCCCGAACGCCATTTCAACCAGACGCTTAACGAACACCTGCTGGGCGTGGCACGCCACAGCCAGCAAGCCAGCCGCGCTCTGCCTGGCTTGGAGCGCCATTTGCCGCGTCTGGCAAACCATCGCATCCTGCGGCAGCGCAGCCAGAGTGAACGCTTCCGCTGGCAGGACAAGGCCTATGAACTGGCCTGCGGCCTGCGCGACAAAGCTCGCCAGCATGGCGCTTTCATCGTCAACATGGCTTCCACCGGCTGCGGTAAAACATTAGGCAATGCGCGGGTGATGTACGGCTTGGCGGACCCAGCTGTCGGCATGCGCTGCGCCTTTGCGCTGGGCCTGCGCACGCTCACTCTGCAAACCGGCCAGGCCTTCCGCGACAAGCTGAAACTGGACGACAGCGACCTGGCCATCCGCGTGGGCGGCGCTGCCAGCCGCGAGCTGTTTGAGCACTATCAGGCTCAGGCCGAAGAAACCGGCTCTGAATCAAAGCAAACTCTGCTGGACGAAACCAGCCACGTGCGCTTTGACGGCAATCCCGACCACCCGCTGCTGGCGCGTCTGACAAAGGACAACGCGGTACAGGCCATGCTGGCCGCGCCGGTGCTGGTCTGCACCATCGACCATCTTATTCCGGCCACGGAAAGCGAACGGGGAGGGCGGCAAATCGCGCCCATGCTACGGCTTATGTCCAGTGACTTAGCATTAGACGAACCCGACGACTTCTCGATTGAAGATTTGCCCGCCCTCACCCGCTTGGTGTACTGGGCCGGACTGCTGGGCAGCCGCGTGCTGCTTTCCTCCGCCACGCTGCCGCCCGCGCTGGTGGGCGGGTTGTTTGATGCCTATCTGGCGGGGCGTAAGCATTACCAGAACAGTCGCGGCCAACCTGGCCTGCCGCTGAACATCAGCTGCGCCTGGCTGGACGAACGCGACACCCACACCGCCGATTGCGCTAATAGTGGCGCGTTTGCCCACGCGCATCAGCAATTCGCCAGCCGCCGCTACGCCTGGCTCGCCAGCCAGCCGGTACGCCGCACCGCCGAGCTGCTGCCGCTCAGCGGCATCCCGCGCAACGAGCGCGACATGTACGATCCGCTGGCTATCCACCTGCGCGACGCGGCTCTGCGCCTGCACCATGACAACGCGGAAACCGACCCCGCCAGCGGCAAACGGGTCAGCTTTGGCCTGATCCGGCTGGCCAATATCGGCCCGCTATACCAGCTAGCCCAAGCCCTGTACCGGCAAGGCGCGCCGGACGGCGTGCGCATTCACCTGTGCGTTTACCACTCGCAATACCCGCTGCTGCTGCGCTCCGCCATAGAGCGGAGGCTGGACGCGGCGCTGGACCGCACCACGTCGGAAGCCGTCTTCAAGTTGCCCGACATCCGCCAGCGGCTGGATGCCCACTCGGAGCCGGAGCAAATCTTCATCGTGCTCGGCAGCCCCGTCACCGAAGTGGGGCGCGACCACGATTACTCCTGGACCATCGCCGAGCCATCGTCCATGCGCTCGCTGATCCAGCTGGCCGGACGCGTGCGCCGCCATCGGCCACAGGCATGGGACAAAGTGAATGTGCTGATTCTGGAAAAAAACATTCACAGCCTCACTCAGCCGGGCAAACCGGCCTATCTGCGCCCCGGTTTTGAAGACGAGCACGACAACAATTTCTGTCTGACTGAACACAATCTGCACCAAATCCTGCAGCCCGAAGAATACCGCCACCTGGACGCCCGCCCGCGCCTGCTGGCACGCGAAAAGCTGAATCAAAAAACCAGTCTGGTCGATCTGGAACACGCACGGCTGCGCATGTGGATGTCCGGCGACAACGGCCAGCCGCGCACAAAGACCCGCGCCGGCAAAGCGCCGCCAGCACCGCCAATCCATGCCAGCAGCTGCTGGAAACAGCCCGCAGCCATGCTCGGCGCCTTGCTGCAACGCAAGCACCCGTTCCGGCTGGATTTGAGCGAAGACGTGGATCTGCTGTTACTGCCCAATGAAGACGAGGATGACTTTGCATTGATCAAGCTGGTGGACGGCGAGCGCCGCTTTGAAAAGAAAGAGCTGGTGGTAGATAGCAGCCTGCATCACCGCATTGCCGATAGCGACTTGCACAGCCAGGGCATCACCGCCTGGACGGAAACCGACTATCTCGCCGCCCTGCAAACCCTGGCCGTGGAGCTGGACTTGCCGCTGGCGCAATGCGCCCGCCGCTTCGGTACGGTGACGCTGCCCGCCAGCGCTCAAGGCTGGTGGTTTCATCCGGCATTGGGGTTCAACAAGAAAAAATGAATGCGGCCAACCTTGCAAGGTTGGCCGCGCTGCCTGTCCGGCAGTGAAGTGTGTGCGGAAAATATCAACTTCGAGCCGCTAATTTTCTGAGCTACCTGTACCGGTAGTTATTCAATTGTAGCAGCTTGGAGGTGCGAGTCGAAACACGAAAGACTGTATAAAAAACTTTGAGCCTCTAATGGTTGACAATAAATCTAGGCAGGGCTATGCTGACATCAAGTTAGCCATGAAGGTGTTCCAGCACCCTCATGGCCACATTGAAAGCTACACGTCTCGATTGCTCCTCGGGACAGCCCATTTGCAGGGCTTGATGCAAAAACAGAAAGGGAGGACATGATGGCTAGCAGCCATTTGATCAGAAGAGTCTGAATCCAAACAGCGCAAGCGATCAGCGCACTCAGTTCTTGCTTATGCAGGTTGCGAGTGTAGCTGATCCCTTGTTTTGATGCCACGCGATCAAAACTGAGAAAAGGCAAATCATGAGTTCCCTTTCGCCGAGGGCTTTACGAATACGCTCTGAAATTGCAAGCTTCATCCTTCAGCGACGGGATGACAAGCTCGACAAACTGGCCGACGACGACGCCAAGCGCGACGATCTGAAAGCCCAGTACCAACCAGCCACCTGGCTGCTTGACGCCGCCCGTCGGGTGGGTCAGCTACAAATGGTCACCCACACGCTCAAGGCCATCCATCCGGATGCCAAGGGCAGCAGCCTGTTTGCCCCCGCAAGCAGCTTGTCAAACCGGGATGTTGTGGGCAGCCACTGCCTGTCGCCCTCCTCCGCCAGTGATGTCGTCGGCAATGCCGCCGCGCTGGATGTCTACAAATTCCTCAAGCTGGAACACGACGGCCAAACCTTGCTCAGTCTCCTGCAAGCAGGCGATACCGATGCCTTGGCCGCATTGAGTGATGACGTGGAACAAGCGCAAACGCTGTGCGATGCCTTTGTCAGCATCACCGAACCCAACGGCGGCCCCGGCAGCCACACCCGCGCCAAACAGGTGTACTGGCTGGTCAGCCCCAGCCCAGACGACTTGCCCAATCCTTGTGACGACAGCCATTACCACCTGCTGTCCCCGCTGTATGCCAGCGCCTTCTCTCACCACATTTACCAGACCATCCAGCAACACCGCTTTAGTGAAGAGGCCAAGGCGGCACGGCAGGCGAAACGTGACGGCGCGGATCACCCGCATGGTTACAGCGACTACCCGCACTTGGTCGAAGAGAAAAAAGGCGGCACCAAGCCCCAGAATATTTCCCAATTGAACTCCGAGCGCAAAGGCAGCAACTACCTGCTGGCTTCCCTGCCTCCAGTATGGGAAAGCAGCGAGCTGACCCCGCTGTACCACGCCGATAGCGCCTTCAACCGCTTTGGCCGTCGTCGTGAAGTGCAGCGCCTGTTGCGTGAACTGCGCACCTGGCTGCAAAAGCATTACAAAGCGCCCAAAGAGGGAGAAGAAGACAACTCTCCAAACAACGTCTCCATTCGCGATCACCGCAAAAAACTGCAAGACCAGATTTTCGACGAACTGGTCTTGTATTCCGCCGAAATCATCAACAACCTGCCGCCAGGCTGGAGCGCGCATGCCGACTGCAAGCTGCCGATTGAAGAGCAATGCTGGCTTGACCCGTGGCGCGCCGCCGGGGATGAAGACTTCAACAAGACATGGCAGTGGCAAGACTGGCCCTTGCAAGTGGCGGAACGCTTCGCCCGCTGGCTCAACAGCAAGCTGGACAAGACACTGCCTGTCAATGATGCGGAATTTCGCTACTGGGCACGCGAGCTGGCCGGTGATCGCGAGTGGCAGATTCTGCAAGATGAACAACAGCGCACGCTGACTGCGCTTAATCAAGTTCAGGGGCTGAAAGGGGATAACGATGCTGACTAACATCACCGGCCTGCTAACCCTGCCGCACCTGCGCGTGCAAAACGCCAATGCTATTTCCAGCCAGCACACTTGGGGCGCGCCCTCCATCACCGCGTTTAGCGGGCTGATGACGGCGCTGGAGCGCAAGCTGGCAGGCTCTGTCGAGCTGGAATTTTACGGCGTGGGCGTGATCTGCCACGGCTACCAGGCGCAAACCAACGGCGATTACGTGCACCGTTTCAATCTGACGCGCAACCCGATAGACAAAGACGGCAGCACCGCAGCCATTGTCGAAGAAGGCCGCATTCACCTCGACATCACCCTTGTCTTTGGCGTGGCGGGGGATGCGCTGACGGAAAACGAAGCGAAACGCGACGAGATTGCGGCCAACATTGCCGACGTCGTCGCCACCTTGCGCATCGCCGGCGGCAGCGTGATACCGCAAACCAACCAGTCCGCCCGCCGCACCAAGCCGACACTGCAGGCGCTGGAAGAGGGCGAAAAGCGGGCAAAGCAATTCCGCCAGCTTCGCCGCCAGTGGTTGCCGGGCTTTGCCCTGCTCTCGCGTGACGACCTGCTGCACAGCCATCACGCCAGGCTGGTCAAGCACAACCCCGATGCCACCTTGCTGGATGCCTGGCTGGACAAATCGCGCCTCAATCACGTCCCCGTCACTGACGACAAGGGCGATACCGTCTGGCAGCACTCGCGCCAGCAGGGCGAGGGCTGGATTGTGCCGATTCCGGTGGGCTATGGAGCATTGTCCGAGCTACACCCGGCAGGCAGCGTGGCCAATGCCCGCGACGACAGCACGCCGTTCCGCTTTGTGGAAAGCGTGTATTCGTTGGGCGAATGGCGCAGCCCGCACCGCCTGCACGATGTTTTTGATCTGTTGTGGCACCCCGATTTTGACGAAGCCAGCGGCGTGTATCGCTGCCGCAATCACTATACCGCCCCGCAAGAAACGGTCATCTGACTTTTTGGAGATTGAACATGACAACCAACCTGAAAACCGCCACCGTCCTCGCCTTTGAACGCAAACTGGACCCGTCCGATGCGCTGTTTTTTGCCGGCAACTGGGCAGAGCAAGGCAATAGCCAGCACTGGCCTGCCGTCACCATCCAGGAAAAATCCGTACGCGGCACCATCTCCAACCGCCTGAAAACCAAAGACCAGGACCCGGCCAAGCTGGATGCGGCGATTGAAAACCCCAACCTGCAAACTGTAGACGTTGCCGCGCTGCCGCACGATGCCGACACCCTGAAAGTGCGCTTCACCCTGCGCGTGCTGGGCGGCACCGGCGCGCCGTCTGCCTGCAACAGCAGCGAATACCGCCAAAAGCTGCTGGACACCGTAGCCAGCTATCGCGAAGCCAACGGCTTTGCCGAGCTGGCGCGCCGCTACGCGCACAATCTGGCCAATGGCCGCTTTTTGTGGCGCAACCGCGTGGGCGCGGAGCAAGTCAATGTCCACATCGCCCGCCTGAGCGATGGCAAAGAAGCCGAAAGCTGGACATTCGACGCGCTGGCGCTATCGCTGCGCGACTTTGCCGCGGGCAGCGCCGAAAGCCAGCTGGCCGGGCTGACCCGCGCCATCACCAGCGGCCTGTCCGGCGAAGAACATGTCTTGCTGCAAATCACCGCCTTTGTGAGCGTGGGTGCCGGGCAGGAAGTGTTCCCGAGCCAGGAGCTGATTCTGGACCGTGGCCGTGGCGACAAGAGCAAGACCTTGTATTTTGTGACGCAGAAAGACCGCAAAATCGCCGCCATCCACTCGCAAAAAATCGGCAACGCCATCCGCACCATAGACAACTGGTATCCGGAAGCCGACAGCAACGGCCCCATCGCCATAGAGCCCTACGGCTCCGTCACCACCCAGGGCCGCGCCTACCGCCAGCCCAAGCAGAAAACCGACTTCTACACCCTGCTGGACAACTGGGTGCTGAACGACAAAGTGCCCGATCTGGCGCAACAGCACTTCGTCATCGCCACCCTGATTCGCGGCGGCGTATTCGGTGAGGCGGGCTAAGTCATGGAACACTATCTGGACATCCGCATCCTGCCGGATCCGGAATTTGCCCCGCCACTGCTGCTGAACGCCCTGTTCGCCAAACTGCACCGCGCACTGGCAACAACGCAGCACAGCGACATCGGCGCAAGCTTCCCCGGCTACGACCTGACGCCAAAGGGAGAAGGCGACAGCACTTTGCGGCCAACCCTGGGCCAGGTGCTGCGCCTGCACGGCAGCGCCGCCGCGCTGGACAGCTTCATGGCCCGCAACTGGCTTACCGGCATGCGCGACCACGTTACGCTGGGCAATATTCAGCCGGTTCCTGCCAATGCCAGCCCCATCCGCGTACAGCGCAAACAGGCCAAGAGCAACCCGGCCAAAGAGCGCGAACGGCTGATGCGGCGCAAAGGCATGAGCGAGGCCGAAGCGCTGCGGCTGATTCCCGACGACAAGGCCAAGCTGCTGAACCTGCCCTTCATCACCCTGAGCAGTCAAAGCACCGGCCAGCATCAATTCCGCCTGTTCATCGCCCAGACGGCAGCCACGGCAGAGGTTAAAGGCGATTTCAACGCCTACGGCCTGAGCCGCCACGCCACCCTGCCAGGGTTTTAAAGCGTAAAGGGTTGCAACCAAGCGCATTGAATTGGCGGCAACCCTTTTTTTGACAGAAAAAAAGAATCTTTTAAAATCAGCGATTTACGAAATTGGTCGAGAAAAGGGTTTTTTCATGAAAGATCCCCACCTCCCTTGCTTGGCTTGGTTGGGAAGGGAAGTAGGCTCTAGTTCACTGCCGGACAGGCAGCTCAGAAAGTTACGAGCGGCTGGCGGGGTCCGACGAACACGTTCACTGCCGGACAGGCAGCTCAGAAAGCATATTCAATCAGACGGCCAACGCACTGAACGTTCACTGCCGGACAGGCAGCTCAGAAAATGCTGCCTCCTAGTTCGATTGAATAGCGATAGTTCACTGCCGGACAGGCAGCTCAGAAATCAAATCCGTTCGCCGTAAATCCGATGGCCAAGTTCACTGCCGGACAGGCAGCTCAGAAATGATGGCGACGCCGACGCAGGTTCGCATAATCGTTCACTGCCGGACAGGCAGCTCAGAAATGTCTATTTCGGCCTACACAAACGGTCAGCAAGTTCACTGCCGGACAGGCAGCTCAGAAAATGTAGAACGTGCTACCGGCCCCGGTACCGCCGTTCACTGCCGGACAGGCAGCTCAGAAATGCTGAAACGCGATAAACGCAGTCACGAGCGCGTTCACTGCCGGACAGGCAGCTCAGAAATACCGGCTATGATCTGGATGCACTTGGAAAGGGTTCACTGCCGGACAGGCAGCTCAGAAAACATGAATAAACAGGTTTCCGGTATGTACGAGGTTCACTGCCGGACAGGCAGCTCAGAAAGCTCCAACACCGACAACGTGGGCGATTGCAAAGTTCACTGCCGGACAGGCAGCTCAGAAATTCATCCTCGTTCACTTTGGCGGCCACCCAAGGTTCACTGCCGGACAGGCAGCTCAGAAAAGAGAAGCCAGCGTTTGGCGCGGAGCTGATTAAGTTCACTGCCGGACAGGCAGCTCAGAAATGATTGTGCGCCGTCCTGTCTCTCTGCATTGATGTTCACTGCCGGACAGGCAGCTCAGAAAGTGATTCTGGCTTGCGCTACCTTGGAGATATCGTTCACTGCCGGACAGGCAGCTCAGAAAGCCGAAAAGCGCGGCGAATATGTCTATACCATGTTCACTGCCGGACAGGCAGCTCAGAAAACATCGCGGGTTGCTAATGCGACTGGTGTTTCGTTCACTGCCGGACAGGCAGCTCAGAAAAACAGGCAAACACTCCATGAAACGCTGCAAACGTTCACTGCCGGACAGGCAGCTCAGAAACTGGACAGCATGCTGTTCACGCCCAACCTGCGCGTTCACTGCCGGACAGGCAGCTCAGAAATCGATCCGGGCCCGCATGCTGCGCCCTGCTACGTTCACTGCCGGACAGGCAGCTCAGAAATTGATCGACAGCGGCCCGGAGCGCTCGAACATGTTCACTGCCGGACAGGCAGCTCAGAAAGCGAACAGTGTTCCAACGGCCCCGTTTGAACAGTTCACTGCCGGACAGGCAGCTCAGAAAATAACGGCAATCTGTTTAGCCCGTTTTATACCGTTCACTGCCGGACAGGCAGCTCAGAAAGTTACATAACCGTTTTTCGCAGCAGCAACGCAGTTCACTGCCGGACAGGCAGCTCAGAAAAGTCGCCATGCGCATGATGACCAACCAGTTCCGTTCACTGCCGGACAGGCAGCTCAGAAATGCACCAATGGCACCTTGTGCAGCGGTGAAATGTTCACTGCCGGACAGGCAGCTCAGAAAAAACAAACGCCAGGCGGCGATACAGGCGATGCGTTCACTGCCGGACAGGCAGCTCAGAAATTTTTGCGCTATCGGCCTGACCGCAGGGAAGTGTTCACTGCCGGACAGGCAGCTCAGAAAATAGACATCGTCATTGCCGGCGCGGCGAAGGCGTTCACTGCCGGACAGGCAGCTCAGAAACATATGCCAGGCATCCGGCGGCCGTAGGTTTCAGTTCACTGCCGGACAGGCAGCTCAGAAAATGTGCGAAACATGGGGGCTACGCTTGCGCGCGTTCACTGCCGGACAGGCAGCTCAGAAATCGTCAGTTGCATCAATGTCAGCCAAGTCAACGTTCACTGCCGGACAGGCAGCTCAGAAATATGGCTGGGATGCCATTACAGCGATTACCATGTTCACTGCCGGACAGGCAGCTCAGAAAACTTCCCGGCCACGGATTTCAGCAAGGAAGGCGTTCACTGCCGGACAGGCAGCTCAGAAAGACGTGCCAACCCAGCCGACCGCGGTTCGCCCGTTCACTGCCGGACAGGCAGCTCAGAAAACCATCTCGGTGTAGAGACGCAACCAAGGCAAGTTCACTGCTGGACAGGCAGCTCAGAAATGCCGGCTGGAATAGAGACCCATCAACCGGTAGTTCACTGCCGGACAGGCAGCTCAGAAAATGACAAAAGTGGACACGAGTTCGCCCAGGGCAATCGCACCTTCTTGTCATAAGCAAACAGACTTGCCAACCCACCCAGACTTGAGGTGAACTCCCAGGTTTTACCGGTGCGGGATGGGAACGTTGATGGAACATTTGGCCGAGGTGCCCGAGCCGAGGACCGGGCGCTACATCGCCCATCCGCTGGACGAAATTCTGGTGATTGCCGTGTGCGCCATCTTCGCGGGGGCGGAGAGCTTTGTGGAGGCGGTCGAGTGGGCTGAGGTTAAGGAAGCTTGGCTGCGGCGCTTCCTGCCGTTGAAGAATGGCATTCCTTCTCACGATACCGTCAACCGCGTGTTCCGACTGCTGGATCCCAAGCAGTTCGAGAACGCCTTCCGCAGCTGGACGCAAGGACTGCTGGGCTCGTTCCAGCAGATCGCCATCGATGGCAAATGCCTGCGCGGCACCGCTCGCGGCGCGCACAGCCCGGTGCACATGGTCAGCGCCTTCGCCACCGAACTGGGCTTGGCGCTGGGGCAGGAGAAAGTCGCCGACAAAAGCAATGAAATCACTGCGATTCCGGCGTTGCTGGCCGCACTGGATGTGGAGGGCTGTCTGGTCAGCCTGGATGCGATGGGCTGCCAGAAAGAGGTTGCCAAGACCATCGTGGCGCGTAAAGCGGACTATTTGCTGGCGGTGAAGGAGAACCAGCCCAAGCTACGTCAGGCCGTAGCGTGCGCGCTGCATGACCATCCCACCGAGCGAGTGGCCAGCGCGCAAAAAGGGCATGGCCGCACGGTGTTGCAACATGTGGTGACAGCCCGGGCGGACGGCATTGTCGACGCTCAGGCCTGGCCCGGCTGCCAAACAGTGGGTCGCGTGGATTCGGTGCGGCTGGATGGTCGCGGACAATCGGCGCTGGAGCAGCGCTATTATTTGTCGTCGCGCGCGTTGAGCGCGGAAGAGCTGGCGCAGGCGGTGCGCCGTCATTGGGCGATCGAAAACGGCCTGCATTGGTGTCTGGATGTGATTTTTCGGGAAGATAACTGCCCATTGCGCGAAGATCATGGACCGCAGAATTTTGCGCTGCTGCTGAAATTCGCGCTCAACCTGCTGCGTAGTTCGCCGTATCAGGCCAAGAAAAGCATGCGGGTGCGACGCAAGCGTGCCGGCTGGGATGATGAGGCCTTGGCTGAGTTGCTGGGCATGTCGCCTTTATGACGTGAAGGTGCGATTGCCCTGCGAGTTCGCCCACACTGTTCACTGCCGGACAGGCAGCTCAGAAAACATGGAGCAAAGCTTTGCGCGGTACATGGCCGTTCACTGCCGGACAGGCAGCTCAGAAAATGAAGATGAACCAGGGGAAGACGTTTTCCCGGTTCACTGCCGGACAGGCAGCTCAGAAAATGATCCACGACGGCAATGGCTGCCGACGACTGTTCACTGCCGGACAGGCAGCTCAGAAAATCCGCAAGTGCTCCAGCCAGAACTGGGACGTGTTCACTGCCGGACAGGCAGCTCAGAAAACACTATAGGGCTATAGACCCGTTACTGTACTGTTCACTGCCGGACAGGCAGCTCAGAAAGCACCGCCGCACCTGTAAACACGCACTGCGTCGTTCACTGCCGGACAGGCAGCTCAGAAAGCGCCGGTATCAAACGCCTGAGGCCATGCCAGGTTCACTGCCGGACAGGCAGCTCAGAAACCGTGCATGGTGGATGCAACGAGTGATGCTCCAGTTCACTGCCGGACAGGCAGCTCAGAAATGCAGGCTGGAATAGAGACCCATCAACAGGTAGTTCACTGCCGGACAGGCAGCTCAGAAAAGCTCAGGCGGCGGCGTTTTAGCAACCGGCGCGTTCACTGCCGGACAGGCAGCTCAGAAACGCTCTGTCCGCTGTGTCCGCATTCGCCGATGGTTCACTGCCGGACAGGCAGCTCAGAAAATGAGCAGTTCATTGCCGTTAAACGCGCCCAGGTTCACTGCCGGACAGGCAGCTCAGAAAGTCTGCGCCTGGTCGGCTCCCAGCAGCGCGATGTTCACTGCCGGACAGGCAGCTCAGAAATGTCAGCCGGTCGATCAGCGACGAGTAGTCGCGTTCACTGCCGGACAGGCAGCTCAGAAAACGCCGAACCAGTACCGCGAAAAGCGGGGACTGTTCACTGCCGGACAGGCAGCTCAGAAATCCGGGTCATGGCGGACGCCGTGCAGGTCACCGTTCACTGCCGGACAGGCAGCTCAGAAATTCAAGCACTGGGCACACCGCCCAGCCGCTCTAGTTCACTGCCGGACAGGCAGCTCAGAAATGCGGAATACACCCATGCGACGACGTCGAATTGTTCACTGCCGGACAGGCAGCTCAGAAATGTAATACTCCCTCGTTCCGTCCTCGTATTGTGTTCACTGCCGGACAGGCAGCTCAGAAAATCTGCGCGCCCATGGCGCCCACTTGCTGTTTGTTCACTGCCGGACAGGCAGCTCAGAAACAGCTGTGATGCGGAACAGTGAGCGTCAGCATGTTCACTGCCGGACAGGCAGCTCAGAAAAGCAACACGAAAACCGGTCGCGGCGACCGCTCGTTCACTGCCGGACAGGCAGCTCAGAAAACCTTGGACTTGGCCAGGCCAGCGGACAGCAGGTTCACTGCCGGACAGGCAGCTCAGAAAAAACATTCATCCTTAGAACGCCGTGAATTCGGGTTCACTGCCGGACAGGCAGCTCAGAAATTGACGAATGCGCTGTATTCCTCAATTCCCGTGTTCACTGCCGGACAGGCAGCTCAGAAAACCAACTCCGCCGCGGAGGCTTCTACGAACCGGTTCACTGCCGGACAGGCAGCTCAGAAAAGCGGACGGATAAACGAGTCAATCAATCGCGGGTTCACTGCCGGACAGGCAGCTCAGAAATTATTCGGTGCCGGCTACTGCTGATAACCATCGTTCACTGCCGGACAGGCAGCTCAGAAAATGCCATCGTTTGTTATTGATGCTATGGCTGTGTTCACTGCCGGACAGGCAGCTCAGAAATATTGCCGTTGTTACGCCTACTACCAATGGTTGTTCACTGCCGGACAGGCAGCTCAGAAAACGATTGAGCGCTGCAATCGCCTCCTGGCTGAGTTCACTGCCGGACAGGCAGCTCAGAAAACTGCCAAACCAATAAGCCAAATCTTTTTCGGGTTCACTGCCGGACAGGCAGCTCAGAAACTCGCGGCAGCCGGCCACGTCCACCATGGCGTTGTTCACTGCCGGACAGGCAGCTCAGAAAGATGTTCGGCCTGCAAGACGCGCTGGCAGCCGGTTCACTGCCGGACAGGCAGCTCAGAAATCGAAGGCGTGGCCGCCGCCGACCAGCTTGGCGTTCACTGCCGGACAGGCAGCTCAGAAAGCTCGGCGCCATATTGCGTTGCAGCGTTCCCGCGTTCACTGCCGGACAGGCAGCTCAGAAATCACACTCCCGATCGCGAGCCTCAAGCTGTCGGTTCACTGCCGGACAGGCAGCTCAGAAATTGACCGTGTCGGGCTTCTTTACCGTGCTGATGTTCACTGCCGGACAGGCAGCTCAGAAAACCTCCCGCCACAATGGCGCGTACCTCGACATGTTCACTGCCGGACAGGCAGCTCAGAAAAATTGAAATCTTGAAAAATCCGGCCGTAGCATGTTCACTGCCGGACAGGCAGCTCAGAAAGACAACGCGCCAGGTTGAAAGATGGCAGACCGGTTCACTGCCGGACAGGCAGCTCAGAAAGTTCGCTGTTCCGCTCGTTCGGCATGCGTGACGTTCACTGCCGGACAGGCAGCTCAGAAATGCCTCGTGCCAGCGAATACCAACATTTCCATGTTCACTGCCGGACAGGCAGCTCAGAAAAGCCACTCCGTTTTCAATCCTGGCCGGAACCCGTTCACTGCCGGACAGGCAGCTCAGAAATCTCTTGCATCAATGCCTAGTATGTCTGCAATGTTCACTGCCGGACAGGCAGCTCAGAAATCTCTAGTATGTCTGCAATGTTCACTGCCGGACAGGCAGCTCAGAAAAATAACTCACCAAAAATCTTAACCGCAATATCGTTCACTGCCGGACAGGCAGCTCAGAAAGACGTAAACGCGACAGCCATCCGTGTCACAATGTTCACTGCCGGACAGGCAGCTCAGAAATCCATCAGCGCCGCCTTGCCCCGTTTCTGTGAGTTCACTGCCGGACAGGCAGCTCAGAAAATGACCGCGGCCAACAAGATTCTGCATTACGTGTTCACTGCCGGACAGGCAGCTCAGAAATGCAAAACGTTCACCGTCAACGCCTCCACCGGGTTCGCTGCCGGACCGGCAGCTCAGAAATGCATTTTCCGCCGCCAATACCGCTGCGTCAGGTTCACTGCCGGACAGGCAGCTCAGAAAATCCGGCAGTTTCAAGATGTCCCCCAGGGCCAGTTCACTGCCGGACAGGCAGCTCAGAAATCGGCGTCCAGATGTTCCAGAAGGATCGCCACATTTACCGCCGGACAGGCAAGTTCCCCGCATGCGCAGGGGGATTTGCACGGAATGACGGTGGCGATGGAGCAGTGCTTATGTGTCCTGTGGGCCAGCTTAGTGGCTGCGCGGTTCCTTTCGTCGGTGGAGGTCGGCTTCGCGGGTCAGGTGGTCTAGCAGCCGTAGTGTTAGGCTTTCTCGCGCGGCGTTGGCGGGCCAGACGGCGTAGACCCCCAGCGTTTCCACTTGCCATTCCGGCAGTACGTTTGCCAGCCGTCCGGCGGCGATATCGTCTTCCACCAGAAAGGCCGGCGGGGTGGCCAGGCCGCAGCCGGCGATGGCCAGCCGGCAGGCGGCGTCTATGTTGTTGACGGTCAGGCGCGGCTGGAAGGCGAAGGTTTGGGTTTCGCCGGCACTCAGGCTCAGCGTCTTGCGGTTGGGCCGCATGCGTATGCCCAGCCAGGGCCAGTCCGCCAGCGCTGCCGGCGTTTGCGGCGCCGCGCGTTCCGCCAGCAGCGAGGGCGCGGCCACGGTGATGCGCGGCATGTCTAGCAGGCGGCGCGATTTCAGCGCGCTGTCCGGCAGTTCGCCAATGCGGATGGCCAGGTCTATGCCGTCGCGTATCAAATCGCGCTTTTCGTCGCTGAAGTCCAGCGTCAATTCCACCTTGGGGTGGCGCTGGGCGAAATCGGCCAGCCTCTCCACCAGCGGGTGGCGGGCGAAGAAGGCGGGCAGCGTCACGCTGAGCGAGCCGGCCGGTTCCGCCGCGCGGCCGGCCAGCGCGTTGAGCCCGCTTTCCGCCGCCTGCAGCATGGCTTGCGCGTGCTGGTACAGCGCCTGGCCATCCGGCGTCAGCGACAGCTTGCGGGTGGAGCGGTACAGCAGCGCCGCGCCCAGCTTGCCTTCCAGCTGCGATACATGATGGCTGACCACGGAGGGCGACAAGCGCAGCGCGCGCGCGGCGGCGCGGAACGATCCGGTTTCCACGGTTTTGGCGAAGACGGCCAGGGCGCGCAGTTCGTCTATCATTGTTCGATTTTTTCGATCAGACAGTTTTAATTGATCTGGATTGTAGCGTATTTGATGCCGGCGCATAGTGCATGCATTCCCATTCACCGGAGCGTGCCATGCAGGATATGCGTTGCGCCATCATCGTCGATCCCGAGCTGCCGGCTGGGGTGATCGCCAATACCGCGGCCGTGTTGTCGCTGACCCTGGGCCGCCGCCATCCTGAGCTGATAGGCGAGGATTTATTGGACGCGCGGGGCGAGGCCAGGAGCGGCATCACCACCTTGCCCATTCCCATTTTGAAGTGCGGCGCGGAACAGCTGCGCGCCTTGCGCGCGGCGGCCAGCGCGCATGGCGGCGAACTGACCCTGGTGGAGCTGATCAGCGCCACGCGCAGCACCCGCAGTTATCAGGAGTACGCGGCGGCGCTGGCCGCCACGGCAGAGGATGAGCTGCAGTACCAGGGCCTGGCCTTGTGCGGTCCGGCCAAGCGGGTGCGCCAGCTGACCGGCAGCCTGGGCCTGTTGCGCTAGGGGGGATGCCATGATCTGGAGCTTCATCATCGCCACCGCCCTGGTCACGCTGCTGCCGGGACCGTCCATGCTGGTGATCGTGGCCGCGGCCCTGCGCGAGGGCTGGCGGGCCGGCGCGGCGGCGTCGCTGGGCGTGGTGGCGGCGGACGCCATGCTGTTGCTGGCGGCCTTGAGCGGCCTGGGCGCGCTGGCGCAGGCCTCGCCCGCCTTGTTGCTGGCGCTGAAGTGGCTGGGAGCGGCTTATTTGCTGTGGCTGGGCATCGGGCTGCTGCGCGCTGCGCCGGCCGCCGGCTCATCTATCTCGCCTCTGGCCGGCGGCGCGTTCCGCCGCGGGCTGATGGTTACGCTGCCCAATCCCAAGATCATCGGGTTTCTGATCGTGTATTTTCCGCAGTTCATCCGGCCGGAGCAGGATGCGGCGCGGCAGATGCTGCTGCTGGGGCCGCTGTTCCTGCTGACCGTGCTGGCGGTGTTCCTGCTGTGCGTGGCGGCGGTGTTCCTGCTGTGCGTGGCGGCGGCGCGCCTGCTGGGCGAAGCCGTGGCCGGCGAGGGCCGCTGCTGGCCCGCCCGTTTGTGCGGCTGCAGTCTGATCGCCTGCGGCCTGTATTCCGCCTTGGGCTGAGGCTTAGCCTAGCGCGCGTTCCAGCCAGCGCCACAGCTCGGGCGCGGTAAAGTCCGCGATGACGGCGGCGGCGCCCGCGTCTAGCAGCGTTTGCGGCGGCAGCGCGCCGGCGATGCCGTAGCTGTGGATGCCGGCGGCGTGGGCGGCGCGCATGCCGGACGGGGAGTCCTCGAAGGCGCAGGCGCGCTCGGCGCGGCCGCCCAGCCGGGCCAAGCCTGTCTGGTAGGGCAGGGGGTGCGGCTTGCCGTGCGCCAGCTCGTCGCCTATCACCAACGCGTCTATCCGGTCCGTCAGGCCCAGCCCGGCCAGCATCAGCTCGGCGTTGGCGCGCGGCGCGTTGGTGACCACGGCGATGCCCACGCCATGGCGCTCGGCCCAGTCGAACAGCTCCGGCGCGCCCGGCGTCGGCGTCAGCCGGGTGACGGAGTCGCGAAACAGCCGCTCCTTGCATTCGGCCAGCTCCAGGTGCCGCTCCGGCAGGTCCGGGAACAGCCGGCCCATGATGGCCTCGTTGGTGGCGCCGACGATGTGGTGCAAGAACGTGTCGTGATCCAGCGCGCGGCCATGCTCGGCCATCAGGGCGCGGAAGGCGTCGAAGTGCAGATCGTCGGTATGGGTCAGGGTGCCGTCCAGATCGAACAGCAGACAGAAATCGGCTTTGGCGTTCACGGATAGGCCTTTGTTATCAGTCGCATGGACAGTTTTCTAAACTGTACTGGTGCGTATGGTTTTGCTGAGCGCCCATCATGGCATCTGCCCAGCAAAAACGCCACCGCTAGGGTGGCGTTTGATGGCTCAGGCTAAGGTCAGGCGCAGGCCGCGTCGTCCACCCAGCGTATGGCTTGGCTGGGCGCGACCTTGCTTTCCGCCTTGATCTGCAGGGCGAGGCCGCCGCAGGAGGTTTCGCGGTACTTGGCGTCCATGTCCTTGCCGGTTTCGTACATGGCGGCGATGACCTTGTCCAGCGATACCTTGGGGCTGCTGACGCGGTGCATGGCCATGCGGGCGGCGTTGATGGCCTTGACCGCGGCGATGGCGTTGCGCTCGATGCACGGAATCTGCACCTGGCCGCCCACCGGGTCGCAGGTCAGGCCCAGGTTGTGCTCCATGGCGATTTCCGCCGCCATGCACACCTGGGACGGGCTGCCGCCCATCAACTCGGTCAGGCCGGCCGCGGCCATGGAACAGGCCACGCCCACTTCGCCCTGGCAGCCCACTTCCGCGCCGGAGATGGAGGCGTTGAGCTTGAACAGGCAGCCGATGGCGCCGGAGGACAGGAAGAAGCGCAGGCAGCTGTCGTCGTCCAGCGGCTGGATGAAGTGGTTGTAATAGGCCAGCACGGCCGGGACGATGCCGCAGGCGCCGTTGGTGGGCGCGGTCACTACGCGGCCGCCGGCCGCGTTTTCCTCAGACATGGCCATGGCGTACATATTGACCCAGTCCATCACGCTCATCGGGTCCTTGGCCACGGTCAGCGAGCTGGTCAGCATCCGGTGCAGGGCCGGGGCGCGGCGCGGGATGCGCATCGGGCCGGGCAGGTTGCCCTCGGTGCGCATGCCGCGCTCTATGCTGCCCTTCATGACTTCCCATACGCGGCGGAAGTGGGCCTGGGTGTCCTTGACGTCGTGGAAGGCCTTCTCGTTTTCCAGCACCAGGGCGGCGATGGACAGGCCGGTTTCCTCGCACATGTCGATCAGTTGCTGGGCGGTGACGAAGTGATACGGCACCGGGGTGTCGCTGCAGCTGGATTGGTCGAAGTGCTCCTCGTCGACGATGAAGCCGCCGCCTATCGAGTAATAGGTCTTGGTCAGGACTTTTTCGTCGCCGACGAAGGCGTGGATCTGCATGCCGTTTTCGTGGCGCGGCAGATTGGCGGTATGGAAGTCCATGCCGAAGGCCACGCGCTGGTGGGTGCGGCCCAGCGTCAGCTGGCCGGTTTTTTCCACGTCGGCGATCAGGCCGGCGGAATTGTCCGGGTCCACGGTGTCGGGCAGATTGCCGGCCAGGCCCAGGATGATGGCCTGGTCGGTGCAGTGGCCCTTGCCGGTGAGGGCCAGCGAGCCGTAGCAGTCCACGTGGACGCGGGAGACTTGGTTGAAGCGGCCGGTTTCCTTGAGCGCGCCCAGGAACTGGTGGCCGGCCTTCATCGGGCCGACGGTGTGGGAGCTGGAGGGGCCGACGCCGATTTTGTAGATGTCGCTCATGCTGAACATGATGCTACCTCTTTGAATGCTGGAATCTGGAAGAAGAACAGGCCGCTAGCGCGATTGGGAGGGGGCCGGGAGGACCCGGACTGGCCGGGCCGCTCTGTTTCAGCGCTGGAATCCGCGGTCTGTGGGCCGAATCCCAATCCCCCAGCCGGCAAGGGCGGGGGGCCTGTTGGCTTACGATCAGGCGATCAGATCGTAGAAGATGGCGGAGATGGCGATCAGGCCGATCAGCACCACGAAGATGTTGCTGGCGGCGCCGGAGTACTTCTTCATGGCCGGCACTTTCTGGATGGCGTACATCGGCATCAGGAACAGCAGCATGGCGATCACCGGGCCGCCCAGGGTTTCAATCATGCCCAGGATGGACGGGTTGATGGTGGCGATGATCCAGCAGGTCACGATCATGAAGATGGCGGTGTAGCGGTCCAGCTTGGACGATTCGATGGTCTTGCCGCTCTGGCGCAGTTGCTTGATCACCAGGCCGTTGAAGCCTTCCTTGGCGCCCAGGTAGTGGCCCAGGAAGGACTTGCTGATGGCGACCATGGCGATGATAGGGGCAACCCATTCCATCACCGGGTTTTGGAAGTGGTTGGCCAGGTAGGACAGGATGGAGATGTTCTGGGCCTTGGCGGCGGCCAGGTCGGCCGGGCTTAGGCTGAACACGCAGCTGAACACGAAGAACATCACGGTCAGCACCATCATGGTGTGGGCGCGGATCAGCACGCGGCTGGAAGCCGGCTCGGCGTCGTCGCCGTGCAGCTTGCGTTGGTCCACAGAGAAGGACGAGATGATGGGCGAGTGGTTGAAGGAGAACACCATCACCGGGATGGCCAGCCACAGCGTCTTGTAGAAAGCGCCGCTGGATACGGCGTCGCCCAGGCTGCCGGCGTGGCGGATGGCGGTGTCGCTCCATTGCGGGATCAGGTACAGGGCCAGCAGCATCAGCACCACCACGAACGGGTAGACCAGGATGCTCATCGCCTTGACGATCATCTGGCCGCCCAAGCGCACGATGGACATCAGGCCCAGGATCAGCGCCAGCGAGAACACGGCGCGGGTGGCGGTGCCGGTGCCCACGTCGATGTGCAGCTGGTTATTGAGGAAGGACAGCACCGTATTGGTGATGGCCACGCTGTACATCAACAGAATCGGGTAGATGGCGAAGAAGTACAGCAGGGTGATGATCTTGCCGGCGCCGAGGCCGAAGTGCTCTTCCACCACTTCCGTGATGTCCGCGCCTTCCTTGCTGCCGGACAGCACGAAGCGGGTCAGGCCGCGGTGGGCGAAGAAGGTCAGCGGCAGGGCCAGGATGGCCATCAACATCAGCGGCCACAGGCCGCCGATGCCGGCGTTGATGGGGAGGAACAGGACGCCGGCGCCGATGGCGGTGCCATACAGGCCGAGCATCCAGGTGGTGTCGTGCTTGGTCCATCCGGACGAGCCGGAGCGGGGAGCGGTGGAAGCGATGGTTTGTGACATGATCGAGGTGCCTTTTCGAACGATATTTTGGAAATTCTGTTTTCAGCCTTCCGTCCCTGCATGGGCGGGAGGCGGGGGTGAGCGTGTCGCCGGCAAAGCGGGCTGGCCCGCCGTGCCTTGTCTTGCCGAGTTGTCGCCATCCTACGGGCTTTGTAGTCAGGCAGGTACACATTTAAGAACATCAGTTGATTCTAATCAATATAAATTTGTCGTAAAACGAACAAATGAACACGAGAAAGGCAGTGGCGCAGGCAGTTTGATTGGCTATTTTTGCCTTTATTTTGAAATAAAACACCAATAAATATTGTTTTATAGGAATTAAATATTTAAAAATAGCAAGAATAAGCAATATTTTTTAAATCAACCTAATATGAACCTGCCATGCTTGGGCGGATGATGCGACGCGCTATTTGAGTGTTTGCTCTGTTGTTGTGAGCATTCGATTTCGGCCCGGCTCAGGCTGTGTTGTTTCGTCATAACGTGGATGGGCGAGTTGGATTTTTGAAGTGTTGATAATGTGAATGCATTGTAAAGCATTGAATTTTAAAGGTATGAGTAAGCGTTTGGGCCATGCAGTGCCGAGTGGTATCGCACAGGTTCTATTCTGGCGATGGTTTGATATGGAAAATTTTTTGGTTGAAATGTGTCAAATAAAGAGAGGATTTTCGGCATCAAATTTTCGAAAGTGAAAAATAATGATTAAAAATGAACATATTCGATTTCGAAACCCATGAACGCCTCATAGACTTGAAGCAAGCGGCGGGGCGCGGCTGCGCCGATCATGCCAAGCGCGGCTGGGTGGCGGAAAAAATGGCGATGTGTGAAAAAATAGGAGAACTTTGAGTGTTTTGTGCTGGGTTGTCCTTGCTGGGCGGCGTATCATGGCGCCGATGGCAGCAGACTGACGCCGGAGGTGGTGGGAATGCAGCGGGTTGATCGTTATCAAACACGAATTTACTAAAACGAACATAAAATTTTCGTGAAGTCGCATTTCGTGCGAACGGCGCAGCCGTCGCCGGCGACGCCGCCTTACCCATACTGTAGAGATGCAAGAAAATGAGCCACTCCTCCACACTCGCCTACGTGGCCGACGAAGCGGCCAGCAAGCAGAAGGTGCTGCTGTCCGAACCCGGCCGTTACCTGCTCAGCGCGGCCATGGCCGGCGCGCTGATCGCCGTCGTGCTGGCCGTCAGCCTGAAGCTGGGCCAGGTGTTTTTCGCGGCCGGCGATTCCGGCTACTACATCGCCACTTCCGGCTTTTTCGGCGTGGCCCTGGTCAGCATCATCATTTGCAAAGTGGAGCTGTTCACCAGCAATGTGATGTATTTCACCGTCGGCCGGCTCAGCGGCCGCTGTCACACTCGCAGCCTGTTCCTGAGCTGGGCGATGGTTTACCTGGGCAATCTGATCGGGGTGTTGCTGTTTGTCGCGGTGCTGGCGGGCGCGGGGGGCATGGGCGCTTTGCCGGCCGATCACCTGTTGTTCAGCGTGGTGGAGCACAAGGTGAGCGCGTCCTCGATGGAAATTTTCTGGAAGGGCGTATTGTGCAATTGGATCATCTGTCTGGCGGTGTGGGTGCCGATGCGTCTGGCCAACGAGGCGGCGCGGCTGTTGATCATCATGCTGCTGGTGTTCGTATTCTTCTTCTCCGGCTTTGAGCACAGCATCGCCAACATGGCCTTTTTCGCGCTGGCCAAGCTGCAGGGCATGGCTGGCCTGGAGTGGGCCGACATCCTGCATAATATGCTGCCGGCGACGCTGGGCAATATCGTGGGCGGGGCAGTGGGTGTCGGTCTGGTGGTGTTCCGGCTGGAACGTCACACATTGCAGTTGGTCTGAGTTGCAGCGGCGTTTGCATGCGAGTAAACGGCATGTGAATGTTCGTTTTCGAATGTGGTCGGCGCAGTGCCAGCGGCACCGCGCCGACTTTGCTATAAAACATTGATATTTTAAGGGTATGGCACCGTTTTCACGCGCGGCGAAGCCGAACCGAAATCGCGCGCGAAGCGCGGCACTACTTGACCCAAGTCAAACGAAATTTTCGATTCCGAATGTAGTATGTGTTCAATATCTAACACGTTACCGGACCCAGCCTAAGTAAGGAGGCCCCAGATGGACGCCATCACTCAAAACGCCGCTCAAGCCAACCCCTGGCGCGATTTCGTCGCCGGCGACTGGCAGAGCAAAGTCGATGTCCGCAACTTCATCCAGCTGAACTACCAGCCGTACGAAGGCGACGACAGCTTCCTGGCTGGCGCCACCGAACGTACCAAGAAGCTGTGGGACACCCTGGGCGAACTGCTGAAGCAGGAACGCGCCAAGGGCGTGCTGGATGTGTCCGCCGACCGCGGCTCCTCCATCACCGCGCATGACGCCGGCTACATCGACCAGGCCAATGAAGTGATCGTCGGCTTGCAGACCGATGCCCCGCTGAAGCGCGCCATCATGCCGAACGGCGGCCTGCGCATGGTCGAAAACGGCCTGGAAGCCTTTGGCTTCAAGCTGGATCCGATGATCAAGGAAGTGTGGGAAAAGTATCGCAAGAGCCACAACCAGGGCGTGTTCGATGTCTACACCCCGGAAATCATGGCCTGCCGCAAGTCCGGCGTGATCACCGGCCTGCCTGACGCCTACGGTCGCGGCCGCATCATCGGCGACTACCGCCGCGTGGCCCTGTACGGCACCGACTTCCTGCGCGCCGAGCGCCAGCAAGTGTTCCACGAACTGGACAACGCCACCTTCACCGACGACGTGATGCGCCTGCGCGAAGAGCTGTCCGAACAATTCCGCGCCCTGGACGAACTGAAGCAGATGGCCGCCAAGTACGGCTTTGACATCAGCCGCCCGGCCGCCACCGCCCGCGAAGCCGTGCAGTGGGTGTACTTTGCCTACCTGGCCGCCGTGAAGGAACAAAACGGCGCCGCCATGTCCTTCGGCCGCGTCTCCACCTTCCTGGACGTGTACATCGAGCGCGACATCGCCGCCGGCGTGCTGAGCGAAGAAGAAGCCCAGGAAATGATCGACGACCTGGTGATCAAGCTGCGCATCGTCCGCTTCCTGCGCACCCCGGAATACGATCAACTGTTCTCCGGCGACCCGACCTGGGTGACCGAATCCATCGGCGGCATGGGCCAAGACGGCCGCACCCTGGTGACCAAGAACAGCTTCCGCTTCCTGAACACCCTGTACAACCTGGGCCCGGCGCCGGAACCGAACCTGACCGTGCTGTGGTCCACCCGCTTCCCGCAAGGCTTCAAGAACTTCTGCGCCAAGGTCTCCATCGACACCAGCGCCATCCAGTACGAAAACGACGATCTGATGCTGCCTTACTGGGGCGACGACTACGGCATCGCCTGCTGCGTGTCGGCGATGAAGATCGGCAAGCAGATGCAGTTCTTCGGCGCCCGCGCCAACCTGGCCAAGGCCATGCTGTACGCGATCAACGGCGGCCGCGACGAGAAATCCGGCGCGCTGGTGGCCAAGGGCTTCGAACCGATCACCGGCGACGTGCTGACCTACGAAGAACTGATGCCCAAGTTCGAGAAGATGATGGACTGGCTGGCCGCCACCTACGTCAAGGCGCTGAACTGTATCCACTACATGCACGACAAGTACGCCTACGAGCGCATCGAGATGGCGCTGCACGATCGCGACATCGTCCGCACCATGGCTTGCGGCATCGCCGGCCTGTCCGTGGCCGCCGACTCGCTGTCCGCCGTCAAGTACGCCAAGGTCCATATCATCCGCAATGAAGACGGCCTGGCGGTCGACTACAAGATCGAAGGCGACTACCCGGCATTCGGCAACAACGACGACCGCGTGGACGACATCGCCGTGTGGCTGACCCAGTCCTTCATGGACCGCATCAAGGCCCAGCCCTACTTCTACCGCGATTCCAAGCCGACCCAGTCGGTGCTGACCATCACCTCCAACGTGGTGTACGGCAAGAAGACCGGCAACACCCCGGACGGCCGCCGCGCCGGCGAACCGTTCTCCCCGGGCGCGAACCCGATGAACGGCCGCGACGTGAAGGGCTTTGTCGCCGCGGGCGCTTCGGTGGCCAAGCTGCCGTACGACTCGGCGCTGGACGGCATCAGCTGGACCGCTTCCGCCACGCCTGACGCGCTGGGCCACACCGCCGAAGAGCGCATCCTGAACCTGGCCAACTGCCTGGACGGCTTCTGCTCCGCGCACCCCACCGAGTTCAGCAGCGCCAACTGCACGCCGTTCGATTGCGAAGGCGGCGAGCGCCACATCGCCGGCGGCGGCTTCCACGTCAACGTCAATGTGTTCAAGCGCGAAACCCTGCTGGACGCGATGGAGCACCCGGAGCTGTACCCGCAGCTGACCATCCGCGTGTCGGGCTATGCCGTGAACTTCATCAAGCTGACCCGCGAGCAGCAGCTGGACGTGATCAACCGCACCTTCCACGGCAAGATGTAAGCTGAAATAGGGTAGGGCGGGCAGCCCGCAAGGCTTGCCCGCGCGGAAACACCATCGCATCAATGGCGGGGCGGTCCGGAAGGAAAGCCCCGCTTTTTTCACCAGATCCACCGGAGATACGGCAATGACCCCACCCATCGCCGCAGACTACACCGCTCAAGCTGTCAGCACCGACACCCTAGGCTATTTGCATTCCACCGAGAGCGGCGCCGGCGTCGATGGCCCCGGCATGCGTTTCGTGTTTTTCACCTCGGGCTGCCAGTTCCGCTGCCTGTACTGCCACAACCCGGACACCTGGAAGCTGCACAACGGCCGCCAGGTGACGGTGGAGCAGGCGCTGGCCGAAGTGGCGCCGTACGCGCGCTTCCTCAAGTTCGCCGGCGGCGTCACCATTTCCGGCGGCGAGCCTTTGATGCAGCATGAGTTCGTCGGCGAATTGTTCCACGAGATCAAGCAGCGCTTCGGCCTGCATACCGCGCTGGACACCCAGGGTTTCCTGCATGAGCGCGTGACGGACGAGTGGTTTGACGACGTGGACCTGGTAATGCTGGACATCAAGCATTCCGACCCGGAAAAGTACCAGGCGCTGACCGGCCAGCCGCTGCAGCCGACGCTGGACTTCGCCCAGCGCCTGAAGCGCCTGGGCAAGAAGATGTGGATACGCTATGTGCTGGTGCCGGGCCTGACCGACGGCGACGCCGACATCGAGAAGCTGGCAGACTTCGTGGCCGATCTCGGCGCTGTGGTGGAAAGGGTGGAGGTATTGCCCTTCCACCAGCTGGGCAAGGACAAATGGGCGCAGCTGGGCATGGAGTATCAGCTGAACGACACGCCCATTCCGACAGCCGAACAGGCCGCGCATGCGCGCGCCTTGTTCGCCAGCCGCGGGCTGAAAGTCACCTGAGTTTCATCGAGCCATTCTCCCTGGCCGCCGCCGCGTATCGCGCTGGCGGCTTTTTTTATCGATGCGCGGCACCATTGCGCCGGCGGCGCGGTCTGTCAGGAATCGAGAAGCAAAGGAGCACGCATGAGCAAGGTTCTGGAAATCTGCGCCGGTTCGCTGGCGTCCTGTCTGGCGGCGCAGCAGGGCGGCGCGCAGCGGGTGGAGCTGTGCGACAACCTGCTGGAGGGCGGCACCACGCCGTCCTATGGCCTGTTGGCGCTGGCGCGCGATAGTCTGGGCATAGAAGTCAACGCGCTGATCCGGCCGCGCGGCGGCGATTTTCTGTATTCGGCGCTGGAGTTCGAGACCATGGCGCGCGATATCGAGCTGTGCCGCAAGCTGGGCGTGGACGGCGTGGTGATAGGCATGCTGACCGAGGACGGCGAGATAGACGGACCGGGCACGCGCGAACTGGCGGGCCTGGCCGGGCCGATGCGCGTGACCTTCCACCGCGCCTTCGACATGGCGCGCGATCCGGAACTAGCCCTGGAAGCCGTGATCGCCTGCGGTTGCCATCGCTTGCTCAGTTCGGGCCAGGCGGCCACGGCGCTGCAAGGCGCGGACTTGCTGTCCCGTTTGCGCGAACAGGCCGGCGAGCGCCTGATCGTGATGCCGGGGGCCGGCGTGCGCGCCGGCAACATCGCCGAACTGGCGCGGCGCAGCGGCTGCCAGGAATTCCACGCTTCCGCTCGCGCCGCCGTGGCCAGCGCCATGCGCTACCGCCGGTCCGGCCTCAGCATGGGCGCGCCGGGCATGGATGAATATATGCGGATGGAGACTTCGGCGGACGAGGTGAGAGCCTTGCGCGCCGCGCTGAATGGCGGCTAAGCGCCGCCGATACCGTCACGCATTCCGCTCAGCAGCGGCGCGGTTTGGGCGAGCGGCGTCAGGGCGTCAGCACCGGATCAAGGTCTTGCTTGCGCAGCCGGGCCGAGGTTTCCTCGTTGATGCCGCTGTCGAGCAATTTCAGCAGTTCCTGGGCGTAGGGGAGCTTGCGGCTGACGAACATATGGTAGTGCGATACCGGCATGCCCGGCACTTCGCGGTAGTCGAAGTCCGGATGGTCCAGATAATTGGTCATGCCTATCTTGGCCATGCCTATCGCCACTTCCTTTTCCTCCGGCACCACGTCGCAATGGCCGGCTTTCAGCTGGGCCATGGCTGCCGCCAGGGTATAGGCCGTCGTGTCTACTTCGCTTGGCTCCACCCCAAACCGTTTATAGGCATAGCCTCGCTGACCGCAGATGCGCAGTTTTTTGAGGTCGCCCATGGCGTTGACCCGCGGCTGGGGGCGAGCGCGGGCGAAGAAGTAGATGCCGGTCGTGTAGTAGTAAGGCTTGCTGATCCAGTAAGCCTGCTCGCGTTCCGGCGTGTTGACGCCGTCCAGCGTCATGTCGAACAGGCCGCTCTTCGCATCGGCCAGACAGCGAACCCAGCTCTTGCGGGTAATCGAGTAGTTTTGCCGCGCGGCGCCGAAGATGGCTTGCAGATAGTCAACCGTGTAGCCGATATTGCGGGCGGTGGCCTGGCCATTCTGGCGCTGGTAATAGAAGAAGGGCGGCCATTCCTCGACATCCACGCAAATCTTGATGGTGGCCGGCAATTGGGCCTGGGCTTGCGGCATGGCGCAGGCCAGCAGGAGGCCCAGGCTGCTTGCGGCGAGTTTGAGCACGGCCATGCGGGCGCTTTCTGGCGGGATGCCCGCCTGGAGAGAGGACGGATACGCCATTCTTTATAAACCGCGTGTCGGCATCTGAGCAAAAGCCGTGTTTCCCATGCGAGGTAAAAAGCATGGCGAAATGACAAGATTAATGGCATAAAAGAGCCATGTTGATCCATGCCGGGGGAGTCTCATGCTTGATTGGTCCAAACCTGTCGCCTGGGGCGGCATCTGCCTGAGCCTGTTCTGTCTGCCGGCCGTGGCCGGCCAAGGCGCGGTGGCGGCGCCGGATGGTTACGGCGCCCGGGGGGCGGCCGATGTGTTGAAAGCCGGCGGCAACGCGGTGGACGCGGCGGTGGCCACGGCCTTCGTTCTGGCCGTCACCTATCCGGAGGCCGGCAATATCGGCGGCGGCGGCTTCATGACGCTCTACCAGGATGGCAAGCCGTATTTCCTCGATTACCGCGAGACCGCGCCGCAGGCCGCCAGCCGCGACATGTATCTGGACGCGGACGGCAAGGTGATGCCGCATCTCAGCCTGGTGGGGCCCCGCGCCGTGGGCGTGCCGGGTACGGTGATGGGCATGTGGGAGGCGCATCGCCGCTTCGGCAAGCTTAAGTGGAGCCAGCTGCTGGCGCCGGCCATCCGCTATGCGGAGGCGGGCTTCACCGTGGCGGATCGGCAGTACCAGTACCGCGGCGAGGCGGTGAAAACCTTTGCGGGCAAAACCAATTTCGCCCAGTACTTCGGCGGCATGCAGGCCGGCAAGACTTTCCGCCAGCCGGAGCTGGCGGCCACGCTGAAGCGCATCGCGCGCCACGGCGCGGCGGACTTTTACCAGGGCAAGACCGCGCGCTTGCTGGCGGCGCAGATGCGGCGCGACGGCGGCCTGATCACCGCGGATGATTTGAAAACCTACCGCGCCCGCTGGCGCGAGCCCATCCGCATAGACTGGCGCGGCAACGTCATCTACACCGCGCCGCCGCCCAGTTCCGGCGGCGTGGCGCTGGCCCAGCTGCTGGCCATCAAGGAGAACCGCGCGGCGGACTTCTCCGGCGTAGCGCTGAACTCCGCGCGCTACATCCACCTGCTGGCGGAGATAGAAAAGCGCGTCTTCGCCGACCGCGCCGACTATTTGGGCGATCCGGACTTTGTCAAAACGCCGGTGGCAGAGCTGATCAGCCCGGCCTATCTGAAGCGCCGCGCCGAGGAGATCCATCCAACCTCGATCTCCGCCACGCCCAATATCCGGCCGGGGCTGGAAAACCATCAGACCACCCACTTCTCCATCGTGGATCGTTGGGGCAACGCGGTGGCCAACACCTATACCCTGAACTTCGACTTCGGCAGCGGCGTGGTGGTCAAGGGCGCGGGCTTCCTGCTCAACGACGAGATGGACGACTTCAGCGCCAAGCCCGGCGTGGCTAACGCCTTTGGCGTGGTGGGCAAGGACGCCAATGCCATCGCGCCGGGCAAGCGCATGCTGTCGTCGATGACGCCCACCATCGTCACCCGCGACGGCAAGGCGACGCTGGTGATCGGCACGCCGGGCGGCTCGCGCATCTTCACCTCCATCTTCCAGGTGCTGAACGATGTCTACGCTTTCGACATGCCGCTGCAGCTGGCGGTGGCGGCGCAGCGCGTGCATCACCAGCTTTTGCCCAAGGACACCATTTATTACGACGAATACGCGCCGTTGTCCGGACCCGTGGCGGACCAGCTCCGGGCCATGGGCTACACGCTGAAGGACCAGGGCTGGCGCATGGGCGACATCCAGGCGGTGCAAGTGGACGGCGGCAAGGCGGAAACCGCGTCCGACCCGCGCGGCCGCGGCGTGGGCATCGTGGTGGATGAGTGAGGCCGGGACGGGTGCGCGGGCGCGATGATTTTCCGCAACAGCAAGAAAGAACAAGCAGATGCAGTACACCACCGTGTTGAGCGATGTGGCGGACGAGGCGGTCCGCGCGGCGATAGGCGCGCCGCTGGCCGCGTATAACGAGAGCCAGATAGGCGGGAGAGACTATCGCCCGCTGGTCATCAGCGTGCAAAACGCGGCTGGTGAAGTAGAGGGAGGCCTGTGGGGCTATACCTGCTTCGGCTGGCTATATACCCAGCTCTTGGCCGCGCCGGCGGCGGCCAGAGGGCAAGGGCTGGGGCAAAGGCTGATGGAGGAGGCGGAGGCTGAAGCCAGAGCGCGCGGCTGCGCCAACGCCTGGGTGGACACCCACAGCTTCCAGGCGCCGGGCTTTTACGAAACGCTGGGTTACCAGCGCTTCGCCGAGCTGGAAGACTATCCGCCCGGCCACAGCCGCATCTTCTATCGCAAGCGTTTGGCTTAGCCGTCCGAGCCGTGGCGGGCGTTTAGTCCAGCCTGTCGTCCGCGATGCGGTAGTGCGGGTCTTCGAAGGCGTCGACTTCCACCATGCCTTTAGCCTTGTCCAGCAAGGCCAGGCAGTCCGGGCTGAGATGGCGCAGGCGCAGCGACTTGCCGGCCTGCTGATAGCGCGCGGCCAGGGCGTCTATGGCCTCGATCGCGGAGTGGTCCGCCACGCGGGCGCGCTTGAACTCGATCACCACCTGGTCGGGATCGGTCTTGGGCGAGAACAGCTCGGCGAAGCGGGCCGTGGAGGCGAAGAACAGGCTGCCTTCCAGCTCGTACACTTTCCAGCCGCGCTCGTCGACGCGCGTCTGGACGGCGATCCGCTTGGCGTGCTGCCAGGCGAAGACCAGGGCGGCGAAAATCACGCCGCACAGCACCGCGATGGCCAAATCGGTCAGCACGGTGATGACGGTGACGCCCACCACGATGATGGCGTCCTGGCGCGGGATGCGGCGCAAGGCCTGCAGGCTGCCCCATTCAAAGGTTTTGGCCGAGACCACGAACATCACGCCGATCAGCGCGGCGAGCGGAATCTTCTCTATCCAGCCGGACAGCAACACGATGAAGCCCAGCAGGAAGAGCGCGGCGACCACGCCGGACAAGCGGTGGCGGGCGCCGTTGCCGATATTGATCATGCTCTGGCCTATCATGGCGCAGCCGCCCATGGTGGCGAAGAAGCCGGCGACGATGTTGGCGGCGCCTTGCGCCAGCGACTCGCGGTTGGGCCGGCCGCGGCTGTCGGTGATCTCGTCCACCAGATTCAGCGTCAGCAGCGACTCCATCAGGCCGATGGCGGCCAGGATCAGCGAGTATGGGACGATGACGCGCAGCGTTTCCAGCGTCAGCGGCACTTGCGGCCAATGCGGCAGCGGCAGGCCGCCGGCGATGGAGCCCATATCGCCTACGGTCTTGGTCTCCAGGCCCAGGCCGGCCACGACCGCGCTGACGATCAGGATGGCGGCCAGCGCGGACGGCACGGCGCGGGTCAGCCGCGGCAGCAGCTCGATGATGGCGATGGTCAGCGCGATCAGCCCGGCCATCGCCAGCAGTGGATGCGGCGCCATCCATGCGCCATGGGTCTTGAAGTGGCCGAACTGGGCCAGGAAGATCACGATGGCCAGGCCGTTGACGAAGCCCAGCATCACCGAGTGCGGCACCATGCGGATGAATTTGCCCAGCCTCAGGGCGCCGAACAACATCTGGAACACGCCCATCAATACTACGCTGGCAAACAGGTATTCCACGCCGTGCTGCAGCACCAGGTTGACCATGACCACGGCCAGCGCGCCGGTGGCGCCGGAAATCATGCCGGGCCGGCCGCCGAACAGCGCGGTGATCAGGCAAATGAAGAAAGCGGCGTACAGGCCGGTCAAGGGGCTGACATGGGCGATCAGCGCGAAGGCGATGGCCTCCGGCACCAGGGCCAGGGCGACGGTGACGCCGCTGAGAACGTCGGTTTTGACAGCGAGGGGGCTCATGGTTCGGGACAAGCGGAGTCTCCATGGGGTGAATGCGCCAGCCATCTCATGATGGCGGAGCGCGAAGGCTGAAACGGCGGGATCGGCGCGCGCGGACGATCGGCGCGGCGCAAGCGGGCTTGAGAGGACTTACATCGGTCTGGCCGGTTGGGGGGAGGGCCGGCATTGTGCAATAAAACGCCGCCCCTGTCGAAGCGGCGGTTTAGGGGCGGGAAGCGGGCGGCTTACATGCGCTGGAACAAGTGGGCGTAGCCGCGGCTCACTTCCAGCGGCTGGGCGTAGCCGCGCAGCTGCAGCAGGAGGCCGCGCTCGTCGCGGCGTACTTGCTCGATGGCGGCCACCCGCACCAGGGTAGCGCGGTGCACCTGCCAGAATTCGTCCGGGTCCAGCTGCGGCAGCAATTCCTTGATGGGCGTGCGGATCAAGGCCTCGCCGCCGGCGGTCTGCACCCGCGTGTATTTCTCATCCGACTGGAAAAACAGCACTTCCTCGGTGGCGATCATGCGCATGGCGCTGCCCACGGTGGCGCGTATCCAGCGCAGATAGGCCGGCTTTTCCAGCTGGCGGCTCAGTTGCTGCAGCGCGGATTGCCAATCCGGTTGCGGCGCCTCGGCGCGGCGTTGCAGCCAGCGCTGGCGCGTGCGCGCCAGGCGCTCATCGTCCACCGGCTTGAGCAGGTAATCGACGGCGCCTTCTTCAAACGCGCGGATGGCGTATTGGTCGTAGGCGGTGACGAAGACTACCGGGCATAGTCCGTCCAGCTCCACCGCGGCGGCGATGCCGGTCAGCACCGGCATGGTGATGTCCAGGAAGGCGATGTCCGGCCGGTGCCGGCGCGCCAGCTCCACCGCCTGGCCGCCGTCATGGGCCTCCGCCGCGATCTCCAGCTCAGGCCAGACCCGCAGCAGGGCGGCGCGCAGTTGTTCGCGCATCAGGCGCTCGTCGTCGGCGATCAGGGCAGTCAGCTTGGACATGGTTCTCTTTCAGGTCAGGGCGAAGGGCAGGGCGATGACGGCGAGCGTGCCGCCGGTTTCGGGCGCCTCCAGTGTCAGTTCCGCTTGCTGTCCGTACAGCATGGCCAGCCTTTCGCGGATATTGGCCAGGCCCATGCCCTGGCCGGGCAATTCCGGGAAGCCCACGCCGTCGTCGAACACGGCCAGCCGCAGCTTGCCGTCCAGCACCTTGGCGTCCACCTCGATGGCGCCGCCCTCGGCCTTGGGCTCCAGGCCGTGCTTGATGGCGTTTTCCACCAGGGTCTGCAGCATCATCACCGGGAAGCGGGCCGCCAAGAGCGACTCCGGCACCTTGAGCCGCACCTGCAGCCGGTCTTCCATCCTCAGCTGCATGATTTCCAGATAGGCGCGCGACAGCTCCAGCTGCTGGCCCAGGCTGGTCTCGCCGGGCGAGTCGCGCCATTCCGGCAGAGAGGAGCGCAGGTAGCGGATCAGCGCCTTCTGCATGGCGATGGCCTGTTGCGGCGCGCTTTCCATCAGTTGGCACACCGAGGACAGGGTGTTGAACAGGAAGTGCGGCTCGATCTGCGCCTGCAGCGCGCTCATGCGCGTTTCCGCCAGCTGGCGCTTGAGCGCTTCCAGCTCCGCTTGCTGTTCCGCCTGTTGGCTGCGGGCGATGGCGCGGTCGGCCAGTTGTTCCGCCTGGCGTTTGCCGCTGGCTAGTATCTTGACCAGGATGGAGACCAGGATCAGCGTCAGCGACAGCAGCGGAACATTGAGGATGCCGCCCAGGATTTGAATCAGCAGGGCTGCCAGGAACAAGCGGCCCCAGCCTATGCGCGCCACGTGGTCGACGAACAGCCACCAGTAGCGCTCCAGGTTTTGCAACTGTCTATCGCTGTTGGACATCGCGTTGGCGCCGTGCTCACTCATGCGCGGCCTCCTCTGCGTTGCCTGCTTGCAGCTTGACCACGATGGAGGTCAGGATCAGCGCCAGGGTCAGCACGGGCAGTTGCAGCAGCGCGCCTAGTATTTGCAGCGGCAGCGCGCTGAGCAGCAGGCGCTTCCAGCTCAACTGCTTCACATAGGCAGCATAGCGCGCCCAATATCCGCGCAGGGCTTGCAGCAGCGGGTCGCCATGGGTTTGCGGCGCGGCGAGCTTATCCATGATGGGCCTCCTTGTGTTGCGGCAGGCGGTGCAGCCGGGCCAGCGGTTTGGCGATGCAGTAGTCCAGCGCCTGCCAGGCCAGCGCGACCGGGACGATCAGCATATTGCAGGCCAGGATGGCCAACAGCAGCAGCAAGGCGCCGCGGCCCCAGTCCAGCTGCGACAGCCAGTGCAGACTGTTGGATAAATACAAAGGCATATGATGGCAGAGCTGGATGATCGAGTCCAACAGCGCGGCGATATCTTGGTAGTTCATGATGCTCTCCTGTGAGTTCGTGTTGTGACTGTAGGTGAGCGGAAACCGGGGCGATATCGGCATGCGACGGACTGCGCAAACGGGAGGATGAGCTGCGTTTGGCGCGGATGAAATGCGAGGCTAGATTGACGGCAGGCTGTACGCGGACGATGACGGGACCCTGGTGACAGGGGCTAAAGATGGAATAATCCGGGCGGATCGCTGCGCTCCAGCTCAAAGCGCAGCAGCGCGGCTTTCAGCGGCAGGCCGCCGGCGTAGCCGGTGAGGCTGCCGTCCGCGCCCAGCACGCGGTGGCAGGGCACGATCAGCGCGATGGGGTTGGCGGCGTTGGCGCGGCCTATGGCGCGGGCGCCGTCCGGATTGCCCAGCGCGCGCGCCAGCTCGCCGTAGCTCATGGTGCAGCCGTAAGGGATGCGCCGCAGCGCTGCCCACACTTGTTGCTGGAACGGCGTGCCGACGGGCGCCAGCGGCAGATCGAAGTCGCGGCGTTCGCCGGCCTCGTATTGCGCCAGTTGGCGCGCTGTCTCGGCCAGCGCCGCGTCGTCGCGCGGGCAGCCGTGCGCGGCCATCTGCTCCGGCGTCGGGTTGAAAATCAGCCGGGTCAGCGCGCCGTCGCGGTTCAGCCAGGCGGCTGCCGGGCCGAAGCGGGTGTCGATCAGGCCGTGGACGGCCGTGCGGGAAGAGGGAGGCATGGTTGGGCGTGTCGTTTGTTTGATGGCTAGGCGCCGCCGGAGACGGCCTCGTCGCAAACTTGTTTCAAGGCGTTTCTGAGCCACTGGTGGGCCGGGTCCGCGTCCATGCGCGGATGCCACAGCATGGAGACGGTGATCTTCGGCACGGCCAGCGGCAGTTCGAAGCGGACCAGGCCTTCCAAAAGGTAGCCGGTGTGGCGCGCGGGGACGGTGGCGATCAGCTCGTCGGCGCGGGCCAGGGCCAGCGCGGCGGAAAAGCCGCCGACGGTGACGGCGATGTCGCGCTGCAGCCCCAAGGCTTGCAGCGCCAGGTCTATGCGGCTGTCTCCTTGATCGCGCCGCGCCACCAGGATGTGGCGGCCGGCGGCGAAGCGCTCGGCGCTGACTGCGCCCCGCGCCAAGGGGTGCGAGGGCCGCACCACGCCGACGAAGCGGTCGCGGAACAGCGCGCGCGCAATCAATTCCGGCCCGGCGGTGTGGCCGATGACGCCGGTTTCCAGGTCTACGTCACCCTTGCGCAGCGCTTCGCTGTCCTTGTCCAGCTTCAAGACGAAACGCAGGCGCAGGCCGGGCGCCTCGGCGGCCAGTTTGGCCAGCAGGGGCGGGCCGAAATTTTCGGCGAAACCGTCGGTGGCGCGCAGCGTGAACGTGCGCCGCAGCGTGGCCAGGTCCAGCGCGGGCTGGGGGCTTAGCGTGGCCAGCGCCTCGCGCAGCAAGGGGCCGGTACGCTCGCGCAATTCCAGCGCGCGCGGCGTGGGCGCCAGGCCGCGGCCGGCGCGGACCAGCAGCGGGTCGCCTGTGGCCTGGCGCAGCCGCGACAAGGCGCGGCTCATCGCGGACGGGCTGAGCCGCAGCCGGCGGGCGGCGCGCGCTACGCTGCCTTCGGCCAGCAGCGCGTCCAGCACGATCAGCAGGTTCAGGTCGGGCAGGTTCATGGCCTCACCCTATCACAGTTACATATGGCGTCGCATGCACTGATTAAGTGCAAACCATGCGTCTTCCGCTGGTGTGATGCCGGGCCTAGGCTTGAGACGGAATCTGAACCTAGGGGAGCGCATCATGGAAGATATTTCGAACCACGGCGGCGCATCGCCGCTTGGGCGCATGGCCAGCTTGTCGCTGGCAGTGTTGTTGGCCGCGCTGGGCACCAGCATCGCCAATGTGGCGCTGCCCACTTTGTCGCTGCGCTTCGGCGTGTCCTTCCAGCAAGTGCAATGGGTGGTGTTGGCGTATTTATTGGCCAGCACCGCCTTGATCGTCGGCGCGGGACGCTTGGGCGATCTGCTGGGGCGGCGACGCTTGCTGCTGGGCGGCTTGCTGCTGTTTGCCGCGGCTTCCTTGGCCGCCGGCCTGGCCTCGTTTCCGGCCTTGATCGCGGCCCGCGCCGCGCAAGGCCTGGGCGCGGCCGTGATGATGGCGTTGAGCATGGCTTTTGTCGCCGACATCCTGCCCAGGGAACGCATCGGGCGGGCCATGGGCTGGCTGGGCGCCATGTCGGCGGTGGGCACGGCGCTGGGGCCTTCGCTGGGCGGCGCGCTGGTTGCGGCCCTGGGCTGGCGCAGCATCTTCTTCTTATTGGCCGCGTTGGCGGTTTTGGCCTACGCGCTGGCGCGGCGCAGCCTGCCGGAGATGGGCCATGTGGCTTCGCGCGGGACGGGCGGCTTCGACCGTCCCGGCACCGTCTTGCTGGCGCTGGCCGCGACCGCCTACGCCATGGCGATGACCACTGGACGCGGCCATTTCGGCGCGCTCAACGCCGCCTGGCTGGCGGCGGCGCTGGCCGGGGGCATGCTCTTCATCTGGCGGCAGCGGCGGGCCGAAGCGCCGCTGCTGCGGCTGGACATGCTGCGCGATCCGACGCTGAGCGGCGGCATGGCGATGAGCGGCCTGGTGGCGACGGTGATGATGGCGACGTTGGTGGTCGGCCCGTTTTATCTGGCGCGCGGCCTGGGGCTGGGCACGGCGGCAGTGGGCTTGGCGATGTCGGCGGGTCCGCTGCTGTCCGCGCTGTCTGGGTTGCCGGCCGGCGCGGCGGTGGACCGTTTCGGCGCGCGCGGGATGGCTTTGACAGGTTTGCTGGCAATGTTGGGCGGCGCTGTGGCCTTGAGTCTGACGCCGGCGGCCAGGGGCGTGCCCGGTTATATCGCCGCGCTGTTGTTGCTGACTGTCGGCTACGCCCAGTTCCAGGCGGCCAATAATACCCAGGTGATGGCCGGCAGCGGAGCGGACAAGCGCGGCCTGGTTTCCGGCCTGCTCAATCTCGCGCGCAATCTGGGCCTGCTGAGCGGGGCCGGGGCGATGGGCGCGGTATTCGCCGCCGCGGCCGGAACGGACAAGCTGGCGACGGCCGCGCCGGACGCCGTCGCCCATGGCATGCACGCGGCCTTCGCCGTCGCGGCAGGCTTGATCGCCTTGGCCTTGGCTATTGCGCTGAGCGCTTGGCGGGCCCCGACGAACGCCGCCGCGGGACGCCGCGCGCAAGGAGGCGCGCGCTAGACGCTTGTCTTGCCGGCGCGGCCGCTTCCGCCTAGCATTTCCTGGCAGGACGCCCATGCCGCTCGGCATGGGCTGGCCGATTGACGGCCGCGCCAGCCGCGGCAAGGGGACACAATGCATGTAATCGCGGATGGCATCGTCGCGCTGGTGGCGCTGTTGCACGTTTATTTCCTGGTGCTGGAAATGTTTCTGTGGGACAAGCCGCTGGGCATGAAGACTTTCCGGCTGACGCCGGAACGGGCGCGCGACACCAAGGTTCTGGCCGCCAACCAGGGTCTGTACAACGGTTTCCTGGCCGCCGGCCTGCTGTGGGGCTTGTCGCTGGGCGCGGCCGGCTTCCAGATCAAACTGTTCTTCCTGGCCTGCGTGCTGGCGGCCGGCGTGTTCGGCGCCGCCACCGTCAACCGGCGCATCTTGTTCGTGCAGGGGCTGCCGGCGGCGGCGGGGCTGGTTTTGCTGCTGCTGGGGCGATAAGCCAGGCTCAGGCCAGTTGGCGATAGATGGCTGCGGCCAATTGGCGCGGATAGTCGCCGAACAGGCCTTCCAGCGCGGTATTGCTGAGCATGACCACGGAGAGCCGGGCGGCGGGATCGACGAAGAAACTGTTGCCGTAGACGCCGCCCCAGCCGAAGGTGCCCACCGCTTGCGGCGCGCTGGCGGCCTCGGGATCGCGCAGCACGCTGAAGCCCAGGCCGAATCCCATGCCCGGTCCGACATCGGTTTCCGCCAGATGGGCGACGGCGTCGCGCGTCATCAGGCCGGCGGACTCGGCTGACAAGATGGGCGCGCCGCCCTGGCGCACCGCTTCCAGAAAACGCAGGTAATCGCGGGCGTTGCCCAACATGCCGCAACCGCCGGACAGGTAGGCGTCGGGATGGAAAGCCCGCGCCGGCTGGTAATGGATGGCGCCGGCGCCGGCGCCGGGCAGGGACAGCCATTCGCTGTCGCGCATCGGTCGCGCCGGCTCTCCCGTTTGTTCGTTGTCGGCATAGGGTTTGGCCAGCCGGGCCGGCTCGTCGATCCGGAAGCGGGTGTCGAGCATGCCCAGCGGGCCGGTGACGTGGCGCGAGACGATGCATTCCAAGTTTTCTCCGCACAAGGCTTCCAGCGCGCCGCCCAATACGTCTGCGGCCAAGGAGTAGGCCCAGGACGCGCCGGGTTCGAATAGCAGCGCCTGCGACGACAGTCGGCACAGATTCTCCTCCAGGCTGAGCACGGACAGATCCAAGCCGTCAGACACGCCGGCGGCGCGATAAGGCTGGTTGTCCGGCAGGCCGAAGCCATAGCGCAGGCCGGCCGTGTGGCTCAGCAGGTGGCGGATGCGGATATCGGCCTCGGCGCCGTCCGGCTGGCGCGGCCGGAAATAGGGCAGCAGCTCGCGCACCGGCAAGTCTAGCGCCAGCGCGCCTTGCTCGATCAAGGCCAGCGCGGCGGCCGATACCAAGGGCTTGGTCATGCTGGCCAGGCGGAACAGCGTGTCCGGGCTTACGGCGACGCCCCGCTCGCGATCCGCCATGCCGGCGTGGCGCTCATAAATCAGCTTGCCATCCAGGGCGATGGCCACGTTGGCGCCGACGATGCGGCCGCTGGCGACGGCCTGGTCGATGACGGCGTCGAGTTCTGGACGCAGTTTGGTTGAGACAGTTTCTGGCAGGGCTGGGGCGTGGAAGCGCATATCGAGTGCGGGCGAAGATTTATGATTATGGAATGATGTGCCCTGACGCGCTGTCAAGGTCAAGCCGTCATACCGTTTATGCCGGATGTTTCTCCAGTTCTTGCAAAAACCTCTCCAGCACCAGATTGGCGCGCCGCCCCCTGCGCACTGCCAGCGCCAGCGGCGCGTCGTAATGGCAGATGTCCGGCAGCAGCGGCCGCATCATGCCCTGGGCCACCCAGCCGGCGGCGAAATGGTCCGGCAGGTAGCCGATGTAGCGGCCGCTGAGGATCAAAAACGCGATGCCTTCGCGGTCGGACGCGGTGGCGGCCGGGCTGAGCCGCTGTTGCAGCGTTTGGCCCTGCGGCGGCAGCCGGTAGGCCGGCGCGACGGCGTCGGCGGCGGCGAGAGCCGCCTCGGTCAAGGCGTGGTCCGGCCGGCTGAACAGCGGATGCTCGCGGCTGCAGTACAGCTGCGAGCGCTCCTCGTACAGCGGCAGGTAGTCCAGGCCTGACAGCGGCTGAATCAGCGGCACCACGCCGGCGTGCAGCTGGCCGTCCAGCAGCCCGGTTTCGATGTCGTTGGGCGTCATCATGCCGATGGAGATTTTCACTTCCGGACCCTGTTCGCTCAGCGCTTTCAGCGCGCCCGTGACGCGCATCTTGGGCATCGTCACCAGATTGTTGACGATGCCGATGTTCAGCTCGCCGCGCAGCTGGCGGTGCAGCAGGTTGACCTCGCTGCGAAAGTCCTCCAGCGCCGCCAGCAGGGTCTGGCTGGCGCGCAGCACCTCGCGGCCCTCGTCTGTCAGCGCGAAGCCGGCGCGTCCGCGCTGGCACAGCCGGATGCCGAGACGTTTTTCCAGGTCTCCCATTTGCAGGCTGATGGCGGAGCGGCTGATGCCCAACACGCCTTCGGCGGCGGAAAAGCCGCCGCACTCGGCCACGGTGCGGAACAGCCGCAGCAGACGGATTTCAAAGTCGCTGACTTGCCCGAGCGTGCGTTTCATAAGTTGAGTTTATATTTATCTGAACGTAAGAAAGATAGCATTTAACTCACGCAATGTCCGCGGCATGCTGTGGGATATCGATGCCAAAGGTGCCCGACATGACCCCGCTCACCACCCGTTCCGAATTCCCCTCTCTCGACCTGCGCGCGCACTGGATGCCGTTCAGCGCCAACCGCAACTTCCAGCGTGATCCGCGGCTGATCGTGGCCGGCGAGGGCAACTATCTGACCGACGCCGACGGCCGCCGCATCTTCGACAGCCTGTCCGGCCTGTGGTGCTGCGGCGCCGGGCACAGCCGCAAGGAGATCGCCGAGGCAGTGTATCGCCAGCTGTCCACGCTGGACTATTCGCCCGGCTTCCAGTTTGGCCACCCGCTGTCGTTCAAGCTGGCCGAGCGCATGGCGGCGATGGCGCCGGGCGATCTGAACCACGTGTTCTTCACCAACTCCGGCTCCGAATGCGCCGACACCACGGTGAAGATGGCGCGCGCCTACTGGCGGCTGAAGGGCCAGGCCTCCAAGACCAAGCTGATCGGCCGCGCCCGCGGCTACCACGGCGTCAATATCGCCGGCACCAGCCTGGGCGGCATCAACGGCAACCGCAAGCTGTTCGGCCCCTTGATGGACGCGGACCACCTGCCGCATACCTTGCTGCCGGCCAACGCCTTCAGCCTCGGCCTGCCGGCGCAGGGCGCGGAGCTGGCCGATGACTTGCTGCGGCTGATCGAGCTGCACGACGCGTCCAATATCGCCGCGGTGATCGTGGAGCCGATGGCCGGTTCCGCCGGCGTCATCGTGCCGCCGCTGGGCTATCTGCAACGCCTGCGGGAGATTTGCACCCAGCACGGCATCCTGCTGATTTTCGACGAGGTGATCACCGGTTTTGGCCGCACCGGCAAGCTGTTCGGCGCGGACTATTTCGGCGTGACGCCGGACATCATGAATGTGGCCAAGCAGCTGACCAACGGCGCGGTGCCTATGGGCGCGGTCATCGCCAGCAGCGAAATCTACGAGGCCTTCATGGCGCAGGGCACGCCGGAATACGCGGTGGAGTTTGCTCATGGCTACACCTATTCCGCGCATCCGGTGGCCTGCGCGGCGGCGCTGGCGGCGCTGGACGTGCTGGAGAACGAAAACCTGGTGGCGAGGGTGGCTGAGCTGGCGCCGCACTTCGAGCGTGGCATCCACGGCCTGAAAGGCCTGCCGCACGTGGCGGATATCCGCAACTGCGGCCTGGCCGGCGCGGTGCAGCTGGCGCCGCGTGGCGGCGACGCCATCGTGCGGCCGTACGAGGCGGCGATGGCGCTGTGGCGCAAGGGTTTCTACGTCCGTTACGGCGGCGACGCGCTGCAGTTCGGCCCGCCGTTCACCACCACGCCGCAAGAGCTGGACAGCCTGTTCGACGCCGTCGGCGAGACGCTGGCCAAGCTGGCCTGAACCGATGTCCCATTCAATAAAAGAGAAGCTGACATGACGACTGTGCAACACCTGATCCACGGCGAGGCCTGCGACGGCGGCAGCCGCCGCGCGCCGGTCTTCAACCCGTCCACCGGCGAAGCCGTCGCCGACGTGCCATTGGCCGACGCCGCCGCCGTGGCGCAGGCGGTGGCGGCCGCGCAGGCGGCGTTCCCGGCCTGGCGCGACACCCCGCCGGCCAAGCGCGCGCAAGTGCTGTTTCGCTTCAAGCAGCTGCTGGAGCGGCATGAGGCCGACATCGTGCCGTTGATCAGCCGCGAGCACGGCAAGACCCTGGAAGACGCCGCCGGCGAGCTGAAGCGCGGCATCGAGAATGTGGAATACGCCTGCGCCGCCCCGGAGCTGCTGAAGGGCGAATACAGCCGCAACGCCGGCCCCGGCATCGACGCCTGGAGCGATTTCCAGCCGCTGGGCGTGGTGGCCGGCATCACCCCGTTCAACTTCCCGGCCATGGTGCCGCTGTGGATGTATCCGCTGGCCATCGCCTGCGGCAATACCTTTGTGCTGAAGCCATCTGAGCGCGACCCCAGCTCCACGCTGCTGATCGCCCGTTTGCTGCATGAAGCCGGCCTGCCCCCTGGCGTGCTCAACGTGGTGCACGGCGACAAGGAGGCGGTGGACGCGCTGCTGGCCGCGCCGGAGGTCAAGGCCGTCAGCTTCGTCGGCTCCACGCCCATCGCCGAATACATCTACGCCGAGGGCAGCCGCCGCGGGAAGCGGGTGCAGGCCTTGGGCGGCGCCAAGAACCACGCGGTGGTGTTGCCGGACGCAGATCTCGACAACGCCGCCAGCGCCTTGATGGGCGCGGCCTATGGCTCCTGCGGCGAGCGCTGCATGGCCATCTCCGTGGCCGTCTGCGTCGGCGATCAGGCGGCCGACGCGCTGATCGCCAAGCTGACGCCGCAGATCCAGGCCTTGAAAGTGGGGCCGGGCACCTCGCCGGGCCTGGACATGGGCCCGCTGGTGACGCGCGCCCATCTGGACAAGGTCAGCGGCTACATCGCCGACGGCGTGGCGGCCGGAGCGGAGCTGGTGGTGGACGGGCGGGGCATCGCGGTGCCGGGACATGAGGGCGGCTTCTTCCTTGGCGGCTGCCTGTTTGACCGCGTGACGCCGGACATGCGCATCTATCGGGAAGAAATCTTCGGCCCGGTGCTGTGCGTGGTGCGCGTGAACAGCTTGGAAGAGGCCATCGCGCTGATCAACGCCCACGAATACGGCAATGGCACCTGCATCTTCACCCGCGACGGCGAGGCGGCGCGCTTGTTCGCCGATACGGTGGAAGTGGGCATGGTGGGCATCAACGTGCCGTTGCCGGTGCCGGTGGCTTACCACAGCTTCGGCGGCTGGAAGCGGTCGCTGTTCGGCGACTTGCACGCTTATGGCCCGGACGGCGTGCGCTTTTACACCCGGCGCAAGGCAATCACCCAGCGTTGGCCGCAGCGCGCCAGCCACGAGGCCTCGCAGTTCGCGTTTCCCAGCTTGTAGCCTGGCGTAGGCTTTCCCCCTCTCCCCAACCCCTCTCCCACGGGGGGAGAGGGGCTCACAGGCGGTTGGCGTAATCCGGGTCATGGCCTAGCGTGTGCTGGGATATGGCTGGGGCGATGAGTCGGTTCCGGACCGGAGGGCAACCCTGCCGGCATTCCGCCCTCTCTCCTTGCGGGAGCGGGGCCGGGGGAGAGGGGCGGTTTACCGCGCATGCGCTATGCTGACATTCCCAATGTCATGAGCCAGGAGCCGCCATGCCGAACACGATACGTCTGCACCGCGTGCTGAGCGCGCCGCCGGCGCGCGTCTACCGCGCCTTCCTCGATCCGCTGGCCCTGGCCAAGTGGCTGCCGCCGGAGGGATTCGTCTGCCAGGTGTTGGAGCACGATGCCCGCGTCGGCGGCGCTTACAAGATGGAGTTCACCGCCTTCTCCAGCGGGCGGAAGCATGCCTTCGGCGGCCGTTATCTGGAGCTGGCCGAGGGCGAGCGCATCCGTTACAGCGACCGCTTCGACGACGCCGGCTTGCCGGGCGAGATGGTTACCACCATCGTCTTGCAGGCGTTGGACTGCGGCGCCGACCTGTCTATCGTCCAGGAGGGCATTCCCGACGCGATTCCGCCGGAAAACTGCTACCTGGGCTGGCAGCAGTCGTTGAATCAATTGGCCCAGCTGGTGGAGACCGATACCGGCGCTTGAGCGGTTGTTTGCAAGCGTCAGCCAAAAAGGAGGCATCGTCTAAGCGTGGCCAACAAAAATCAGTTTTGCGTCTGTGGCAAGTCGGCGCAACGCCGCGTCAGGATTTTTGTTAGCGACGCTAAGGTGTGATGCAAAGCAAAAGGCCGGGAAACGCCGGCCTTTTTTTACAAGCATCGTTTTAGTTGGCTGGCACCCACGGATCGCCGGCGGTGGGCACGCTGCCCTGTGTCCACCACTTGGCGCAGTATTTCTTGCCCTGATACAGCGCGCAGGCGCCGCCGTTATAGATGGCTCCGGCAGACCAGTTCTGCAGATTGCCGCCTTGCTGCTGCCAGACGGCGGCCTGGCCCGGCGTGTCGCCCTGGGTCCACCATTGCGCCTTCCAGGTGGCGCCGGCGTAGCTGACCAGGTTGCCGGACTGGTAGATCTGGGTGGCCGACCATGCCTGGCCGTTGACCGGGCCGCCGTTGCCGGAACTGCCGCCGCCGTAGCTCGGGTCTTGCGTCACGCCGCTGCCCCAGTGGTTTTGGGCGGCGGTTTTGAACACATTGCTGAAGGCGTAGGCGGTTTGGCTGATGCCAGAGCACGCGGGGCCGACGTTGGCGGCGTTGCCGGGGCAGGCCTGATCGCGGCTGACGGACCACATGGCCAGCGTGCCGATGCCGTTGCCGGAGGCAAAAGCCGCCAGACTGGCGGCATTGGCCAGGGTGAAGGTTTCCGGCCGGGTGTCGTTGAGGCCGACCATGGGCGTGACGCCTATCTTGGCCCACAGCTGGGGGGCGGAGAGCGTCTGGCCGCGGGCCTGGTATGCCGCGTCCAGCTGGCCGTACAGAGCCTGGGCCGCCTGTTTGGCCGCCGCGCCCATATCGCTGTTGCGCTGGCCATAGTCCATCGCCATCACATTGACGGTGTCGAGCGCGGTTCCGCTCTTCAGCGCCGCGTTCAGCACATTGAGCCCGTCCTGGGTCAGGCCATAGGGCATCACCGGCAGGGTCAGCGACACATGCAGCGTCTTGCCCTTGGCTTGGTAGCTTTTCTGCAGCGCGGCCACGGCGGCGAAATTGCGCTGGTTGGCCGCGGCGTCGGTCTGGGCGGTGCCTTCAATGTCGAAATCGATGCGGTTGAGCTGGTAAGCGTCCAGCGCCTTTTGATAAGCGGCTTGCAGCGCGGCGGGCGTGGCGCAGGCTTGCTGCAGCGGCAAGCCGTTGGCGCCGCCAAAGGACAGCATCACCTCGCCGCCCTTGGCGCGGAAGTTGGCGATGCCGGAGGCGATGGCCGCCATTTGCGTGTCGGCGGCGTTGCCGGGAATCGGCATCACGCCGCCCCAGGACGGGTTGCAGCCATTCTGGGCGGTGACGAAGGCGAGCGTGAATTGCTGGATGCCCTGGGTGACGCCGATTTTGTCGATTTGCGGCGTCGGCCACAGCGTGACATCCACATAGGGAGCGAACACGCCGGCTTGGACCATGGGGCTGGCGAGGCCGGCCAGGGCGGCGGCCAGCGCGGGGAGGGCGATGGAGGGTTTCATTGGGTCGATACCTTAAGCAATGCGCCGCCGCGGCAGCGTTATGTTTATTTGATTTATAAAAAACGCTGATATTTTTCAGCTTTGCTTAATGTACTCGTTTGTGGTGAAACCTCAACGGCTTTAATGACAAAACGCGCCTCATGCGAGGCGCGTTTGGGGCGAGGAATGCGGCGGGCTAGTCCAAAGGCCAGGGCATGGATTTGGGCAAGGCCTCTTCCGTTTGCGGCGCGGGCGCCGGCGCGGCTTCGGTATCCACCGTCCGCCACCAGGCATGGGCGCGTTCGGCATGGGCCGGCTCCATGGCCTCGCCCAGCCGCGGCATCAACAGGCGGGTGTCGTGGCGCTCGGCGTGGGCCAGCAGCGCTTCCGCCGGCGCGTCCCAGGCGTGCATGGCCAGGTTGAAGGTGCCCCAGTGCACCGGCAGGAAGGCGCCGCCGCCCAGCAGCTCCAGCGCCTTCAGCGCATTGTCCGGCCCCAGGTGGATGTCGCCCCAGGCCGGATGGTGGGCGCCCACTTCCAGCATCACCAGATCGAACGCGCCCATGCGCTCGCGGATTTCCGCAAACTGGCCGGTCAGGCCGGTATCTCCGCTGAAAAACACGGAATGCTTGGGCGTGCGGATGGACAACGAGGACCACAGCGTGGCGTTGCGGTCTTTCAGGCCGCGGCCGGAGAAATGCTGCGACGGCGTGGCGGTGACGGTGAGTTCGGAGCCGGGATGCTGGTAGCTTTCCCACCAGTCCAGCTCGACGATGCGCTCCGGCGCCACGCCGAAGGCTTCCAAATGCGCGCCCACGCCCAGCGAGGTGACGAAGGGCACGGTTGTCTTGGCCAGCTCGCGTATCGTGGGATAGTCCAGGTGGTCGTAGTGGTCATGCGAGACCAGCACCAGGTCCAGCGGCGGCAGCTCTTTCAGCTTCACCGGCGCCGGCTGGAAACGCTTGGGGCCGGCCAGCCGCGTCGGCGAGGCGCGCGGCCCCCATACCGGGTCGGTCAGCAGCCTGAGGCCGTTGATTTCTATCAAGACGCTGGAGTGGCCCAGCCAGGTGGCGCGCAGGCCGGATTCTGCCGGTTTGCGCCAGGCATGGCGCGGGTCCAGCGCCGGCAAATGGCCGCTGGGCACGCGCCGCTCGCCGCCGCACAAAAAATCCTTCAGCGACGGCATTTTCACATTGGGGTCGCGCAGGCCGGGCGCGATGGGATAAACATTGCGGAAACCGTCGCCCGCCCACATCGGGGAGGCGCGCATCCTGTCCAGCCGCGCGCCGGCCGCTTTCTTGCCAAGTGCCTTCATCGCTTTCCTTTTCATGGATATCGCCGCCGGGCGGCTGATGTCGAACACTGTAAATAAGCGCGCTGGCCGCGTCGAGCTTGGACCGGCAACTTGCGGCATGGTTGCGTGGAGATGGACGGTGGAATGAGACGGAGCGACTAGAATGAAAAGCCGGCTTGAGGAGGCCGGGTGGACAGGCTGGGGGACCGAATGAGCGCATTGGAAGAAACGCTGTTGCGGCTGTGCCGGCAGGAGGATCTGCCTGATATCGCCGTGTTGGACATGCTGCAAGTTCAAAGGCAACGTCATCCCCGCGCCAGCCTGATGTATTGGGCGGTAGCGGATTTCAGCCTGCCGTCCACCGAACCCAGGCTGTTCGTGTTCGACACGCTGGAGGGCTCGGTCCAGCGTTTTCTGGTAGCGCATGGCCGCGGATCCGTCGTGGACGATGAACTGCGTTGGAGCCGGCGTTTTTCCGATGAGGCGGGCTCGCTCGCATCCTGCCTGGGCGTATGCCGCGCTTCGGATACCTTTTTCGGCCCGCATGGCCTGTCCTTGCGGCTGGACGGCATGGGCAAGGACAACGCCGGCATGCGGGCGCGCAACCTGTCCATGCATGGCGCGGATTACGCGTCGCAAGATTATCTTCGTCAGAACGGCGTCTTGGGGTGTTCAGACGGCAGCCTGGCGATAGACCCGCAATACAGCGTGGGCTTGATCAATATGCTGCAAGGCGGCTCTTACATCCATTGCATTGCCACGCATGGTTGACTCGCGGCGAGTCGGACTCAACGGCGCATTGAGGTCGGGCGCAGATTTCGAATGCCAAGCGTTGCCCGGTAAGCTGGCATGCGAAGATTCCACGGCAGAGTTACATTGCCAGAATTCCAACAAGAAGTTTCCAGACAAATTAAGTCCGAGAGCAAGCCACTGGTCCAGCTCACGCATGGCCCGGGTATTTCCAAGTAGACGCTCGCCAACTGGCGCAGAGCCCACAAGGCCGGCAAGTTGACCGGCGGCACGGGTAAGCCGATCACGCACGAACAGATGGGGCTCACTCGCCTGCGTGCCGAGAAATAGGGGGGCGGACCTCGTATAATTTCATCTGGTGGAGTTGATGGAAATTGTGGTCTGTCCCTTATTTTCAGGGCAGGTTGTGTTTACTGGGAAGAAGCCATGATAGGAGTTTGGTATGAACGTTTATGAAGCACTTAATGCAATGTCAGACCTTTCTGGAAAGTTGGTGACAATTGAAGCCATCTTTGTAATGAAAGGAGATGTTGGATACGTGGTTTCTAGTAAAGATGATATTGAAACAAGGGGTAAGGCAATCTATCTGGATGTGCCGGAGTTAAAGAAAATACTTTTAGCTAAAGTTCCTGCATTTGGTGGTGGTCTGTATAGCTATTGTAATGAAGCTGTGATTGAAGGGGTATTGATTGCCAAGGCTAATGATGCGTTCTCTAGTGCGTTGGTTGAGGTGAGACAGCTGGATGTGTATGTGTGTGGTGAGAGAATGGTAGCCATTCCATAAGGAATTTTAACTTGGGCATGGCTTATAAAGTATGGCCTATTCTGATTTTCTTAGTCCAATGTTTGTCATAAGAAGTTGTGGTGTTTTACATGATTTATTTTGGGCTGAAAAATTGTAATAATGGAATGAATTTTTAAAATAGATGCTATGGTGTTTGGGAGTGTGGGGAAAATTTATCAAGAATCATATGGTCTGTGGGTTTTAGAGTTTTTTACCGCGTACCCCGGATAACTGATTGATGTTTTATTTGTGACGAGTTGGCTGCATCGTGGCGGAACTCCCGGCTTTGCCGGGATTCCTCCCTGCGGGTCATGTCTATGATGGCGGTGTGGCGGCGCTTGCTGAGTGGTTTGGATGCTGCTGTATCGCGTACCTGGGATATCTACACGATAGCCAGTCCTGCAGGCAAGCCGCCGCGGTTTTCGATAATGTTTTAGTTCAGTCCGTCCAGGCTGTAATTGGCGGGGACCCAGGTGTATGCCTTGCCGGCGCGGCGGACATGGCCGAAGCCGGGGAAGGAGACGTGGGCGGGGGCGACCCAATAGCCTTGCCGGGCGGCATCGGCCAGCGCCTTGCGCCGCAGCTGGATGGCGGCCGGCGAGTCCACGTCGAAGCGGATGGCCACTTCGGGGTGGGCAAACTGCGCGGCCTGGGCGTGGATCACGTCTCCCCAAAACTGCATGCGCTGGCCTTCGCTTTGCGCCTCATAAAAGGCGTGGCCTGGCGTATGGCCCGGCGCGGCGATGGCGCGGATGCCGGGGAAGAGCTCGGCGCCGTAAGCGAAGGTTTTGACTCGGCCGGCCGCCAGGTAAGGGGCAAGCGAGGCCTGAGCCTGGTCGAAGCCCTTGCGCTGGTCGAAGCCCGATTGGCCATCGGCTTTCATCCCGGCCTTATTGGCCGGATGCAGCCAGAAATCCGCCTCTTTCTCGCTGAGATAGACGTCTGCGTTGGGGAAGACCGCCTTGCCGGCCTCGGTGAGGCCGCCGGAATGATCTAGATGCACATGGGTCAGCAATACCGCGTCTATGTCTTCCGGCTTGTAACCGGCGGCGCGGATATTGGCCGGCAACTGTCCCGCTACCTTAGGCCCGAATAGATGACCGGCGCCGGTGTCCACCAGCAGCAGCTTGGAGCCGGTATTGATCAGGAAAGCATTGATCGAGGTTTCCGCCTGCGAGGGTTTCTGGAAGTCTTCGGTCAGCAAGCGCTGCACCTGTTCCGGATGCTCGCTGGTCAGCAGCTTGTCCAGCGGGACCTTCACCGTGCCGTCGGACAGGGCGGTGATTTCGAACTGGCCCAGCATCATCCGGTAATAACCGGGCGCCTGGACGCGCAACTGCGGCGCGGCGGCGTAGGCGGGACTGGCCGGCAACAGCGCGGCGGCGGGGAGGGCCATGCCCAGGCTGGCGACGAGGGCGGAGAGGGCGCGAAGGCGTTGGAAAGTCATGCTGGCTCCTGATGATGTGCCGCAGCAGTTTGCTTGCGGGAATGCAGCCATGTTCCAATACGCAGTCACATCATTCAAATCGATTAAAAAGATAATGACTATCAGCGAAAGAGATTTTCGTGCGGTGGATCTGAATCTGCTGGTGACCTTTTTGGTGCTGATGCGCGAGCGCAGCGTATCGCGCGCGGCGGAGCGGCTGTTCATTGGCCAGCCGGCGGTGAGCGGCGCGCTGGGGAGGCTGCGCGCCTTGTTCGACGATGAACTGCTGGTGCGCACAGCGGCAGGCATGGAGCCGACATCGCGTGCCTTGACGCTGGAGGCGGAGCTGCTGCCGGCGTTGCAGAACGTGCAGGCTGCGCTGTTCCAGCCAGAGCGTTTCGACGCCGCCAACGCCGAGCGCACATTCACCTTGGCCATGCCGGATTGGGTGGAGGTGTGGCTGATGCCGCGGGTGTTCGCCGAACTGCGCCGCCTAGCGCCGCGCATCCGCGTCGCGGTCAAGGCGACCGATCCCTTCCAAGGCGCGGCCATGCTGGAGAGGCACGAGATGGAGCTGGGCGTGGCGACGCTGCCGGAGCGGCCGGGCTGGATGCGCAGCATGCCGCTGGCCAGGATGGGCTTCAGCTGCATCTCGCACGAGGCGGGGCTGAAGCTGGCCGGCCCGCTCACCCTGCAGGATTACATCGCCCATCCCCATGTGCTGGTGACGTATCGCGGCGCTTTCCAGAGCGGCATAGACCGGTTGCTGGAGGAGCGTGGTTTACGGCGGCAGGTGCAGTACACCACACAGCAATTCAGCGCGCTGCCCAGCTTGCTGCGCGAGGTGGCGGCGCTGGCCAGCGTGCCTTCCGCCCTGGCCCGGCATTGGTCCTATTGCCAGAATCTGCGCGCCCATCCCTTGCCGCTGCCGTCGCCTGAAATCGAGCTATCGATGTTCTGGCATGCGGTCAAGGACAGGGATCCGGCGCTGGAGTGGCTGCGCGGCGTGGTGGAGAGCGCCGCGCATAGCGCGCCGGCTTAATGGTGATAGGGAGCCATGTGGCGAGGGTTGGCCGTTGGCCAACCCTCGCTACGATTGGGCATTTGCTTTAGCGCGTAGGGCGGATGCCCCGTCGGGGCGATCCGCCATAAGTTTCAGCATGGGCCGGACCGCCACAAGGCGGTTTTAGCCGCATGCCCCCACATGGCCGCAGGCGGTGCAGAATTCGCAGCCGTCCTTCTTGATCAGCGCGTGGTTGCCGCATTCCGGGCAGGGCTTGCCGGCCAGCGGTTTGAGCAGGGTAGGGGCTTCCAGGGCGAACAAGTCGCTTTGCTCCGGCGCCATCACGCCCATTTCCTCCACTGGCACGCCTTCCTCGGTCAGCACGCCCAGCATGGCGTAGCGGTGGATGATCAGCCGCGCCAAGTAGGCTACGGTGGACGGCCAGCTTTGCGACTTGTCCATGCCGGGGATGCGGGCGAAGAAGTCGCCTTGCGGCTCGGCGTAGTTTAAGAGTTTGCGCAGCTTCAGGCCTATCCAGGCCGGGTCGATGACGCGCATGTCGAGCGACAGCATCTTGCACAGGCCGTCCAGCTCGCGCGGGTAGGCGCCGGCCAGCCAGGCTGAGTACGGCCGGCGTTGGCCGTTGGGCAGCACCAGTTCCTTGACGAACAGCACGAAGTCGTCGCCGGTTTGCGGGTTCACCACGTCGACGGACCAGCTCATGGTGCCGTCGCTGCCGGACTTAGGCTCCTTGCGCGCGAACAGCGCGTCCATCACCGGGGTGGCTTCGCCTGCTTCCAGTTGCAATGCGCCCAGTTGTTCCACGCGGTGGCGCACCACCTGGCCCAGCGCGGCGGCGGCGGACGTGGCGTGGATGGTCTTGTCGCCCAGCGTGAAGCGGTAACGCTTATCGCCGTTGGCGCGCGACAGCGCGTCCAGCTTGGCGGCCAGCCAGGCGCGGTCGCGGCAGCGCATGTCCATGGACAGCGTCTTGGCGATGGCGGACAGGCCGCGTTGCTCGTCCGTGGCGTTGACCCAGCATTCAAACGGCTGGGCGCGGCCGTTTTCCATATGGCCCACCACCACGGCGAAGTCCCCGGCGTCGCCTTCCACCATGAAGGTCCAGGACGGGTTGCCTTCCTTCAGCTTGGGTCTGTTGGGCCACTTCAGGCTGGACAGGGCTGGCGTGGGCGCGGTATTCAGCGTGACGCGGCGGTCCGGGTCGCTGGCGGCGCCGGACAGGTCTTGCGGCGCGGCGGCGGCGCTGGGCGTCGGCTCCACGGACAAGACCGAGCCCAGCACATTGTTGGGACGGTAGGTGGTGATGCCCTTCAGGCCGTTGCGCCAGGCTTCCAGGTACAGGCTTTCGAAATCCGCGAACGGGTAATCGGCCGGCACGTTGACGGTCTTGGAGATGGCGGTGTCGACATAGGGCGCGACGGCGGCCACCATGCGCATATGGTCCAGCGCGCTCATTTCCAGCGCGGAGACGAAGTAATCCGGCAAGCGGGCGGTGTCGCCGCCCTGCATGCGCCACACGCGGTAGGCGTGGTCTTCCACCAGGTATTCTTGCTGGCTGTTGTCCGCCATCCGCTTCTTGCGGGTGTAGAACCAGGAGAACGGCGGCTCGATGCCGTTGGACGCGTTGTCGGCGAAGGCCAGCGAGATGGTGCCGGTAGGGGCGATGGACAACAGGTGGGAGTTGCGGATGCCGTGCTTGCGGATGCGCGCCTGGATCTTCTCCGGCAGGCGGCTGGCGCAGTGCGGCGCGGCCAGGTACTGATCGGCGTCGAACAGCGGGAAGGCGCCTTTTTCGACGGCCAGGTCCACCGACGCGTCATAGGCGGCGTCGCGCATGCTTTCGGCGATGCGGGCGGCGAAGCGGCGGCCTTCCTCGCTGTCGTAGCGTATCTTCAGCATGATCAGCGCGTCGCCCAGGCCGGTGAAGCCCAGGCCGACGCGGCGCTTGTTCTGCGCCTCGCGCGCCTGTTCCTGCAGCGGCCACACGGTCAGGTCCAGCACGTTGTCCAGCATGCGGATGGCCATGCGCACCACTTTTTCAAACGATTTGAAATCGAAGCTGGCCTTGTCGCCAAATGGCGCGCGCACGTGGCGGGTGAGGTTGATCGAGCCCAGGTCGCAGCAGCCGTAGTCCGGCAGCGGCTGCTCGCCGCACGGGTTGGTGGATTCGATGACCTCGCAATAGGACAGGTTGTTGTCCTGGTTGATGCGGGTCATGAACAGCACGCCCGGCTCGGCGTGGTCGTAAGTCGACGCCATGATCTGCTTCCACAGCTCGCGGGCGCGCACGGTGCGGTACACCCACAGGCCGTCCTCGCGCTGGAAGCTGTCCGGGAAGGCGCTGGAGTTGGGGGGCACTGCGTGGGTCAGCTGCCAGTCGCCGTCGGCTTCCACCGCGCGCATGAAGTCGTCGGACACGCCCACGGAGATATTGAAGTTGCGCAGGTCGCCCTGGTCCTTGGCGTGGATGAAGTCCTCCACGTCCGGGTGGCTGATGTCCAGCACGCCCATCTGCGCGCCGCGGCGCGCGCCGGCCGATTCCACCGTCTCGCAGCTGCGGTCGAACACGCGCATGTAGGAAACGGGGCCGGAAGCGCGGCTATTGGTGCCTTTGACATGCGCGCCCTTGGGGCGGATGCGCGAAAAGTTGTAGCCCACGCCGCCGCCGCGGCGCATGGTTTCCGCCGCTTGCAGCAGCGCTTGGTAGATGCCTACCTTGCCGTGTTCAGTTTCGGAAACGGAGTCGCCCACCGGCTGCACGAAGCAGTTGATCAGGGTGGCGGACAGTTCGGTGCCGGCGGCGGAATTGATGCGGCCGCCAGGGATGAAGCCATGATCCAGCGCCTCGAAAAACAGCGGCTCGAAGCGGGCCGGGTCGGTTTCCAGCGCCGCCAGCGCGCGGGCGACGCGGCGGCGCACTTCGCTGACGCTTTGTTCGCCGTTCTTGGCGTATTTTTCCAGCAATACCTCGCGCGAGATGTCCTGTTCCGCCATGGCGGCGATGTTTTCCTGCTGCATGGAACGCTCATCCTTCTGTATCGGTGATCAACGACGACGGCATGGTTGCGTGGCATGAGAAAACGGCGTAGCACACTATATGTTGTTACGCCGTCCGGGTTTGAAACGCAAGCTGTTGTGTCGGGTGCGGGCTGAGATTGTAGCGCAGCCAGCCTATTCCGGGCTCATTTCGCAGTGATCTTCACCGCCAGCTCCACCCCGTCGCGGTTGGCCGAAGTCTTCTGCGGCGCGGCCAGCGTGAGGCGATCGGCCAGTTCTGGCTGGCGTTTCAGCATCACCTTGCGGGCGTTGTCTCCACGCAACTGTGCCAGTTTGAGCAGGTCGGTCTGGCTGACTTTTTCGTCGGCCAGCATTTCGTCGCGCAACAGCGTGGCCAGCGCCTCGCCGGACGGGCCGCCCGGCTTCAACAGGTGGCCGATCAGCTTCAGCCGGCCTATCTTGCGCGCGTAGACGGTCTTGATCGCTGCCTGGGTCTGCTGGTCTTTCAAATCCAGCGCCGGCAGCGGCTCGTCGTTTTGCGGCGCATGGCCGGCGGCGGCCAGCACGGCCGCGTCTATGCGCGCGCGCGCCAGCTGCGCGCTGTCCGCGTCCGGCGCGTAGCCGCCGGAGATGGCGATCTGCATGCCGGGCCGTTTGGCCATCAGTTCCGCCACCTTGTCCAGCTTCTCGCGCTCGGGTGGGCTGACGTGGGCCTCGCCGGCGACGAAGCGGATGTCGTCGAAGCCTTCGCCGCCCAGCAGGGCGCTCAGCGCGCGGAAGGGCGCGGTGACCACCTTGGTGACGACGTTGACGATGGCCTTCCACACGATCTGGCCGTAGCTGAATTGCGGATCATCCAGGCTGCCGGCCACCGGCAGGTCCAGGTCGATGCGGCCGTTGCTGTCTTCCAGCAAGGCCACGGCCAGGCGCAACGGCAGGTGGGGGCCTTTGTCGCCCTTCAGCTCATCGCCCAGCTGGATGGAGTCGATCACGATGCGGTTTTCGCCCTTGAGCTGGCGCTTGTCCAGCAGGTAGCGCAGCTCCAGCGACAACCGTCCGTCCTTGACCTGCCAGCCGGCGAAGTTCATCGAGTACGGATTGAGGCTGTTCAACGCCAGATTATGGAAGTTGAGCGAGATGTCGGTGCTGTCGGTGGGCGACAGGGGCGCCAGCGCGCCGCGCACCTTGACCTCGCCGTACTGGTCCACCGCGCCGTCCAGCGTGATGCGGCCGCGGCTGCCGGCGTGAGTGGACAGGTTCTGAATGCTGCCGCGCAGGTGATGCATGCGGGTGGCGAAGTCCGGATTCATGCCGTGATCGGCGAACTCCACCGCGCCGTTGCGCACATGGATGCTGCGCACGTCCACCTGCGGCAAGGGCGAGGATTTGCCGGAGGCGGGCTTGCCGGACTGGGCGGAGAAAATGCGCTGCCAGTTCAGCCGGCGCTGCGGGTCCAGGATCAGCCGGGCGCGCGGCTGATCCAGCCGCACGTCGTTGATGCTCACCTTCAGCGGCATGCCCTGGGCCTGCAGCTGGCTCAGGCTCAGCGCGTGCCAGCCCAGCAGGGGCAGGGCTTCGCCCGGCTCTTGCAGCGCCATTTTGGCCAGTTTGAGCTGGCCGTCCAGCCGCCATTTGCCGGCGGAGGCCGCATCCAGCTTCAGGTCCGCGCTGGCCGCGCCGCCCGTGAGCTTCAGCGGCGTGCCGGACAAGGCGTACGGCGCCAACGGCGCCAGCGGCAGCGCGCGCAGCTGGATGTCGCCGCGCGCGGACGGCGCGGCGGGGTCGATGTCGAGCTTGGCGTTGAATCCGCCGCTGCCAGCGCGGGCGGAAAGCGCCAGCGCCAGTCCGGCGTCGCCGCTGGCTTGCAGGCGCGCGTCGATATTGTCCAGCCGATAGTCCAGGGGGTGGGGCAGGGCCAGATCGCGCCAATGCACGGCGCCGTCCCGCAACTGCATCGTAGGGTAGGACAGCCGCCAGCCGGGGCCGGACTCGCGCGCGGCGGCGGGCAGCTTGCGTTGCGCCAGCAGTTTTTGCAGCTGCAACTGGCCGTTGCGTTCGCGCTGCAGCGAGAGCTTCAGGCCGGAGGCGGAAATATCGCCGGGCTGGATGCGGCGTTGCCTCAGGTCTATCCGCGTGGGCGCCAGCTCCGCGCCGGCCAGGCTCAGCCAGGGCGCGCCGCCCCCGCTGGCCAGACTGAATCCGGCCAGTTTGAGTCCGGCGCCCTCCAGCCGCAGGCCGCGCTCCGGGTCTTGCGTCAGCTTGGCCTGCAGCAAGGGCAGCTGGGTTTCCAGCAGCAGCGGGCGCTGGAAGGTTTGATCGCGCCAAGCGGCGCGCCAGTCCTGAAAGCGCAGATTGTCTATCTTGACGATCCAGGGCGACGGTTTGCCGGCGGCGGGCGCGCCGGCTGGGGCGGGCGGCGTGGGCGGCAGGGCGCGCAGCCAGTTCAGCCGGCCTTGCGCGTCGCGGCCGGCGCTGAGGCGGCCGCCGTTCAGCTCTACGCTGGAGATGGTCAGCAAGGCGTGCGACAGGTCCAGCGCGCCGCCTTCTAGTTTCATTTCCGGCAACTCCAGCTCGGCGCCGTCCGGCCCCTTCAGCTTCAGCTGGCTCAGCCCGGCGCGCAGCGAGGAGATGGTCAGCTCCGGCTTTTTGCCGCTGAGGTCCAGTTGGTAGCGGGCGTCCGCGCTCAGCGCGCCTTGCGGCTTGTCCACGGCGAGGAAGGGTTTCACATAATCCCAGGCGGTGGCCAGCGGCAGGTTTTGCACATGGGCCTCGCCGCTGGACTGCAAGGGCTGCAGCTGCATGCTGCCGCGCCAGTCGAAGCGGCCGCCGCCTTCCAGCTCGGCGTGCAGCGCGTAGCGGCCATTTTCTGCCAGCGTGGACAGATTGCTCAGGCTCAGGTTGATCGGCATCAGCCGGAAATGCTCGGCTTGGCCCACTTCATGGTCGCTGAGGCGGATTTGGCCGTTGCGCAGATAGATGGCGTCTATCTTGAGCCGCGGTAGTTTTTCCGGCGTGGAGCCGGCGTCCAGGCGGGCCGGACCGGAAATGTCCGACGCGAACTTTTCCCAGTTCCAGCGGCCGGCGGCATCGCGCTCCAGCCACAGCTGCGGGCTGTCCAGCGAGAACTCGCTGGCCTGCCAGCGGCCAAACAACAGGGCATACAGATCCGCGTTCAGATACAGCCGCCGAGCCTGGAACAGCGGGCGGCCGTCGCCTTCGCGCAGCGCCACGCCGCTCAGCGTCAGCTCCATGCTCCAGGGCACGATGCTTGCCTTGTCTATGCTCAGCTGCCGACCATGCTTGCGCGCCCAGTCGACGGCGCCTTGTTGCAGCAGCTTGGGCGCGGCCAGGCCAAGAAAGGCCCAGAACGCCAGCAGCAAAGCGAGCGCGAGGGCCAGCCAGCGTAGCCAGCGGCGCGGTTTTCGAGGAGCGGGGGAGGGAGCGGCCGGTTCGGCCTGGGCGTGGGTATTCATATCGTTTAATTCTAATGCAGTTTCAGGCCGCCGTCCTGTTGCGTTGTTTGTCCTAATGTTGACCGGGTGTGACCATCGAAACCGCATCGACCGTTGCCTGGCGGCGCGAGAGCTGGCTAGGATGGAATGGTGTTCAAAATCTTGAACGCCGAATGAATCCAATCTTGATCACGAAAGGACGAAAATTTTGCAGCATCGCCACCGGCCGCGCCGGTCATTCACCATATTTTCAACGGCGGCCAGCTTGCCGCTGCTGGCGGACCGCTGCCTGTTCCTGCTCCAGGCCAGTCGGCGCAACACGCTGGCCAACCCCGCCCGGCTGCTAGGCAGCTCCGGCGCCCACACGTAACAGAGGCTTTATGGACAGTGCCCATACCATCAATCAATGGCTAGACCAGAACCATATCACCGAGGTGGAGTGTCTGATCCCGGACATGACCGGCCTCGCCCGCGGCAAGATCGTGCCGCGCCACAAGTATAACCCCGCCGAAGGCCTGCGCCTGCCGGAGGCCGTGCTGTCCATGACAGTGACCGGCGACTATCCGGAGCGCGACTTCACCTCGGTGGCGGACCCGGACATGAAGCTGATCCCGGACGCCAGCACCCTGCGGCCGGTGCCGTGGAACAAGGAGCCGACGGCGCAGATCATCCATGATTGCTACAGCTTTGACGGCCAGGCGGTGGACCTGGCGCCGCGCAATGTGCTCAAGCGCATCTTGAAACTGTACGAGGAAAAAGGCTGGAAAGCCGTGATCGCGCCAGAGATGGAGTTCTACCTGGTGGAAATCCAGCCGGACGAGGACTTGCCGCTGCGGCCGCCAGTGGGCCGCACCCGCCGCACCGAAGCCGGCATGCAGAGCTTTTCCATCGACGCGGTCAACGAATACGACGACATCTTCGACGTGATGTACGACTGGTGCGAGGCCCAAGGCCTGGCGCTGGACACGCTGATCCATGAAATGGGCACGGCGCAGATGGAGATCAACCTGGACCACGGCGACCCGCTGCAGCTGGCCGACCAGGTTTTCCTGTTCAAGCGCACGGTGCGCGAGGTGGCCATCCGCAACAATATGTACGCCACCTTCATGGCCAAGCCCATGCAGGGGCAGCCCGGCAGCGCCATGCACATGCACCAGAGCGTGGTGGACATCGCCAGCGGGAGCAACATCTTCAGCCAGGACAATGGCGAACCGTCGCCGGCCTTCCTGCATTTCATCGGCGGCCTGCAAAAGTACCTGCCGGCAGCCATGCCCTTCTTCGCGCCGTACGTGAACTCCTACCGCCGGCTCAGCCGCTACACCTCGGCGCCCATCAACCTGAGCTGGGGCTACGACAACCGCACCTGCGGCCTGCGCGTGCCGCACTCCGGGCCGGAAGCGCGGCGGGTGGAAAACCGCCTGGCCGGCGTGGACGTCAATCCCTATCTGGCGATGGCCGCCAGCCTGGCCTGCGGCTATCTGGGCATGCGCGAGCAGCTGGAGCCGTCTGAGCCGCTGACCGGCAGCGCCTACGAACAGCCGCACCAGCTGCCGCGCCACCTGGACGACGCCATCGACATGCTGCTGCGTTGCCAGCCGCTGGCGGAGCTGTTCGGCGAGCACTTCGTCGAGACTTACGCGGCGATCAAGGAGGCGGAGTACCGAGAGTACTTCGACGTGATCAGCCCCTGGGAGCGGCGCTTCCTGCTATTGCACGTCTAGCCGTACCGACCTGGCGCCCACGCCTTCCCGCCCTGTGGGTTGGAGGGCGTTTTTGTGCTAGACGTTGGAATGGGGGCGGGAGGTGCAAGCGCGTGGCACCTCCGCGGTTCGTGCCATTGGCAAGCACTTGTTCTGCCGCGCGGGGGACGCTTGCCATGAAATAGAATGAAGCGGCGAATCCTGTCCACATCTCCATGCTCGGCGCGCAAACGGTAGTGTTTTACCCAGTATGGACATGAATCTGTTCCTGCAAACACAGCTTTCCAGCAGCCTCTGGTGAGTGGCGTGTTTCGTTTAGTTTAGGTCTCTGCAAGAAGCAAGACGATTGGTGTCGTGATGATTTTAATGAGAAATCTTGACGGCATATTTTTTGCAAACCAAAATATGGGAGTTTTCACCCGTCATGTCGGGTGGCTAATTATAAGTTAGCTACTAGGAGGATATTGCATTGGTACTCACGAAAAGCAAAATTGACAAGGCGGGGGATGCGCTTGCGAAGGACAGCTTTCACGATGTGGAGGACATGATCGACCTCGAGGAGGCCTTCGATGAGTATAGAAAATCACATTTGGAACCGCTTTCAGAGACCACTCTGGAACTTCAAGCCTGGCTCAATGAATACGGACACGACTATTACATTGCGCAGCGCCTAAAGCGCAAACCTCAAATAGTCCGTAAGCTTAACCGCCTCAGCGTACGCCTTACTCAGCTCCAAGATATTGGAGGTTGCAGAATAATTGTAGAAAAGAACGAACTTGTGGACCAACTTGTTCAGTTCTTAAAAGATAAAATTTCAAAAACCGTTGACTTGAAACTTAAAAGAGTAACGGATTATAGAGAGAAAGGCCGCGATATAACAGGGTATCGTTCTGTCCATTTTCTTCTTGAACGCAACGACAGAAAGCTAGAGTTGCAAATTCGCAGTCGGATTCAGCATTATTGGGCTGAGAGTATTGAACGCACATCCGTCATCTATGGGCATCATCTTAAAGAAGGAGAGGGTGATTCAATCGTAATTTCGTACTTTCAAAAACTATCTGATGCTTTCTTTGAGATTGAATCGGGTAGAACACCATCAGCTCGTTTAAGACTCGAAATTGACGTAGCAAAGAAGGATGCGGAAAGAATAATTCGAAATGTAGATTCATCTAATGCAATAGATAGCCATGTTAATGATGATATCATCCTTACTCTATCGGAGAAAGAAAGACGAAGTGCCAGTCCAATAAATAATTGGATTATTGTATTTGACTGGAATACTGGACAGTTTGTGAGTTGGGACATTGTTGGCAAGACACCAGATGAAGCAATCGAAGCATATGTCCGCTATGAGAACCAATTTCCTGTTGAAAGAAATTTTGAGGTTGTACTCATCGGTTCTTCGCGCGTTGCAACAGTTAGGCGAACTCACAGCCACTACTTCGGTATCGAAGACTACGACAAGATATTAGAAAGCCTAGATGAATCAATTCAGGGCTTTGAAAAAATTGGCGCAATAGACGTTTCTGGTCGCCAAATTCTGCTCAAACTCTATACCAAACACTTTTGGGGGCAAAAGACAGTAGCTCAAGATACATTGCGAAATCACTTTTGCAAAGACGTTAAAAATCTTGATGCAGCTTTGGATAAATTGGTTCAACAGGGACTTGTTCTCCGAGAGTCTGCTGCTGGCCCTGTATCCCTCAACATCAAAGCTCGCCCTGAGATTGACAAGCTGGTCTCTTGAACTTGCTGCATAACAATACATTCAAGCTAATTCAGAGCCGTAGGTTGGGATAGGCTTGCGAAGCCCAACGTTTACCGCGAAGGGTGAAATCATATTTCATGGCTCTATTCTTTAGGTAAACGTTGGGCTTCATTTTATTCAGCCCTACAGTCCCATTCCTGCGGATGCCTAGCCGAGCAAGAATGCTTGCTGATGCTGGTCGAGCGCAAAGTGATGCTGCATACCGGCGATGTAGTCATTGAGAAAACGCGCTCTCTGGATGAACAGCTTCGTCCCATATGAGCGCGCAGCAACCTATCCATAACAATGCGGATTGGCCTGCTTCACGCCGGCTGCTGCTGCGTCGCGCAGTGGATGCCGCCGCCGCCGGCCGCTATCGCGTCTATGTTCAGCTGCACGATCTCGCGGTTTGGGAATTGCTCGCGCAGGATGTCGCGGCAGTTGGCGTCGGCGTCGGCGTCGCCGAATTGCGGCGCGATCACCGCGCCGTTGCAGACGTAGAAATTGACGTAGCCGGCGGCGAATTCCCGGTTCTCGAACGCGGGGCGGATCTTGTCCGGTCCGCGCAGGGTGATGACCTGCAGCCGGCGTCCCTTGGCGTCGCTGGCCTGGCGCAGGATTTGCAGATGCTTTTGCGTCACGGCGTAGTCGAAGGATGAGGTATCGCTGTCCAAGCCGGCGATCACCACGCCGGGGCGGACGAAGCGCGCGTAGAAGTCCGTGTGGCCGTCGGTGATGTCGCGGCCGGCGATGCCGGGCAGCCAGATCACCTTGTCCACGCCCAGCAGACGTTTCAATTCGGCCTCGCAGGCCGCCTTGCTGACGCCGGGGTTGCGGTTGCGGTTCAGCACGCAGCTTTCCGTGATGATGGCGGTGCCGTCGCCATCCACTTCCAGGCCGCCGCCTTCCAAGGTGAGCGAGCTGGCCAGCCGCTTGACGCCGGCTTGGCCGCAGACCGCCGCCGCCACCTTGGCGTCCTTCGCATGGGATTGCTTGCCGCCCCAGCCGTTGAAGTTGAAGCCGGCGCCGGCCCATTGGCCTTGCGCGTCGCGCACGAACACCGGCCCGGTGTCGCGTATCCACAAGTCGTCTAGCGGCTGGGCGATCAATTGCACGCTGTCGCCGCATAGGCGGCGCGCCAGTTCCAGGTTTTCTTGCGGCGCCAGCATGCGCACCGGCTCGAACTGGGAGATGGCGCGGGCGATGCCGGCCAGATGGCTGCGGGCCGGCCCCAGCAACTTGTCGCCCCAGATTTCCGCGCGCGGGCCGAAAGCCATCCAGGTGGCGGCGTGCGGCTCGGCTTCGTCCGGCATGCGCCAGCCGGAGGTCTGCAGCCGGTCTTTCGGCGCGGCGGCGTTTTGGGCTTCAGCCTGGCTGGAGCCGCCGGCCAGGCAGCCGCCCAGCAGGGCGCTGCCGGACAGCAGGGTGGCGTTTCGCAGGAAATGGCGTCGGTTCATCATCGGCTCCTCATGCTTGCTTGGTTTAGGCATAGTCGGCGGCATTGTGCGGTGTGGCCGCTGTTTTGAAAATTGATAATAATTGGCTCAATTAATCAACTTTCATCATGGTTAGACATGCGCATTCCTTCCCTGAAACTATTGCTGGGCTTTGAGGCCGCCGCCCGCCACGGCAATTTCTCCCGCGCGGCGGACGAGCTGTGCCTGTCGCAATCGGCTATCAGCCATCAGGTGCAGCAGTTGGAGCAGCAATTGGGCCAGCCGCTGTTCCGCCGCGTGGGCCGCGGAGTGGAGCTGACGGTGGCGGGCGAGGTGCTGCAGCAGAGCGTGCGGCGGGCGCTGGACAATTTACAGGGCGGGCTGGGGCGCATCGCCGGCTATATGGACCCGGGGCTGGTGGTGCTGGTGTGTCCGGCCGCGTTGGCCCAGGGCTGGCTGCAGCCTAGGTTGGCCGAGCTGAGGCGCGCATTGCCGCAGCTGAGCCTGCTGCTGTCCACCGACGAGAGCGCGCGTTTTGTCGATGAAATAGACGTGGACATCGTGATCGCGGACCGGCCCTTGCAGCAGCCGGATGTGATGGAGCGGCGTTGGCTGCGCGACGGTTGGCTGATGGCCGCCGCGCCGGATTTGGCGCATCGGCTGGCCGCGCTGCCGCTGGAGCGGCAGCCGAGCGAGGCGGGACTGTTGTGTCTGGAGGATGGCTTTACCGATCCGCGCGCCGGCGAACTGTTCCGCGCGCATCTGGCCGGTTTTCGCCGCGTGGGCATGTATGACGATGCCAGGCTGTTGTTGGACGCCGCGCTGCGCGGCGAAGGCCTGGCCTGCCTGCCCAAGCTGCTGGCGGCGGAGGCCTTGTCCGATGGCCGCCTGCAGGCGGTGGCGGGTTATCCGGCCGTGGACGGCGCGCAGTATTGGCTGGCGCGCATCCAGGGCCAGCCGCGCGCCGCCATTGTCGCTGAGGTATACGCCTGGCTGGCGCGGCAGGCGGAAGAGGCCTGAGCCGGCTCAGGCGCTCAGCAGCGCCGCCAGCGCGGCCGCGCCGTCGCGGTGATGCAAGGGATCGTAATAGCTGAAATTGAGCCGCAGCGCGTTGGGGCCGGGCGCGTCGTCGCGGAAGAATAGCCCGGCCGGCGCATAGTGCATCCCCATCTGCATGGCCTGCGGCAGACGGCTGCGGCAGTCGACGCCGTCCGGCAATTCCAGCCACAGGAAATAGCCGCCTTGCGGCAGGATTTGGCGGGCGGCGGGCAGATGGGCGGCCAGCTGTTGGCTCATGGCCAGCCAGTTGGCCTGGAGGCGGCCGCGCAGCAGGCTCAGCATATCCTCGTGCTGGCCGCCGGCCAGCAGGCGGGCCAGGGCCAGCTGGCTGGGCAGGGGGGTGGACAGCGAGCTGTAAAGCTTGAGGCCGACGATGCTGTCGCGGTAGCGGCCGGCGGCGATCCAGCCCACGCGGTAGCCCGGCGCCAGCGATTTGCTGAACGAGGCGCAGTACAGCACGCTGCCGCTGCGGTCATAGGCCTTCAGCGGCAGGGGCGCGCTTTCGCCGAAGTACAGCTCGCGGTAGGTGTCGTCCTCGATGATGGGGATGCGGTGGTGCTCGGCCAGTTGCAGCAGCGCCTGCTTGTCGGTCTCGCTGAGGCAGAGGCCGGTGCCGTGCTGGAAATTGGCCATGGCCAGGATGGCGGCCGGCCGGTGCTGGACGATGAGCCGCTCCAGCCGCTCCAGGTCCAGCGGCTGGCCGGGCGGCGTAGCCAGGGTATGGACGGCAATGCCTAGCTGGTCCAATTGGTCGAACAGGGCGGGGAAGGCCGGCGTCAGCGCCAGCATGGCGGCGTTGCCGGCCAGCTTGGCCACGGCGCGTATCGCCAGGTTCAGCGCCTCCATCGCGCCGCAGGTGATTACCAGTTCCTCGCCGTCCAGCTCCACGCCCTGGGCCAGATAGCGCAAGGCCAGTTCGCGGCGCAGGCCTTCGTAGCCGATGCTGGAGTTGCCGGCCAGCGCGTAGCGGTAGTCGCGCAAGGCACGGGTGAGGGCGCGGTTCAGCGGCGTGGTGTTGATCAGCGCCGGATTGATGTAGGGGCAGCCCCAGGGCATGGCCAGGGCGGCCGTCAGGTGCTCGATGCGGATGGCGGCGCCGTCTGCGGCCGGCGGCAAGGCGGGCAGGGCGGCGGCGCGCGCCAGCACGCGGAAACCTGAGCGCGGCAGGGACTCGATCAGCCCCAGCCGCTCCAGCTCGGCATAGGCGCGCTGGGCGGTGGTGATGCTGATCTTGTGGTCCTGGCATACCTTGCGCAGCGAAGGCATGCGGTCGCCGGCGCGCAGCTGGCCCTGTTCGATGGCGTGGCGGAAGCGTTGGCTGAGTTGGCCGGTTTTGTTCATGCGCGGTCCTTGCCGGCTCATTCGCCGATGAAGCTGGATTTTTCGCGGACGATGGCGTCGTCGGATAGGGAGCGTACCACGAAGCGTATCGGATGCGCGCCGCGCGGGGCGTGTTCGGGCGCGGCCAGCACGCGCACCGGCACGGTTTCCGTCTGCGCCGGGCGCACCGTCACCACCTGGCCGGCGTGTTCCAGCCGGATGCCGGGCAGGCCCTCCACCGCCAAAGCGTAGCGCTGCGGCTGCTCCGTGGTGTTGATCAGCCGGAGGTTGTAGCGGTTTTGCAGCAGGCCGTCCTCGCCTTGCTCCACCAGGCTGGCGCGGTCGCGCAATACATCCACCTTGAATGGTTTTTTCAAGGCCATGCCGGTGGCCGACAAGGCGACGATGCCGGCCAGCAGACAGGAATACACCGCCACGCGCGGCCGGTGCAGCGAGCGCGCGGCTGCCGGCTTGCCCTGCAGCGCGTGGGCGCTGGTATAGCGGATCAGCCCGCGCGGCGACTGCAGCTTGTCCATCACCTGGTCGCAGGCGTCTATGCAGGCGGCGCAGCCTATGCATTCGTATTGCAGGCCGGCGCGGATGTCGATGCCAGTGGGACAGACTTGCACGCAGATGCCGCAGTCCACGCAGCCCTTGGCCGGATTCGCGCTCTTGGCCTGGGCCTTGCCGCGCGGCTCGCCGCGTTTTTCGTCATAGGAAATGATCAGGGTGTGATCGTCGAACATCGCGCCCTGGAAGCGCGCGTAAGGGCACATGTGCAGGCAGACTTTTTCGCGCAGCGCGCCAGCCAGCAGCCAGGTGAAGCCGGCGTAGAACAACGTCCAGAACGCGTCCCAAGGTCCCATGTTAAGCACTGCCAATTCGCGCATGGGGGTGAAGTAGCCGACAAAGGTCAGGCCGGTCCACAAGGAGAACGCGCCCATCAGCAGCTGGGCGGCGCCTTTTTTGGCCAGCTTGTCCACGCTCCACGGCGCGGCGTCCAGCTTGCGGCGCGCCAGGTGATCACCCTGGGTCAGCCGCTCTATCCAGATCATGATCTGGGTGTACACAGTTTGCGGACAGCTGTAGCCGCACCATAGGCGGCCGGCCAGCGCGGTCCACAGGAACAGGCCCAGCGCCGACACCACCAGCAGCGCCGCCAGATAGATGAAATCCTGCGGCCACAGGCTGAGGCCGAAGATCAGGAAGTGATGTTCGGCCAGATTGAAATGCACGGCCTGGCGGCCATTCCATTGCAGCCAGGGCAGGCCAAGGAAGACCAGCTGCGTCAACAGCACCATGCCGACGCGCGCGTTGTTGAAGCGGCCGCGGGTCAGGCGCGGGTGAATCTTGATCGGAACGGGCGGGATGAGGGACTTGGACATGGCTGCCACCAGGCTAGGAAGAATGGCCATGTTGTACTGCTGGGGATCAGTACAAACAATGAACAGAATCCATCGGGAAAATGTATACAGATGCCGGCTGTCTGGGCGGCCGCCGCGTTATATGTGGTTTGCGCTCTTGCCTAGAGGCGCCAAGCAGGCGATGCTTTTGGCATTTCATGGTTTGGACTGTATATGGAAAACTATCTGACGCATGGCGGCTTGATTGCCGCGGTGTCCTTGTATGCGATAGGCGCGGCCACTCCCGGGCCAAGCAACCTAGCCATCATGGACGCGGCGATGTGCCATGGACGGCTGCGCGCGCTGGCGATGGCGGCGGGCGTGGCGCTGGGTTCGCAATGTTGGGGCTGGCTGGCCGCCTGCGGGCTGGCTGGCGTGATGCGGGAGGCGTTGTGGCTGATGACGGCGATGAAGCTGGCTGGTGGGTTCTATCTGCTCTATCTGGCACTATCGTCCGCCAGGCAGGCGGCTGCCATCGAGTGGGCGCCTGCCGCCGCGGTGCCGCCCGCTCAGGATGGCATCTGGCGTTGGCTGGCGCAAGGCGCCGCCATGCACATCGCCAATCCCAAGGCCATTTTGGTGTGGCTGTCCATTGTCACGCTGGCATTGCCTAAGGATGGCGGCGCGCAGCAGGCTTTTCATGTGGTCTGGGCCTGCGGCGCGGTGGCGGTGCTGGTGTTCTGCGGCTATGCGCTGGTGTTTTCCACCGAGGCCGCGCGCCAAGGCTATCTCAAGCTGCGCCGCCCTTTCCAAGCCATGCTGGCGGCGGCGTTTGGCTGGGCCGGGGTCCGGATGCTGATGACTTCGTCGCAGTCGACGTAATCATACGGCCTGCGCAAGGCAGGCCGGGAGTAAGGGCTTAGCGGGTCAGCTGCGGGAACAGCCGGTACAGGCCGTCCACGATGATTTCCACCGATACCGCGGCCAGCAGCATGCCCATCACGCGGTTGACGATATTGATGCCGGTCTGGCCCAGCAGGCGGGTCAACGGCGTGGCCAGGGTCAGCGCGCCGTAGCAGGTCAGCGCCACCAGGAGGCTGCTGACCAAGAGATAGACCACTTGCACCCAGGAAGCGGCGGTGGTGGCGTAGATGATGACGGTGGAGATGGTGCCGGGGCCGGTCATCAGCGGGATGGCCATCGGCACCACGGCGATATTGGTCTTGTGGCCGGCTTCCTCGCGCTCCTGCTTGGTGGTTTTGGTGGGGCCGGGCTTGGCGTTCATCAGCGCGATGGCGATCAGCATCAGCAAGATGCCGCCGCCCACCTGGAACGAGCCTATGCTGATGCCGAGAAAGCGCAGCAGCGTCTGGCCGACGACGGCGAACAAACACATCACCACGGCTACCGCGATGGCGGTGGTCTTGGCGACTTTCTGCCTTTCTTCCTGGCTGGCGTTGGGCGTCAGGCTGATGAAGATGGGGATGGCGCCTAGCGGATTCACCAGAACCAGCAGGGCGACAAAGATTTTTGCGATTTCGATTTCCATGGTCGGGCTATGCTAGCGTGTCTTGACGGAGTTGGCGTTCACGGCCGGGACATGAAGCTGCGCGCATGCGCCGCGGTCCGCGCGCAGGCTTTCAGCATAGTCCGGCGGCGGGGGCGTCGCTCAGTCCTCGCGGTAGCGCAGGATGCGTCCCGAGTTGGCCATCACCAGCACGGTGCCGACATTATGCAGCAGAGCCGCGCTCAGCGCGCCGGCCGGCCCCAGCCAGCCCGCGGCGGCCAGCGCGGTCAGTCCGGCGGACCAGCCCAGGCCGAACAGCACATTGGCTTGGAGGATGGCGCGGCAGCGCCGGCTCAGGCGGATCGCGGTGGCCAGCCGCAGCAGGTTGTTGCCGGTCAACACCACGTCGGCTGCCGCCACGGCGACGTCGGCGCCGCGCGCGCCCAGGGCCACGCCCACCGCGCCGGCCTTCAGCGCCAGCGTGTCGTTGATGCCGTCGCCCACCACCAAGGGGCGGCGGCCGGCGGCGATTTCTGCCCGCACGCGGGCCAGTTTGTCCTCGGGCAGCGCCTGCGCCTCGGCCTGGTCCATGCCCAGTTGCCGCGCCAGGGGCAGGGCGGCGTCGGCGCGGTCGCCGCTGAGCAGCAACTGATGCTCCAGGCCCAGCGCGCGCAATTGGCCCAGGGCTTGGGCCGCCTCCGGCCGCGGGCTATCCGCCAGGTGGAACCAGGCCAGCAAGCGGCCGTCCCGCGCCAGTCCGGCCAGGCTGCCGGCGGCCTGCGGCGGCTCCGCCGGGCAGCCGCGGCGGCTCAGCCATTCCGGCCGACCCAGCACCAGCTGTCCCCAGGCGCTGTCGGCTTGCAGGCCCATGCCCGGCGTCTCGCGGATGCCGCTTAGCGGCAGCGGCGGAGCGTCGCCGCCCAGCGCGGCCAGCGCGCGGCTGACCGGGTGGCTGCTGGCGGCGGCCAAACTGGCGGCCAGCCGTTCCGGCGCCGGCTCGCCGGCATCCGCCGCGATGTCCGTCCGCTGCACGGCCAGCCGGCCATCGGTCAGCGTGCCGGTCTTGTCTATCACCAGGGTGTCGACGTCGGCCAGCTCTTCCAGAAACGCCGGGCCGCGGATCAGGATGCCGTGGCGCGCCGCCGCCGCCACGCCGGCCACCGCCGTAGACGGCGCGGCGATCACCAGCGCGCAGGGGCAGGCGGCCACCAGCGCGGCCAACGCGGCCTGACTGCCGCCGCCGGCGAACCAGGCGATCGCCGCCACGGCCAGCGCCACCGTCAGATAGGCCGAGGCGTGGCGTTCGATGAAGCGGGTGATGGCCGGTTTGGACGATTCGGCCGCCTGCATCAGCGCGATGACCCGTCCCAGCGCCGACTGGGAGCCGACGCGGCTGACCTCGATGCGCAGCGCGCCGTCCAGGCTGAGCGCGCCGGCGTAGACCAGGCTGCCGGGCGCGACGTCCTGCGGCAAGGCCTCGCCGGTGACGGGGGAGGCGTCCAGGCTGGCATGGCCTTCCAGCACCAGGCCGTCGGCCGGGATGCGGTCGCCGGCGCGGATGTCCAGCCGGTCGCCCGGCGCCAGGCTGTCGTTGTCCGCGTCTTCGACGACGCCGTCCGGCAGCAGGCGGCGGCAGCGGCCCCGGCCCAGTTCCGCCAGCGCGCGTATCGCCTCGCGCGAGCCCAGCAGGCTGCGTTCTTCCAATACATGGCCCAGTTCCATCAGAATGGGCAGCAGGGCGGCGCTGGCGAGGTCGCCGGCCGCCCAGGCGCCGACGATGGCCAGGGCCACCAGCAGGTCGGCCAGGCCGTGCAGATCGGGCTGGCGCAGGCCATGCCAGGCGGCGCGCAGCGTGGGCGCGGCCAGCAGCAGGGAGGCCGCGCCGGCCAACAAGCGGGCCAGCGCGTCGCCATTGGCGACGAACAAATGCCAGCAGCCGGCCAGCAGCAGCAGGCCGCCGGCCAGCATGGTCAGCAGCAGGCGGCGGCCAGTCCGGCGCTGCTCGGCCGCGTCCAGCAAGGGGGAGGCGTGATGGGCGCAGCCGCTCATGGCTTCTCCCCGGGCAGGATGAGCCGGCCGCTGCCGGCCGGGTCCACCGTGGTGACCTTGCCGGCCTTTGCCAGCACGGCCTGCATACGCTCCAGGTAGAGCTGGCGCAGCCGTTCCGCGCCCGCCGGCGCGCGCATGCCGGGAGCCAGCGCGGCGATTTCGCTGGTTTCGGCGCGGGCGAGCGACAGCCGCTCGCCGGCCTGGGCGCGGGCATTGGCCAACTGGCTGTCAACGGCCGCGCGGGCTTGCTGTTTCCCCAGCGCGGCGGCGGTGCTGGCCTGGGCCAGCTGGCGCTGCACGGTCTGGTCGGCGGTGAGCACGTCGTCGAAGGCGGCTTGCGCGGACCGCGGCAGCGCGGACTGCAAGTCTATGCGCGCCACCTGCAGGCCCAAGCCGGCGCCGCGGCTTTGCAGGGCATCCAGCGCCTGGTTGCTGGCCTGGGCCAGTTCGGCGCGCAGCCGTTCACGCTCTGCCGCGTTGGCGGAGGATAGCCTGGCCTCGCGCGTGGCCAGGATGGATTCCAGGCCGCGTCCGGCGCACAGCTTCAGGGCGCTGGCGGCGACCACCCGGTCCAGCAGCGGCAACGCCTGCCCGCCCTGCAGGACGTAGGCGGACGGATCGACGATGCGGTAATAGACGGTGGCGCTGAGCTGGACCACGGCCAGGTCGCCGGTCAGCAGATAGCCGGAGCCGGCCAGGCGGTCGCCCATCTGGGCCAGCGGCATGTCCTCGTCGTCCAGTTGGGCGGCGTCGCCGTCGCGCGCGAGCAGGGCGACCCGGCGCTGCAGCACCGTTTCCGGCGAGGGCAGCATCGTCACTTCCTCCAGCGGGCTGGGCCAGGCCAGCAGCAGTCCGGCATGCCGCACGCGGTCTATGGCGCCGAAGCGCCAAACCACGGCCTGGCTGTCGGCCGGGATGGAGCGGACGTGGGCCAGCAGCCAGGCCAGGCCGCTCAAGGCGGCCGCGGCCATCAGCAGGAGGTAGGCCAGGCGCAGCGATTGGGCCAGCGGCGCGTCGGCGGGGGAGGGTTTCATCGTTTGCCCGCCTTGGCCGGCTTGGCCTCCAGTCCTGGAGGGCCTTCCACCAAGGCGCGGAAGGGCGCGGCGTCGGTGCGCAGGATCAGCCGGGTATTGGCGTTGACGATGTGGTCCAGGGTGTCCAGCGAGCGCAGCGTGCGATAGAGGGCAGGGTCGCTCTGATAGGCCGCGCCGTAGACGCGGGCGGCCTCCGCTTGCGCCTGGGCCTCGATGCGCGCGGCCTCCACGCTGGCGTTAGCGCGCAGCACGCGCGCGTCGCGCGCGGCGTCGGCGCGGATGGCCGCGGCCTGTTCGTTGCCGGCCGCGGTGCGTTCGGCGGCCAAGGTGTCGCGCTCGGCGCGCATGCGCGCCACGGTGGCGTCCAGCGTGACGGCCGGCAGGGTCAGCCGCTCCAGGCCCACATCGACCACGCGCACGCCGTAGCTGTCCAGCAGTTGCTGGGACAATTGGCGCCGCAGCTGTTGTTCGAACTGGGCCAGGCGCAGTTGCGAGGGGTCGGTATTGACCAGGCTGCCCAGCGCGAAGCCGCTGCTGCTGGTTTCCAGGGCGGAGCCGACGAAGGTGCGTATCTGCCGCGCCGCTTCGTCCGGCTGGTTGCGCGCCGCGCGCAGAAAGCGGGCGATGTGCGCGGGGTCGGCCGGCACCTGCCAGGCGACATAGGCCTGCATGATTACGCGCAGGCCGTCGCGGGTGCCCACGTCCTGCAGGCCGCTGGAGGTGGCGCGCAGCCGCAGGTCCACCGGCACCGCGCTCTCGAAGGGCTGGGGCAGGCGCCAGGCCAGGCCGGGCCGCAGCAGAACGCGCGCGGGATCGCCGAAGCGGGTGATCACCACCGCCTCGCCGGAGCGCACCTGCAGCATGCAGCAGGACAGCAGGGCGAGGATCAGGGCCAGGGCGCCGGCCAGGCGCGGCCAACGGCGCGGCGGCCGGGCGTCGCGCGCTTCATGATGTTCGTGGGCGTGAGGTGTCAAGACGCTCTCCTCAATGGCGGCCGTCAGGCGCGGCCAGGGGCGGGCCGGCGGGATTGGCGTTGGAACGCAGGTCCAGCATGGGCATGCCGGACGGGTCTATGCGATGGTCGATGATGATGGGGCTGGCGCCGGCCAGGCCCTGGCGCAGCCGGTGCAGATAGCGCTCCAGCAGGAAGGCCTGTCCGCCCGCCTGCGCGGCCTGGCGGTCTGCGGAAAAGGCGATGGACGCGGCTTGGCCGGCGGCCAGTTTCTCGGCCGCGGCGGCGCTGGCTTCGTCGCGCGCCAGGCGTGCTTGCTGCCGGGCCGCGCTGAGGGCGCGCACGGCCTGGCCGCGCTCGCGCGCCACATTGGCTTGCGCCTGGATCTGCGCCGCCTGCACATTGTGGTAGGCGTTGGCGGCCGCAGCCGGCGGATGGATGGACTGAATCACCACCGCCAGCAGCTCCAGCCCGCTGTCGGCCGCGTCCAAACGGGACTGGATTTGCAGGCGCAATTGTCGGGACACGCCGGCCAGCTCGGCGCCCAGCAGCGCGTCCAGCTGTTGCGAAGCGAAGGCGTGCAGAATGGCCTGGCCGGCGATGTCGCGCAGCAGGCCGGGCGCGTCGGCCTGGCGGTAGCTGTCCAGCGCGGCGCGGTCGCTTAGGCCTAGCCGGTAGACCAGCCTGACGTCCAGCGCCATCAACTGCGTGGTTTGGCGCTCGCCCTGGCCGCTGGCGATCAATTGCATGGTTTCCGCGCCGTGGCTGCCGTCCCATAGCCGGTCCTGGTCGGCTGTGGCCGGGGTCGACAGGCCTACGCCCATCTGGTGGACGGCGCCGTTTTCTATCAGCCTGACCGCGCCCAGAGGCCAGGGCAGGCCCAGGTGCAAGCCGGGTTGCCAGACGGCGGCCGCCTGGCCGAAGCGCTCGTAAATGCCGCGTTGGTCCACGGCTATCACATTGAGGCTGCTCAGCAGCCACGCGAGGCCGGCCAGCGCGGCGAGCAGCTGGGGCGCGGTCCCGGCCATATAGCGCAAGGCCCAGCTTTGCCGCAGCTGGACGTCGGGCAGGGACGGCGCCGCGCGCCATCCGCCGCGCAGAACCGCGGCGGCCAGGCAGCCGAAGACGGGGCGTTGCGGCAGTTCGCGTTGGTGGGGCTGGAAGGCGCGGAGCAGACTGCGCAGCAGTTGTTCGGCGCACAGCAGCGCGATCCAGGCGCCGGCCAGCGGCAGCGCGGCGGCTGTCCAGCCGTAGCCGGCCAGCGCGGCCAGCGCGATCAAGGAGGGCAATAGCAGCGCGGGCAGGATGCCGCGCAGCAAGTCGGCGAGGGGGCGCGCCTCCGGCCATTCGTCCCGGGCGGTTTGGCTCAGCTTGCGTTCCAGCAGCAGGCAGCAGAAGACGGCAAGCAGGCCGCAGGTGGCAGCCAGGGCTTGCCAGGGATGGTTGGCAGCGGGAGGCGTCGACAAGGCCTGGCTCAGGCTGAGCCAGGCTGGAAAGCCGGCCAGCGCGCTGCCGGCCGCTAGCCGGACCAGGCTCCAGCCCAGATGCCGGCCGACCCAGCGCCGAGCCCGCAGCCATGGCAGGTTTCCGCGCGAGCGCTTGGCCGATGGCGGCTTGAGCAAGGCTTGGGCCAGCGCTTGGCCCAGCCGGCGCTGCGCTTCGCTAAACAAGGGTTGGGCCGCCATGGCTTGGCGGCGGCGGCGCCAACGCGCCAGCGCCGCCGAGGCGTGCAGGGCGGCGGCCAGCAGCGTGAGCGCGGCGGCATGGCTCAGTCAGATGGTCGAGGCGAGCGTGGGTTCGGGCAGCCAGCCGGCGAGCAGGCAGAAGAGGGCTGCCAGCGCGGCCAGGCAGGCGTGGGCGCGGAACTGGCGTTCCCGCGGATCGGGGACCGTCGGCGGCGCGGCGGGCGCGGGCGGATTCATGCTCGCGGCCTGCTTGGACGGGCGGCGAAAACGGGATGACGAAGCGGCGCGAAATGGCGGGTCATGATGATTTGTCTTGCCGTCATAAGCATGGCGGGCAGCCTGTTGTTCAAGGTGCAGGGGGCGTCCCCTGACATCATCATACTGAACTTGGCTTGGCAAGGCATCCCGCGACGCCGGCGGCGCGGCCGGCGCAAGGGCGCGTCAATCCAGCAGCAGGCCTTCCAGCGTGCGGCGGTAGATGTCGGCCAGCGGCTCCACGTCGTCCACCGCCACGCACTCGTTGAGCTTGTGTATGGTGGCGTTGATGGGGCCGAACTCCACCAGTTCGCGCGCGATGCGCTTGATGAAGCGTCCGTCCGAGGTGCCGCCGGTGGTGGACAGCTCGGCCTGGGCGCCCGCCACGTCGGCGATGGCGCGGCCCAGGGCCTCGGTCAGGGCGCCCGGCGGCGTGATGAAGGGCTGGCCGGACAGCTGCCAGTGCAACTCATAGCCCAGGCCGTGCTGGTCCAGTATCTGATAGACGCGCTCTTTCAGACTTTCCGCCGTGCTTTCCGGCGAGAAGCGGAAGTTGAACAGGATTTCGCAATGGCCAGGGATGATATTGGTGGCGCCGGTGCCGGCCTGGATGTTGGACACCTGCCAGCTGGTGGGCGGGAAGAAGGCGTTGCCCTCGTCCCAACGCGTCGCGGCCAGCTCGGCCAGCGCCGGCGCCATCAGGTGGATGGGGTTCTTCGCCAGTTGCGGGTAGGCGATGTGGCCTTGGATGCCGTGGATGATCAGCCGGCCGGACAGCGAGCCGCGGCGGCCGTTCTTGATGGTGTCGCCCAGGCGCTGCTCCGAGGTCGGCTCGCCGACGATGCAGTAATCTATGCTCTCGCCGCGCGCCTCCAGCGCATCCACCACCTTGACGGTGCCGTCCACGGCCACGCCTTCCTCATCGGAAGTAATCAGCAGCGCCAGCGAGCCTTGGTGGTCTGGATGCTCGGCGACGAAGCGTTCGCAGGCGGTGACGAAGGCGGCCAGGGACGCCTTCATGTCCGCCGCGCCGCGGCCGTAGAGCAGGCCGTTGCGCACGGTGGGCTCGAACGGCGGGCTGTCCCATTTGTCCAGCGGACCGGTGGGCACCACGTCGGTGTGGCCGGCGAAGCAGAACAGCGGGCCGGCGTCGCCCTTGCGCGCCCAGAAATTGTCCACCTCGCCGTGGCGCATCCTCTCCACCTTGAAGCCTATGGCTTCCAGCCGGGAGATCATCAGGGCCTGGCAGCCTTCGTCGCGCGGGGTGACGGAATCGCGGCGGATCAGCTCGCGGGTCAGATCCAGCGTCGCGCTCATTTGCCGAATCGCTCCGCCCAGTCGGCTTCGGCAAAGCCGACGCCCACCTTGCCGTCCCATTCCAACACCGGGCGCTTGATCACGGACGGCTTGTCCAGCATCAGCGCGACGGCGCCTTCCAGGCTGTCGGCGGCGGTTTTGACCTCGTCCGGCAGCGCGCGCCAGGTGGTGCCCTGGCGGTTCACCAGCTTGGCCAGCGGCACCTGAGCGGCCCAGGCCTGCAGGCGTTCGGCGTCTATGCCCTGTTTTTTGAAGTCGTGGAAGTGGTAGTCGATGCCATTGTCGGCCAGCCATTGGCGGGCCTTCTTCACGGTGTTGCAGTTGGGTATGCCGTACAGGGTAATCATGGGGTGGGTTTTACAAGTCCAGTTGTATGCTGTCGAAGCTGGCCGCGTTGTCCGGGCCAGACGGGTCTTTGCCGCTTTCTTTCGATTGATTGACCAGCCAGTACAGGTTGGTCGGCGAATCGGCGTTTCTGAGCGCCTCTTCCAGCGAGATGCGTCCATCGCGATAGAGCTGGAACAGCGCCTGCTCGAAGGTTTGCGCGCCATCGCTCATGCTGCCCTCGATGGCGTCCTTGATTTTGTCTATCTCGCCGCTGCGAATCAACTCTGCGATGTGTGGGGTATTGATCAGCAGTTCCACTGCCGGCACGCGCCCGCCGTCCACGGTGGGCACCAGCCGTTGCGACACCACGGCGCGCAGCGAGGCCGACAGGTCCAGCAGCAGCGAGTTGCGGCTTTCCGGGGGGAAGAAGTTGATCACGCGGTTCAGCATGTGATAGCTGTTGTTGGCATGCAGGGTGGAGATGCACAGATGGCCGGACTGGGCATAGTTGACGGCGTGGATCAGCGTTTCCGCGTCGCGGATTTCGCCTATCATCAGCACGTCCGGTGCCTCTCGCATGGCGTTTTTCAGCGCGCGGGAGTAGGACAGGGTGTCGAAGCCCACTTCGCGCTGGTTGACGATGGATTGGTCGTGGCGATGCAGGAACTCGATCGGGTCCTCGACGGTGAGGATGTGGCCGCGCATTTTCTGGTTGCGCATCTGCAGCATGGCGGCCACGGTGGAACTCTTGCCTGAGCCGGTGGAACCCACCACCAGGATCAGCCCGCGCTTCTGCATGATCTGCCCGCCCAGCGTGGCCGGCAGCTGCAGGTTTTCCAGCGAGGGGATGTTGGGCACGATGTAGCGCACCACCATGCTGACCGAGCCGCGCTGCCAGAAGATATTGATGCGGAAGCTGCCCAGGCCGGGAATGGGATGGCCCAGATTCATCTCGCGTTCTTGTTCGAATTCGGCGATCTCCGCCTCGTTCATCAGGCTGTACGCCAGCTGCTTGACCATCTCCGCCGTCAACGGCTTGTCATTGATGGGGTGCAGCTCGCCGGACAGCTTCAGCATGGGCGGGGCCGAACTGGTCATGAACAGGTCGCTGGCCTTTTTTTCGGCCATCACCTTGAAAAACGGCAACATCAACATGCATCGGGTCCTGTACGGCGTTTTCGGGTAGGCCACTATAGTCTAGCCGCCGTCCCTGGTCTTGTGTTTGTTCGTGACAAAACAAAAACCGCCCGTGAAGGGCGGTTGGCGTGGGCAGGCAGCGCCGCGTCAGGCCTGCTTGGCGGTTTCCTGATCGCGCAGGGCGCGGCGCAGGATTTTGCCCACGTTGGTCTTGGGCAGTTCGCTGCGGAATTCCACCAGTTTGGGCACCTTGTAGCCGGTCAGATTTTCGCGGCAATGGCGGATGATGTCCTTATCGGTCAGCGCCGGATCCTTCTTGACCACGAACACCTTCACCACTTCGCCTGACTTGTCGTCCGGCACGCCGATGCAGGCCACTTCCAGCACGCCCGGATGACTGGCGACGACGTCTTCGATCTCGTTCGGATACACATTGAAGCCGGACACCAGAATCATGTCCTTCTTGCGGTCCACCAGCTTGACGAAGCCTTCCGGCGTGATCATGGCCATGTCGCCGGTGGCGAGGAAGCCGTCGGCGCCCAACACCTTGGCGGTTTCGTCCGGGCGCTTCCAGTAGCCGCGCATCACCTGCGGGCCGCGGATGCACAGCTCGCCTTGTTCGCCCTGGGCGACCGGCTTGCCTTCGGCGTCGCGGATCTCGATTTCGGTGGAGGGAATCGGCAGGCCGATGGTGCCGTTGTATTCCTTCAGATCCATGGGATTGATGCAGGCGGCCGGACTGGTTTCGGTCAGGCCGTAGGCTTCGGCCAGCGTCACGCCGGTAACGGCCTTCCATTTATCGGCCACGGCCTTCTGCACCGCCATGCCGCCGCCCAGCGTCAGCCGCCAGGTGGAGAAGTCCAGTTTGGAGAACTCGGGGTTGTTCAGCAGCGCGTTGAACAGGGTGTTGACGCCGGTGATGCAGGTGATCGGGTACTTGCGCATTTCCTTGATGAAGCCGGGAATGTCGCGCGGATTCGGGATCAGCACGTTCAGCGCGCCCAGCTCGGTGAACACCATCAGGTTCGCGGTCAGCGAGAAGATGTGATAGAGCGGCAGGGCGGTGACGATGACCTCCTGGCCTTCGCGCACCAGCGTATTCACCCAGCTGCCGGCCTGCAGCATGTTGGCGACGATATTGCGATGCAGCAGTTCGGCGCCCTTGGCCACGCCGGTGGTGCCGCCGGTGTACTGCAGGAAGGCGATGTCGTCGTGGCCCAGCGCCACCTTGTCATACGGTTTGGCCGCGCCGGCGGCCAGCGCGTCGTTGAAGCGGATGTGGCCGGGAATATGCCACGGCGGCACCATCTTCTTGACCTTGCGCACCACGAAATTGGCCAGCTGGCGCTTGGGGAAGCCGAACATGTCACCGATGGAGGCGATCACCACGTTCTTGACCTGGGTGCGGGGTAGCACCTGCTCCAGCACGCCGGCGAAGTTTTCCAGGATGACGATGGTCTCGGCGCCGGCGTCCTTCAGCTGGTGTTCCAGCTCGCGCGGGGTATACAGCGGATTGACGTTGACCACCACGCCGCCGGCGCGCAGCGTGCCGAATACCGAAATGGGATACTGCAGCAGGTTGGGCATCATGATGGCGACGCGGTCGCCTTTCTTGAGGCCCAGCTTGTGTTGCAGGAAGGAGGCGAAGCGGCCGCACAATGCGTCCAGCTCCGCATAGCTCAGCACCTTGTCCATGCAGGCCATGGCCGGACGGTCGCCGAACTTCTTGACGCTGCGGTCGAACACCTCGATGACCGATTGGAACTGGTTGATGTCGATCTCGTGGGCGACGCCCGCCTGGTAGTTTTTAAGCCACACCTTATCCATAAATCCGCGTTTCTCCGTCGTGCGTATATAGCGAGCTTCGTCCCGGCGCGCGCCGGAGGCGATTTCATGTGTCGAGTCGCTGTTTTTTTCTATCGTTGTCTTGGCGGCCTGCGAACGGCCGCTGCGGTCAAACTATGGTTTGATCGCGGTAATGTACCGTAACTGAAAAACTCTCGCAAAAATTGTCTGGCATGGCCGGGGGAGGGCACTGGTTGCGCAAGTCTCGGGCAGGTTTCCTTTTTTTGGGAAATAGGTTACAATCGCAGCGGTTAGGGATGGGCGTTTCGCCCATTTTTTATTTGTGGAAAAAGCAATGGATGTTCGTTTGCTGCTGGAAAACACCCTGCAGGGTCTTGGCTACGAGTTGGTCGACTTTGAAATGACCCCGGGTGGCGGTTTTCGCGTGTTTCTCGACAAGCCCGGTGGCATTACCGTGGAAGACTGCGTGCTGGTGAGCAATCACCTGACCCGGCTGTTCATGGTGGAAAACGTGGACTACGAGCGGTTGGAGGTGTCTTCGCCGGGCCTGGATCGTCCTTTGAAGAAGGAAGCCGATTTCGTCCGTTTCGCCGGTCAGCTCGCCAAGATCAAGACGCGCATGCCGATCGAGCAGCAGAAGAAATTTACCGGTCGTCTTGCCGGGGTCGAGGACGGCTCCGTGAAGCTGGATGTGGATGGCCGCATCGTGGTGATTCCGTTCGCCAACATCGACAAGGCTCGCCTCGAGCCTGAGTTCTGATGCCTGAACGACGATAGCCCGCGCTAAAGGACAAAATTCGGAGAGGAATGCATGAGTCGCGAGATTTTGTTGCTGGTGGATGCCCTGGCGAGCGAGAAGAATGTCAGCAAGGATGTGGTGTTCTCCGCCCTTGAGATGGCGCTTGCCTCGGCAACCAAAAAGAAGTTTACCGATGATGAGATGGATGTGCGCGTCGAGATCGACCGCCATACCGGTCAGTACCAGACCTTCCGCCGCTGGACGGTGGTGGAGGACGAGCTTGTAGAGAGCGATAGCAAGGAAATTGGCCTGATCGACGCGCGCGACCGCGATCCCCGCATCGAGGTGGGCGCAGTCATCGAAGAGCCGATGGAAGCCGTCGAGTTCGGCCGCATCGGCGCGCAGACCGCCAAGCAGGTGATCCTGCAACGCATCCGCGACGCCGAGCGCGAACAGCTGCTGAACGAGTTTTTGCAGCGCCGCGAGCATCTGGTGATCGGCACCATCAAGCGCATCGAGCGCGGCAACGCGATCGTGGAGTGCGGCAAGCTGGAAGCCGTGCTGCCGCGCGACCAGATGATCCCGAAGGAAAACCTGCGCGTGGGCGACCGCGTGAAGTCCTACCTGTTGCGCATTGATCGCCAGGGCCGCGGCCCGCAGCTGATTCTGTCGCGCACCGCGCCGGAGTTTCTGACCAAGCTGTTCGAGCTGGAAGTGCCGGAAATCGAAGAAGGCATGCTGGAAATCCGCGCCGCCGTGCGCGACCCGGGCATGCGCGCCAAGATCGCGGTCAAGGCCAACGACGCCCGCATCGACCCGCAAGGCACCTGCATCGGCATGCGCGGCTCCCGCGTCCAGGCCGTGACCCAGGAACTGGCGGGCGAGCGCGTCGACATCGTGCTGTGGGCGCCGGAACCGGCCCAGTTCGTCATCAACGCCCTGTCGCCGGCCGAAGTGAGCCGCATCATGGTGGACGAAGACAATCACAGCATGGACGTGATCGTCGAGGAAGAACAGCTGGCGCTGGCCATCGGTCGCAGCGGGCAGAACGTCAAGCTTGCTGCCGAGCTGACCGGCTGGTACCTCAACATCATGACCGTGACCGAGGCCGAAGAGAAGCACCAGGCCGAGGACGCCGCGCTGCGCCAGCTGTTTGTCAGCGCGCTGGGCGTGGAAGAAGACATCGCAGCCAAGCTGGTGAATGAAGGCTTTGCCGCGCTGGAAGAAGTGGCCTATGTGCCGCTGGAAGAAATGCTGGAAATCGAAGGCTTCAACGAGGAGCTGGTGGGCGAGCTGCGCAGCCGCGCCCGTGATGCGCTCCTGACTCAGGCCATCGCGTCCGAAGAGCAGGTCGAAAACGTATCGGAAGACCTGAAGGACATGGAAGGCCTGGACGCCGAGCTGGTTCGCAAGCTGGCCGCAGGCGGCGTGACCACCCGCGACGACCTGGCCGACCTGGCCGTGGACGACCTGGTGGACATGACCGGCATGGAAGCGGAAGCTGCACGCGCCATCATCATGAAGGCGCGCGAACACTGGTTCAACCAGTAAGGCTTTCTCGGGAAGTATTTACGGAATTTGGGAAGACGAATGGTTTTGACGAATGTAAAACAATTTGCCAGCGAGATGAATCTCACGCCGGAACGCCTGCTGGAACAGCTGCGCGCCGCGGGTGTGAGCAAGCGCTCGCCGGAAGACACCCTGTCGGCGCAAGACAAGTCCCAGCTCCTGGACTACCTGAAGCGCTCGCATGGCGCGCGCGAGGACAGCGGCATCACGCTGACTCGCAAGTCCACCTCCGAGGTGAGGAAGGCTGACGGCAGCACCGTGACCGTGGAAACGCGCAAGAAGCGCGTGGTGGCGCGTCCGGAAGAGGCGCAGGCGCCGAAGGCGGCTGAGCCGGCCCCGGCAGCGCCCAAACCGGTGGAAGCCAAGCCCGAGCCCAAGCCGGAGCCTAAGGTTGAGGTCAAGGCGGAGCCGAAGCCCGAGCCTAAGCCGGAGCCTAAGGTCGAGGCCAAGCCCCAACCCAAGGTTGAGGCCAAGCCCGAGCCTAAGCCGGCCGCCGCGCCGGCGCCGCGCACCGTCGCCTCCATCCTGTCGCCGGAAGAAATCGCCGCGCGCGAGGCCGAGGAAAAGCGCCAGGCCGCCTTCCGCGCCCGTCAGGAAGCGCTGATGCGCGAAAAGATCGAGCGCGAAGAGCGCCGCCAGGCCGCCAAGCTGGCCGCCTCGCAGCCGGCTCCCGCGCCGGCCCCGGTTGCCGAACCGCAGCGCGAAGAGCGTCGCGAGGAACGCCGTGACGACCGTCGCGATGACCGTGGCCCGCGTCCGGCAGGCGCCGGCGATCGTGGTCCGCGTCCGGCGGGCGATCGCGGCCCGCGTCCGGCTGGCGACAACCGCGGTCCGCGTCCGGCAGGCGCCGGCGACCGTGGTCCGCGTCCGGCTGGCGATCGTGGCCCGCGTCCGGGCGGAGACAACCGTGGCCCGCGCCCGGCAGGCGCCGGCGACCGCGGTCCGCGTCCGGCTCCTGCAGCCGTGCCCGGCGCGCCGGTGATTCCGGCTACCGTGGCCGGTCGTCCGGATGCCAAGAAAGGCGGCGGCAATAAGAAGGGCGGCGACCGCTGGGACGACAACAAGAAGGGCGGCCGTGGTCTGAAGACCCGCGGCGGCGACGCCGGCGGCGACTGGAAGTCGCGAGGCGGCAAGGGCAAGAACAAGCAAGGCAATAACCAGCATGCCTTCCAGGCGCCGACCGAACCCATCGTGCATGAGGTTCTGGTGCCGGAAACCATCACCGTGGCCGAACTGGCCCACAAGATGGCGGTTAAGGCGGTTGAAGTGATCAAGACCCTGATGAAGATGGGCATGATGGTCACCATCAACCAGGTGCTGGACCAGGAAACCGCGTTGATCGTGGTGGAAGAAATGGGCCACGTCGGCAAGGCCGCTCAGGCGGACGATCCGGAAGCCTACCTGGAAGTGACCGGCGGCGAGACCGTGGAAGTGGTCGAGCGTCCGCGTTCCCCGGTGGTGACCGTGATGGGCCACGTCGACCATGGCAAGACCTCGCTGCTGGACTACATCCGTCGCGCCAAGGTGGCGGCGGGCGAAGCCGGCGGCATTACCCAGCACATCGGCGCCTACCACGTGGAAACCCCGCGCGGCATGATCACCTTCCTGGATACCCCGGGTCACGAAGCGTTTACCGCGATGCGTGCCCGCGGCGCCAAGGCTACCGACATCGTGGTGCTGGTGGTGGCGGCCGACGACGGCGTGATGCCGCAGACGATCGAAGCGATCCACCACGCCAAGGCGGCCAAGGTGCCGATGGTGGTGGCGGTCAACAAGATCGACAAGCAGGGCGCCAACGTCGAGCGCATCCGCCAGGAACTGGTGGCGCATGAAGTGGTGCCGGAAGATTGGGGCGGCGACACCCAGTTCGTCGAAGTGTCGGCCAAGATGGGCCTGAACATCGACGCGCTGCTGGAAGCCATCCTGCTGCAAGCCGAAGTGCTGGAGCTGAAGGCTCCGGTGGACAGCCTGGCCAAGGGCATCATCGTCGAGGCCCGCCTCGACAAGGGCCGCGGTCCGGTCGCCACGCTGCTGGTTCAATCCGGCACGCTGAAGAAGGGCGACGTGGTATTGGCAGGCACCGCCTTCGGCCGCGTCCGCGCCATGATGGACGAGAACGGCAAGGCCATCGAGTCGGCCGGTCCGGCCATCCCGGTGGAAATCCTGGGTCTGTCCGACGTGCCGCAAGCCGGTGAAGACGCGATGGCGCTGGCCGACGAGAAGAAGGCGCGCGAAATCGCCTTGTTCCGCGCCGGCAAGTTCCGCGACGTGCGTCTGGCCAAGCAGCAGGCCGCCAAGCTGGAGAACATGTTCGCCCAGATGTCCGAAGGCGAGGTGCAAACCCTGTCCATCATCATCAAGGCCGACGTGCAAGGTTCGTACGAGGCGCTGGCCGGCAGCCTGCAGAAGCTGTCCACCGAAGAAGTTCGCGTGGCCATCCTGCACTCCGGCGTGGGCGGCATCAGCGAATCCGACGTCAACCTGGCGATCGCCTCCAAGGCCATCGTGATCGGCTTCAACACCCGAGCCGACGCGGCGGCGCGCAAGCTGGCGGAAAACGAAGGTGTCGACATCCGTTACTACAACATCATTTACGATGCGGTGGACGAGGTGAAGGCCGCGCTGTCCGGCATGCTGGCGCCGGAGAAGAAGGAACAGGTGCTGGGCACCGTCGAGATCCGTCAGGTGATCACGGTTTCCAAGGTGGGCAATATCGCGGGTTGCATGGTGACCGACGGCATGATCAAGCGCAGCGCTTCGGTCCGTCTGATCCGCAACCACGTGGTGATCCACACCGGCGAACTGGAATCGCTGAAGCGCTTCAAGGACGACGTGAAGGAAGTGAAGCAAGGCTACGAATGCGGCCTGATGCTGAAGAACTTCAACGACATCCAGGAAGGCGACCAACTGGAAGCGTTCGAAATCGTCGAAGTTGCGCGCTCTCTGTAATTGAGACGCCAAGGGCGGGTGCCGGTCTGACCGAAAGGTCGGCGGGCGCTCGCTTTTTTTATGTTTGTGCCACGAAACCCACGAAAAACACGAACCAGACCGCCCGGGAGGCTGCGGTGACTAGACTGGCTTGAAGCGAGCGCGCTTGCGCATCGTTCTGAGTATCGGTCTTGTGATTGTGTTTCGTGTTTTCCGTGGTTTTCGTGGCTAAAGCGGTTTTGTGAATCGCAAGGTAACGATTGGAATGATCATGGCTAAAGCCAAAAAAGGTTTTTCCCGCTCGGACCGCGTGTCCGAGCAGATCCAGCGCGAGCTGGCCGAACTGACCCGCAAGGGCCTGAAAGACCCGCGTGCGGGTTGGATCACCATCACCTCGGTGGAAGTGACGCGCGATTACTCGCACGCCAAGGTGTACTACACGGTGATGGTGGACTCCACTCGCGAAGCCACCCAGGAGGCGCTGGACAGCTCCGCCGGCTATCTGCGCAACGAACTGGGCCGCGCCATCAAGATGTTCAGCATGCCGCAGCTGCACTTCGTCTATGACGACTCGGTCGAGCGCGGCATGCATCTGACCAGCCTGATCAACCAGGTGGCGCGCGAGGATGCCGAGAAGTTCGGCTCCCAGGCCGAGGGCGAGCCCGCCGAGGACGAGGGCAAGGCCGAATGAGCAAGCCGCGCAGCAACCGCCGCCCCATTGATGGCGTGCTGCTGATCGACAAACCCTACGACATCTCCAGCAACAACGCGCTGCAGAAAGCCCGCTGGTTGCTGAATGCCGCCAAGGCCGGCCATACCGGCGTGCTGGACCCGCTGGCCACCGGCTTGCTGCCGGTGTGTCTGGGCGAAGCCACCAAGTTTTCGTCCTATCTCCTGGACGCGGACAAGGGCTACCGCGCCACGGTGAAGTTCGGCGTGGTGACGACGACGGGCGATGTGGAGGGCGAGGTGGTATCCGAGCGGCCCGTCAGCTTCAACCGCGAACAGCTGGAAGCGGTGCTGGAGCGTTTCCGCGGCGAGATCAGCCAGGTGCCGCCGATGTATTCGGCGCTGAAGCATCAGGGCAAGCCGTTGTACGAATACGCGCGCGCCGGCATCGAGGTGCCGCGCGAGGCGCGCCAGGTCACCATCCGCCAGCTGGAGCTGTTGTCCTTTGATGGCGTGTCGGCCGAGATCGACGTGTTGTGCACCAAGGGTACTTATATCCGCACCTTGGGCTGCGACATCGGCGAAGCCTTGGGCTGCGGCGCGCACCTGACCGCGCTGCGCCGCACCGCCACCGGCGGCTTCAGCCTGGAGCAAGCGCATGGCCTGGCCGAGCTGGAGCAGTTGGAGATGCCCGCGCGCGAGGCGCTGCTGCTGCCGGCTGATGTATTGGTGGCGCAATTCCCGCAGCAGGAACTGGCGGATGGGGAAGCGGGCAAGTTTCTGCACGGCCAACCCGTGCGTTTTGAACAAAAGTGTGAGAAAATGCAGCGTTTCCGGGTTTACGAGCAATCGTCCCGGAAATTTCTGGGGCTGGGAGAGGCGCGCGGCGATGGCCGCCTGCATCCGATCCGGCTCCTGGCGAACCAGGCCTCGGCCTGATTCGCGAACTACCGGAGTGTGGAATGGGTTGGGCTTTCCGGCTCGCCGCACTTGTCGGGTTTTCAAACCCCCTACTGAAATGGAGTAATCCAAATGGCAATGACCGCCGCTCAAAAAGCAGAAATCGTTAAAGGCTTCCAACGCGCTGAAGGCGACACTGGCTCGTCCGAAGTTCAAGTGGCCCTGCTGACCGCACGCATCAACGACCTGACCCCCCACTTCAAGGCCAACACCAAGGACCACCACAGCCGTCGTGGTCTGCTGAAGCTGGTTAGCCGTCGCCGCCGTCTGCTGGACTACCTGAAGCGCACCGACGCTGATAGCTACCGCGCGCTGATCACCCGTCTGGGCCTGCGCAAGTAATCGGTATACGGTTCTGAAAAAGTCGCAGCTTGCTGCGACTTTTTCACACCGGCAGTTTGCGAGTTTTTATTGTCACAACGGGGGGAGCCTCTACAAATTCCGATCTAACATTCCAGGTCAGAATTTATAGGGGTTCCCGTTGTTTTTTCGACTCGCATTTTTAGCAATCGAACCAAGAATAGGAAAACCCAAGTGTTCAACAAGATCACCAAAACCTTCCAGTTCGGCCGTCAAACCGTCACCATCGAAACCGGTGAGATCGCCCGCCAGGCGTCCGGTTCCGTAGTCGTGTCCGTGGACGACACCGTCGTCATGGTTAGCGTGGTGGGCGGCAAGTCCGTCAAGCCGGGCCAAGACTTCTTCCCGCTGACCGTGGACTATCTGGAGCGCACCTACGCCGCCGGCAAGATCCCGGGCGGCTTCTTCAAGCGCGAAGGCAAGCAGTCCGAGAAGGAAGTGCTGACCAGCCGCCTGATCGACCGCCCGATCCGCCCGCTGTTCCCGGAAGGCTTCTACCATGACGTGCAAATCGTCGCCACCGTGCTGTCGCTGAATCCGGAAGTGGATTCGGACATCCCGGCGATGATCGGCGCCTCCGCCGCCCTGGCCATCTCCGGTCTGCCGTTCGCCGGCCCGATCGGCGCCGCGCGCGTCGGCTACGCCAACGGCGAATACATCCTGAACCCGACCAAGACCGAACTGCAAACCTCGCAGATGGACTTGGTTGTCGCCGGCACCTCGCGCGCCGTGCTGATGGTGGAATCGGAAGCCAAGGAACTGTCGGAAGCCGTGATGCTGGGCGCCGTGGTATTCGGCCACGAGCAGATGCAAGCCGCTATCCAGGCCATCAACGAACTGGCCGACGAAGTGAACCCGGTGATGTTCGACTGGGCCGCTCCGGCCAAGGACGAAGCGCTGATCGCTCAAATCCGCGGCATCGCCGGCGAGAAGCTGGCCGAAGCCTTCCGCCTGCGCCAGAAGCAAGCCCGCACCGTCGCCATCAACGAAGCTTGGGACGCGGTCAAGGCCGGCCTGATCAACGAAGACACCGACACCCTGAAGGCCAACGAGATCAAGGGCATCTTCAAGGGTCTGGAAGCTGAAATCGTGCGCGGCCAAATCCTGGCCGGCGAAGCGCGCATCGACGGCCGCGACACCCGCACCGTGCGTCCGATCAGCATCCGCAGCAACGTGCTGCCGCGCACCCACGGTTCCGCCCTGTTCACCCGCGGCGAAACCCAGGCGCTGGTGGTGGCCACGCTGGGCACCAAGCAAGACGAGCAGATCATCGACGCGCTGGCCGGCGAATACACCGAGCGCTTCATGCTGCACTACAACTTCCCGCCGTACTCCACCGGCGAAGCCGGCCGCATGGGCCCGCCGAAGCGCCGCGAAATCGGCCACGGCCGCCTGGCCAAGCGCGCGCTGGTAGCCGTGCTGCCGCCGGAAGACGAGTTCGGCTACTCCATGCGCGTGGTGTCCGAGATCACCGAATCCAACGGCTCCTCGTCGATGGCTTCCGTGTGCGGCGGCTGCCTGTCGCTGCTGTCGGCCGGCGTGCCGCTGAAGGCCCACGTGGCCGGCATCGCCATGGGTCTGATCCTGGAAGGCAACCGCTTCGCCGTGCTGACCGACATCCTGGGCGATGAAGATCACCTGGGCGACATGGACTTCAAGGTGGCCGGCACCGCCGCCGGCGTGACCGCCCTGCAGATGGACATCAAGATCCAGGGCATCACCAAGGAGATCATGCAGGTTGCGCTGGAGCAGGCCAAGGAAGGCCGTCTGCACATCCTGGGCCTGATGAAGGAAGCCGTGGACGGCCCGCAAGAGCTGTCCGCCCATGCGCCGCGTCTGCACGTGATGAAGATCAACCCGGAGAAGATCCGCGACGTGATCGGCAAGGGCGGCGAAACCATCCGCGCCATCACCAAAGACACCGGCTGCGAGATCAACATCGAAGAAGACGGCACCATCACCATCGCTTCGGTGAGCAGCGAGGGCGCGGAAGCGGCCAAGAAGCGCATCGAAGAGATCACGGTTGAAGTGGAAGTGGGCAAGGTGTACGAAGGCACCGTGGTCAAGATCCTCGACAACAACGTCGGCGCTATCGTCTCCATCCTGCCGGGCAAGGATGGTCTGGTTCACATCTCGCAGATCGCCAACGAGCGCATCAAGAATGTGTCCGACCACCTGAAGGAAGGCCAAGTGGTGAAGGTCAAGGCCATCGAAATGGACGACCGCGGCCGCATCCGCCTGTCCATCAAGGCCCTGCTGGAAGAAGAAGCGAAAACCGCCCAGGCGACCGCTGAATCCTTCGGCTTGAAGGCGCAGTAATCCGCTTGCCGCCATCTCGTTCGCGGGGTGACATGCAAGAAAACAACCCCGCTTCAGCGGGGTTTTTTTGCGCCATTAGCTTGGCTATATGGCCAAGTATGATTTTCTTGGTCAACTCACGTGCGAAGCTTGCTTATGCTGATTGAGACAGACTACGCTATGGGCGGGTGAAAGTTTTTCCAAAGGAGGCATTCTGGTGAACGATGCGCATATTGCAGCCCTTATTGGTGGAGGGACGGGTATTTTAGGCGTGTTGCTTAATAATATCTGTATCGCAGTTAAGGAGGGGTGGAGCAATCGCAGGAAGGAAAAACGAGAGAGATCATATTTGTCGATATTAGTGGTTTCACATTTGGATCGTTTTGCGAATGGATGTTTGAGCGTGGCTTTGGATGATGGCACTGAATATGGTCGACCTGCAGGTGCTGATGGTTTCCATGAAGTCACTGTGAGGGCGCCAACTTTTCTTCCTCTCGAAATAGAGGTTGAATGGAAAGTTCTGCCGGAAAGTTTGATGTTCGATATCCTTCAAATCCCAGATAAACATGCAAGTATCGAAAATAGGCTTGCCGGAATATGGGAGTTTGATGATCCACCGGGTTATGGTGAGTTTTTTTGGGCAAGACAGCGTGATTATGCGGAATTAGGACTTCATGTTTCAGCAGTTGCCAATAGGTTGAGAAAGCATGCAGGAATGCCCTTTCGAGATGATTTGAGTGGAGAACTTAGCCGAGATAGTCTCATGCAGCAGGTTATCAATAAGATTGATGAGGAGAGAGCAGCTTATGAAAAACGTATGGCAACTTCAAGTTTGAACTGACTACCTGTTTGGTGATGATTTGTGAGTTGTGGCAGATTTGTTTTTTGCTGAGTCAGAGATTTTTCGAATTGTTTTGACTAGCTGTCACTATGAATTTTAATGGCATTTCCGTGGGATGTGGAAATGTTAATGATGTGGCGATCCGTGCGTCATGGATGTCATGGAGGATGTGTGTCAGCAGAGTATCTGGAAAGGGCCTGCGTCGAAGGGCGATCCTTGGCTTTTCGCATCATCATTTTCTTGCCGGGTCTGGCTCTTGCTTGCTGTTTTTGCGGTTTTGTTTTTTCGTGATCGGCATTGGGTTCATGAACCCGAGGTTGCCTCAATACTATGGAGCGATCTCCTTGCCTATGCAGTTTCTGCCTTTTTTGATCAGTGCAGCCAGCTTTATGGCTTGGTTGATCACGTGGCGCTTCAAGTGGTTGAAGTGGAGTTTGACCGCGCTACTGTTACTGGTAGTAGGAACTTACAGCCTGCAACGGATTAACTCTTATTTGCCAGCGGGGCCGGATAAGGAGAAGGTGCAGCTTGAGGAGGTCGACCGCCCACGCCGGTAGTCAGGCAAAGCCGGCAAGCCCTCACGGCTTGCCGCAGGCTCCAGGAGCAATCGCGCCTGATTGTCGCGGCTATGCCTCCACTTGCAGGATCTTGATTCCCAGCTGCCGCAAACCCATCAGCCCTGTTGGGCGGGCAGGCCTTTGGCCTTGCCCGCGCGCAAGATGCATGCCGGCGATGGCGCGCTGTTGGACGAGCGCGGATGGAACGGGTATTGGGAAGCGAGCTTGGCTGATGGATCGCGGGTATGGCCTAATTGGCCAACCCGCGCTACGGGTGACTTCAATGTTCCAACAGCGGCCGCAACTTGGCGCGGGCGTCGCGCAGGATGTCGGCGGTGGTGCGCCAGTCCACGCAGGGGTCGGTCACCGAGCAGCCATAGCGCAACTGGGCAAGATCGGCCGGTATCGGCTGGTTGCCGGCTTCGAGGAAACTTTCCAGCATGAAGGCGCGGATGCTGCGGTTGCCGTGGTGTATCTGGGACACCGTATCGACCAGCACGCGCGGCTGCAGCGTGTGCTGCTTCCACGAGTTGGCGTGCGCGCAGTCCACCATGATGGCCGGCGGGATGTCGTGCTTCTTCATCGCCTGTTCGGCCAGCGCAATGCTCACCGAATCATAGTTGGGCCGGCCGCCGCCGCCGCGCAGCACCAGGTGGCAGTGCGGGTTGCCACGGCTGTTCACCACCGCCACCCGGCCATCCTTGCCCATGCCCAGGTAGGCGTGCGGCGCGCTGGCGGAGACGATGGCGTTGAGCGCCGCGTCCAGGGTGCCATCGGTGCTGTTTTTGAAGCCCACTGCGCTGTCCAGCGCTGATGCCAGCTCGCGGTGGATTTGCGATTCGGTGGTGCGCGCGCCTATCGCCATCCAGCTATAGAGGTCGGCCAGATAGTGCGGCGACATCGGGTCCAGCGCCTCTCCGGCCAGCGGCAGGCCCAGCTCGGCGGCGGCCAAGAGGAAGCGGCGGGCGATGTGCATGCCCTCGTCCACGCAGTAGCTGTCGTCCATGTAGGGGTCATTGATCAGGCCCTTCCAGCCCACGCTGGTGCGCGGCTTTTCGAAGTAGGCGCGCATCACGATCAGCAGCGTGTCGTCCAGTTCGGCGGCCAGATCAGCCAGCCGGGCGGCGTAATCGAGTCCGGCGCGAGGGTCGTGGATGGAGCAGGGGCCCACCACCACCAGCCAGCGCGGATCGTTCCCGCTCAGCACTTTTTTCACCGCGTCGCGGCCGGCGTGGACCGAGGCGCTGGCGCGCGCGCTGGCCGGCAGGCTGCGCAGCAGTTCCGCCGGGCTGGCCATGGCGCGGTAGTCGGCCTGGCTGGATGGCGGCGCGTGGCCGTGTTCGAGCGCGAGTAGGCCGGGTTGTGGCCTGGCAAGCGTTGTCATGATGTTCTCCACAGGATGATCCGCAAGCGAGCCGCGGATTCAGCCCGTCGTTTGCGGCAGGGCCGGCGCGCGGCCCCGGTGTCGGCGACAGGGCGGCCGCGCGCCGACGGCGCGTCCAGCCTCCCCCGGCCGCGCGGTCCGCATGTTCAGGCAGCCAGGGTGGCGCCGCCGTCCACCACGATGTCCTGCATCGTGACGTGGCCGGCCAGGTCGGAAGCCAGGTACAGCACCGCGCCGGCGACGTCGGCCGGGGTGGCCAGCTTGCCCAGCGGAATGCCCAGGCGGAACGCTTCCGGCTTGCCGGCGATGGTGCGGGCGGCGCCGTGCTCGTCCTGCCACATGGCGCGCAGCATCGGCGTGTCGGTGGAGCCGGGCGACACCACGTTGCAGCGCACGCCGTACGGCGCCAGCTCCAGCGCGGCGTTGTGGCTGAGGCTGGCCATCGCCGCCTTGGACGCGCCGTAGGCGGCCATGGCTATGCGCGGCACGTGGGCGGCGTTGGAGGCGACGTTGACAATGGCCCCGGCGCGGCGCGCCTTGAAGTGCGGCAGCAGCGCGCGCAGCAGGTAGAACGGGCCGCTGACGTTGACGGCCAGGCATTGTTGCCAGTCGTCAATCGACAGCGCGTCGAACGCGCCCAGGCGCAGCACGCCGGCGGCGTTGACCAGCACATCGGGCAGCGTGTCCTCTTCGGCCAGGCGGCGGCATAGCGCGGCCACGGCCTCGGCGTCGCGGATGTCCAGCGGCAGCTCGCGCAGCACGCCGCAATGCGCGGCCGCTTGTTCGAACTGCAGGTCCAGCGCCACGACGCGCGCGCCGGCTTCGACGAAGCGCTGAGCCACTTCCTGGCCTATGCCCTGGGCCGCGCCGGTCACCCACACGCATTGGCCGGTGAAATCCAGTCCGATCATGATCAGGCCTCCTGCGACAGCTTGGCCTGGATGGCGGCCCACCAGCCGTTCAGCGTGGTGTCGCGCGCCAGGTCTTCGAAGCCGATTTCCAGGCCCAGCTTCTGCCATTGCGCCACCAGCTCCATCACGCGGATGGAGTCCAGGCCGTAGTCCAGCAGGTTGTCGCCGCCGGCCAGGCTGTCGTCGCCGTCTTCCAGCACGGTCAGCACCTGGGCCTTCAGCCATTCGCGGGTCAGCGCGGCGTCGCCGCCGGCAACCGCCAGGTCGGACTGCGCGATCACCGTGCCGCAGCGGATGGCCACGTAGCGCAGCGCCATCTTGTGCTCTTCCTCGCTGAAGTCCGCCACCGCGTCGCCGACCATGAAGGCCTGGATGTCGCGCATGAAGGCGTCGCAGGCGGTCATCAGGCAGCCGATGTGGGCGTAGACGCCGCAGATCACCAGCTGGTCGCGGCCCCAGGCTTGCATTTTTTCCTGCAGGTCGCTGCGCTGGAAGGCGCTGTAGCGCCATTTGACCAGCACGGTGTCCTGCTCGCGTGGGGCCAGCCGCGGGGTCACCACTTGCACAGCCGGATCGGCGGTGGTCAGGCCCGGGCCCCACATATCGTTTAGCAGCGCGCGGTCTTCCGGCTTCTGTTCGGTCGGCTGCGCGGTGTAGATCACCGGCACGCCGTGGCTGTCGGCCCAGCGGCGCAGCGCCTCCACCTTGGAAACCAGTTCGTTCACCAGCGCGCTGTCCTCGCCGTAGAAGGCCAGGAAATAGCGCTGCATGTCGTGGATCAGCAGCGCGGCGCGCTGCGGCTCCACGCGCCAGGCGGTCTTGTTGGCGGGGAAGTCGGCCGCCTGCGGCAGCGGGTAGGCGTTCAGTTTGGGAATGCTCATGGCGTTCAGGCTCCGGCCGCGGCGGCCAGCATGCCGCGCAGCGCTTGTTTGTCTATTTTGCCGACGTGGGTCAGCGGCAGGGCGCTTGCCAGTTCGAAACGGTCGGGCAGTTTGTAGTCGGCCACGCCTTGCTCGCGCAGGAAGCGTCGCAGCGCCACCGACTTCAGGCCATCGCCACGCGGCACGATGAAGGCGCAGCTCTTCTCGCCCAGCATCGCGTCGGGCATCGCCACCAGCGCGGCCTGGGCCACTTGCGGGTGTTGCAGCAGCAGGTGTTCGATTTCCTCGGCGGCGATCTTCTCGCCGCCGCGGTTGATCTGGTCTTTCACCCGGCCGACCACGCGCAGGTAGCCGCGCTCGTCGGCCACCACCACGTCGCCCGAGTAATAGAAGCCTTCGTTGTCGAATACGCGGGCGTTGTGCTCCGGCGCCAGGTAGTAGCCGCGGAAGGTGTAGGGGCCGCGGGTGGCCAGCATGCCCGGCGCGCCCGTCGGCACGGGGTGGCCGGCTTCGCCCACCACCTTCACCTCGTCGCCGTCGCTCATCGGCCGGCCCTGGCAGCCGTAGACGATGTCGTCGCCGTCGTCCAGGCGGGTGTAGTTGACCAGGCCCTCGGCCATGCCGAACACCTGTTGCAGCTGGCAGCCCAGCACTTCCGGCACCTGGCGGGCGGTGGCTTCGGCGAAGCTGGCGCCGCCGACTTGCAGCAGCTTCAGGCTTTTCAGCTGGGATTCCCGGCCGGGGGCGGCTTGCAGCCACAGTGCGACGGCCGGCGGCACCAGCGCGGCGATGTCCACCTGGTGGCGCTCCACCAGCGCGAAGCAGGCCAGCGCTTCCGGATTGGGCGCCAGCACTACCGCGCCGCCGGCGTGGAACACGCCCAGCGCGCCCGGCGAACTGAGCGGGAAGTTGTGCGGCGCCGGCAGCGCGCACAAGAAGCGGGTGTGCGGGCCGAGCGCGCAGATCTCGGCGCTGCGGCGCACGCTGTAGAAGTAATCGTTGTGGGTGCGCGGAATCAGCTTGGGCGTGCCGGTGCTGCCGCCGGACAGCTGGAAGAACGCCACTTCGTCGGCGGCGCTGGGGCCGGCTTGCTCCGGCAGGCCGCCGCAGTCCTGTTCCAGCACGGTTTCCAGGCCATCGTGGGCGAACAGGCGCACGCTCAGCGCCGGGGAGATGGCGGCCAGCTCGTCCGCCATCGCGTCGTCGCAGAACAGCGGGTGGCGGCGGTCGGCGATCAGCAGCCTGGGCTGGATCTGCCGTGCGTAGGCCGACAGTTCCAGCTTCTGGTGGCTGAACAGCGCATTGACCGGCGCGGCGCCGATCTTGAACAGCGCGAACAGCGCGATGTAGAACTCGGCGACATTGGGCAACTGCACCAGCGCGGTGTCGTGCCGGGCCACGCCGCGCGCCAGCAGCCAGGCGGCCAGATTGCTTGAGCGGCGGTCCAGCTCGGCGTAGCTGATCTCGCGCTCGCCGCACAGGATGGCCGGCGCGTGGGGGCGCTCGCGGCACTGCCGGGCCAGCATTTCGGTCATCGGCTGGTCGTTCCAGTAGCCGGCGGCGCGGTAGCGCGCGGCCAGCTCGGCGGGCCAGCGGGTAAAGGCGATGCTCATGCCGCCTCCCTTGCGCCAAGGCCGAAGGCGGCCAGCATGGTGCCGAGCTTGGCTTCGGTTTCCGCCCATTCTGCTTCCGGCGTGGACGCGGCGACGATGCCGGCGCCGGCAAACAGCCGCGCCTGGCGGCCAAACAGCGTGGCGCAGCGTATGGTGACCGCCCATTCCCCATTGCCTTCCTCGTCGCACCAGCCCACCATGCCGCTGAATACGCCGCGCGGGAACGGTTCGATCTCGCGGATCAGTTCGCGCGCCGCCGCGGTGGGGAAGCCGCAGATCGCAGGCGTCGGGTGCAACAGGCAGGCGAGACGCAGCGCGGTCATCGCCGGATCCTTAAGCCGGCCCTCGATCGGCGTGCCCAAATGCCACATGGCGCGCGTGCCCAGCAGGGACGGCGTCTCGGGGATGGCGAGCTCGGCGCAGTGCGGCGCCAGCGCATCGCGGATGTCCTCCACCACCAGGCTGTGCTCATAGTGGTCCTTGGCCGAAGCCAGCAGGCCGGCCGCGGCGGCCTCGTCCGCGGCCGCGTCGGGCCGGCGCTTGGCCGAACCGGCCAGCGGAAAAGTGCGCACGCACGCGCCGCGCTTTTGCAGCAGCAGCTCCGGGCTGACGCCGACCAAATGGCCGCCGCCGGACAAGGGCAGCTGGAACTGGTAGCCCTGCGGGTTTTGCGCGCACAGCGCATCGAACACGCGATCCGGCGCCAGCGTGTCGGCAAAGTCCAGCTCGCAGATGCGCGACAGCACCGCCTTGCGCAGCGCGCCCGCCTGGAAGCGGGAAACGGCCTGGCTGACTGCGGCCTGGAAGCCGCTGGCGTCGGGCAGGCTGCGCGCGGCGATGGCCGGACCCAGCGGCGCGGCGCGTTTTGCCGCGCTCGCCAGCCGCTCATCGCGGTCGAAGAAGCCGTGGCAGGACGGGATGAACAGCTCGGAGGGCTGGTCCATGTCGAAGGGGATGGCGCCCATCACCAGCGGCTGGTCTATGCCGCTGGCGCGCGCATCGGCGAACGCGCGGCGCAACGCGGAATGGAAGCCGGCGTGGTTCGCGGGCAGCGCCAGGCGGGCATGGATGCCGGCCGCTTTCAGGCTGCGGTGGGCAGAGAGGAAGTAATACACCTCGTCTTGCGGGGCGTTCATCGCAGATGGCGTGCGCATGGCAGGCTCCAAATGATAATGATAATAGTTATCGTTACAAATTATATTCAAAATCGCGCGGCGTCAACCATAAAAGTGCCGCGTGATGCGTCTGTGGGCTTGATCGGTGCGTGTTTCTCGTGAACCGAAAAACTATGTTGCGCGCCCTGGCCCAGCTCGTCGGCCCGCATCGCGCAAGCCGCCTGTTGCGGGCGCCGCGCCGGGAGGAATGGCGCCTAGCGCGCCGGCAGCAGCCGCTGCGCCAGCGTCTCGCCGATGCGCCGCAAGGGTTCCGGGTCGCTCATGCCGAAGTGGTCGCAATCGAGCGCGATCACCTCCAGCCGGCCGCGCAGGTACGGCGCCCAGGCTTCCGGCGAGGGCGCGTCGGCCGGATGGCGGCCCGCGCGGAACAGCAGCGCGTCGCCGGCGTAGGCAGGCGTGGCGCTGTCGCGGAACAGGCTCATGCCCTGCCAGGCGGCGTGCGCCAGCTTTTCCAGCCCGGCGCGGCCCAAGGGCGCCAGCGGGCTGCCGGCGCGCAAGAGACGCTGGTAGATGGTGTCGTTGTCCAGCGGCCGTCCGTCCGCGTCGGCATCCACTTCGCCGTTGACGCTGAGCGCCGTCACCAGCGCGTCGTGCAGCGTCGGGCGCGGACGATGGGTCCAGCATGCGGCCGGATAGCTGTCCATCAGCGCCAGCAGCGAGACGGTCTCGCCGGCCTGCCTGAGTTTGGCGGCCATGGCCTGGGCCAGCGCGCCACCCAGCGACCAGCCCAACAGCCGGTAGGGGCCGCGCGGCTGGATGGCGCGGATGCGCGCCAGATGGCCGTCCACCATGGCGTCGAAACTGGCCGGCGCGTCGCCGCGCATGCCCTCTGCCTGCAAGCCGTAGATGGCGACGCCGGGCAGATGGCGCGCCAGGCCCAGATAGCACCAGGACAAGCCTTCGGCCGGATGCAGGCAGAACAGGGCGGGCTGCGCGCCGGACTGGATGGGCAGCACCGGGCCGAAGGGATCGCTTTCCTGGACGGGCGGCCGGTGCGCGGCCGGCGCGGACAGGGCCTGGGCCAGGGCGGCGACGGTACGGTGGCTGAACAGCGCCGACACCGGCACCTCGCGGCTGAGTTCGCGGCTTAGACGGTTGGCGGCCTGGATGGCCTGCAGCGACTTGCCGCCCATGTCGAAAAAGTTGGCGCGCGGGCTGTCCGGCGCGCTGCCCAGCACCGCCTGCCATACCGCCATGATGCGCGTTTCCAGCGGCGTGGCCTGGACCGCAGCGGAGGGCGCCGGCGCGGCCTGGGCCTGCGCGGCCAGGCGTTTGCGGTCTACTTTGCCGTTGACGTTGCGCGGCAGCTGCGGCAGCCAGTGCCAGCGGTCCGGCACGGCGGCGGCGGGCAGCGCATGGCTCAGCGCGCGGCGCAGCGCGGCGGGTTCCAGCGCGGCGTCGCCGCTCAGGAACGCGGCCAGCGCGTAGCCGCCGCCGGCCAGCGGCTGGCCAATCACGGCGGCTTCGCGCACGCCGGGAATGGCCAGCAAGGCGTTTTCGATTTCGGCCGGGTCGACGCGCAGGCCGCTGATTTTCAGCTCCTGGTCCAGCCGCCCCAGGAAATGCAATTGGCCATCGCGCCATACCGCGCGGTCGCCGGTGCGGTAGGCGCGCGGCGCGTCCGGCAGCGCCTCCAGGGCCACGAAGCGGCGCGCGGTCAGCTCCGGCCGATGCAGGTAGCCCAGCGCCAGCGCGTCGCCCAGCAGGCACAGCTCGCCTTCCTCGCCCTGCATCACCGGCTGCAGCGCGGCATCGACGATGACGGCCGTCACGCCGGGGCGCGGCAGGCCGATGGGCGGCGCCCCGGTGCCGTTCCAGACCGCGCCGGGGCCGAACAGCACGGCGCCGGCGGCGATGATGGACGCCTCGGTTGGGCCGTAGCTGTTCAGCAGCGCGCAGTGAGGCATCCTCTCGCCCCAGCGGCGCGCCCGTTCCGGCAGGGCGGCCTCGCCGCCGATGATGGCTAGGCGCACGCCGGACAGCTGTTCGGCCAACTGAGGCGTCAGCGCGAAGGCCAGCTCGTGCCAGAAGGCGGTAGGCAGATCCAGCACGTCGATTTTCAGCCGCGCCACCGCGCGGCAGAAGCCGCCCATTGACTCCAGCATGGCGTCGTCGCGCAGCACGAGCGTGCCGCCGTGGCACAGCGCCAGGAAGATTTCTTCCACGCTGGCGTCAAAATGCAGCGGCGCGAACTGCAGCATGCGCTCGCCTTGGGCAAATCGGTAGAACTGGCCGGCGCTGGCGACGAAATGGGCCAGCGCGCCGCGGCCCACTTCCACGCCGTTGGGCTGGCCGGTGGAACCGGAGGTGTAGAGCAGGTAGGCCGGCAGCCGCGGCGCGCATTCGGCCGGCGCGGTTTGCGACGGGGCAAACGGCTGCGCCGCGTCCAGGCATAGCGTGACGGCGGCGTGGCTCAGGCCGGTCCAGGGCTGCCGGGTCAGCGCGATGCGCGGCGCGGCATCGTCCAGCACCAGGCGCAGCCTGGCTGGCGGGCCTTCCGGGTCCAGCGGCACATAGCAGCCGCCCGCCCACAGCGTGGCCAGAATGGCGACGATGGCGTCCGCGCCGCGCGGCAGCAGGATGGCCACGCGCTCTCCGTCCTGCAGGCCTGCGGCGCGCAGCAGGCCGGCCAGCGCCTGCACCCGGGCCAGCAGATGGCTGTAGCTGAATGTCTGCTCGCCGCATTGCAGCGCCGGCGCATCCGGTTGGCGGGCGGTTTGTTCGGCCAGCATCGCCATGACGCCGCGCGCGGGGTGGCGCAGGGCAGGGCCGTTCAGCAGCGACAGCGGCGGCAGTCCGGGCAGCCGCGCCTGCAGCGCTTCGTCCGCCGGCGCGCGGGCCAGTTGGTCCAGCCACGCCAGCAGCGATTGGCGCAAGGCGCCAAGCCGCTCGGCCGGATAGGCATGCGGGTTGGCCTCCAGGCTGAAGCGCCATTCCGTGTCGAGCAGGCTCAGATTGATGGACAGGTCTTCCACCGGGCCGGCGCTGAGCGGCAGGATGCGGCTTTGCAGTCCGGCAAACGGCGCGCGGCGGTCGAACGGCATCAGGTTGAGCACCGGGCCGAACAGCTTGTCCGCGCCGCCCAGGCGGCCCAGGTCGCCGCGCAGCCACTCGTAGCGGTAGCGCTGATGGGGACGGATGGCGCGCAGGCCGTCTGCCGCCTGGCGCGCCAGTTGGCCTAAGCTGTCGTCCGGCGCCAGGCGCAGGCTGAATGGAACGATGTTCATCGCCATGCACGGGACGTCCAGCGCGGCGGAGCCAATCCGGTTCATCACCGGCAGGCCCAGGGTGATGTCGCGGCGGCCGGTGTGGCCGGCCAGCCAAGCGGAGACCGCCGCCAGCAGCCAGGCGGCCCAGCTGACGCGGCAGGCGCGCGCCGCGTCCTGCCAGGCGGCGACGCGCCCGGTTTCCAGCATGCCGCCGGCCTTGGCGACATGCGCGGCCAGCGCTTGCGTCGGCTCTAGCGCGACGGCGGGGCGGAAGCCCTGCTGGCGCGCCTGCCAGAAAGCCTGGTCGATGGCGCGCGCCTCGGCGTCGGCATAGGCGGCGTCTTCCGCCAATACGGCGTCCAGAGACCAGTCGGGCAGGGCGGGCGGCGGCAGGCCGGCCGCGCGGGCGTTATAGCGCGCGGCCACGGTTTTGGCCAGCAGGCCGTAGCCGTAGCCATCCAAGGCGATGTGGTGGACTTGCAGGAACCACAGGTGGCGAGCCTCGTCCAGCCGCAACAGGGCGGCGCGGCAGGGCAGCTCGCCGGCGGACCAGGGCAGGGCCAGCGATTGCCGCATCCAGGCCTCGGCCGCCGCGCGCGGATCGGGCTCGGCGCTGAGGTCCAGCTGGAGAGGCGCGACGCATGAGGGCGCGCGGCGCTGCCACAGCGTTTCGCCGTCGAATTCGAACAGCATGTTGAGCGCCGGGCAATGGGCCAGCGTTTCCTGGGCGGCGGCGAGCAAGGCCGTCGCGTCGAGCGGGCCGTCCAGTTCTATGGCTTCAGCCGTCCAGTAGCAGGGAAGGTCGGGCACCAGTTGCTGGCCCATCCAGATGCCGTGCTGGGCGGCGCTGACGCGAAAGCGGGCGGGAGAGGATGTCATATGGCGGCGCTGCGGAGCGGCCTGATGCCGCGTAGATGAAGATGATGCGCATCATAAATGCGAATGAGTATTGATTGCAATAAAAATCGCATCGATGGGACTTCTGCCCGAGCCAAGCGCGCTTGGCTCGGGCCTTGCCAGTCTAGAGGCGAAGGCTCAGCCTGCCGCCAAGCCATCCACCAGAATATGCGGCACGCCTTGCGGGCAGCGCTCCACCCGGCCGCGCACCCCGTAAACCGCCTGCAGGGCGGCGGCGTCTATCACCTGCTCCGGTCGCCCGTTGGCCGCCAGGCGTCCCTGCTTCAGCATGAGTACCCGGTCGGTATGGCGCAGCGCGGCGTTCAGGTCGTGCAGCACGATCAGCGTTACCATCTGGCGGCGGCGGGTTTCGCGGCGCAGCAGGTCCATGACGTGGAACTGGTGGTTCAGGTCCAGCGCGGATAGCGGCTCGTCCAGCAAGAGCAGGACCGGTTCGCGGATCAGCGCCTGGGCGATGCCCACCAATTGGCGCTGGCCGCCGGACAGCTGGTCCAGATGGCTGCGCGCCAGGTGGCCTATGCCCAGCGACTCCAGCAGCGCCACCACCTCGCCGTCGCCATGGCGGCGGAACAGGCCGGAGGCGGTGGCCTGGCCGGCCACCATCAAGGATTCGAACACCGTCAGGTGCACGCATGGCGGCAGCGTTTGCGGCAGATAGGCGGCCTCGCCGCGGCGGCGGTCCAGCGGCCGGCCGGCCAGGGCGATTTGGCCTTCGCAGGGCTGCAGCCCTGCCAGCGCGCGCAGCAAGGTGGACTTGCCGCTGCCGTTGGGGCCGAGCAGGGCGGTGACCTCCCCGGCCGCCAGACAGGGCGCGTCCAGGTTGTGTATGACTTGGCGCTTGCCGTAGCGCACGGACAGCTTGGCTATCGATAGATGCGTCATGTCCGGCCTCCGTTGCGCAAGACGATGGCGATGAAGAAGGGAATGCCCACCAGCGAGGTGACGATGCCCACCGGTACGATGACGCCGGGGATCAGGTTCTTGGTGGCCACCGAGGCCAGGGACAGGATGGCCGCGCCGGTCAGCGCGCTGACCGGCAGGTAGAAGCGATGGTCCTCGCCCGTCAGGCGGCGCGCGATATGCGGCGCGATCAGGCCGATGAAGCCCACGGTGCCGACGAAGGCCACGGCCAACGCGGTGAGCAGGCTGGCGCGCAGCAGGGACGCCAGGCGCAGCCGGCGCACGTCTATGCCGAAGCTGGCGGCGCGGTCCTCGCCCAGGCGCAGCGCGGTGAGCCGCCAGGCATTGGCCAGCGACCACGGCAGAATCAGCGCGAAGGCGGCGAACAATAGGCCCAGCTTGGGCCAGTCGGCGCGGGACAGGCTGCCCATCAGCCAGAACACCAGGTCTTGCAGCGCGTCGGCGGTGGAGACGAACTGCAGCAGGGAGACCAGCGCGTTGAAGCTGAAAAACAGCGCGATGCCAAACAGCAGCACGCCGCTGGCCGCCATGCGGGTGAGCCGCGCCACGCCGTCCAGCAGCAAGGCTGCGCCCAGGGCGAAGACGAAGGCGTTGGCCGGCAGCATCCAGGCGGCCGGCACGCCGGGCAGGCTGAGGTTGAGCAGGATGGCCAGCGCCGCGCCGAAGGCGGCGGCCGGCTGCAGACCCAGGGTGAACGGATCGGCCAGCGGATTGTGCAGCACGGTCTGCATCTCCGCGCCGGCCAGGCCCAGCGCCAGGCCGGCGGCCACGGCGATCAGCGCGTAGGGCAGGCGGATGTCCCAGACGATGACGGCGGTGGACGGATCGGCGGCGGCCGGATGCAGCAGGGTTTGCCAGAACTCGGCCAGCGACAGGCCGCTGGCGCCGGTGGTGACGTCCAGCGCCAGGGAGGCGAGGATCAGCGCGGTCAGGACGACGATCAGCAGCGAGCGGCGCAGCAGGCTGCGCCGGTAGTCGGCGGAAACGGCCGCGGCGGGCGCGGCCAGGGCGTGCTCCGTCATTTGCCGCCTCCGGTCCAGTACACGCCTTGCGGTTCTATCGCCAGGAAATCGCGGTGCAGCTGCTGCCAGCTGGCGTCCGGGTCCAGCTTGGCGAAGCGCTGCGGCTGCAGCGTCTTGGCGAAGGCTTCCAGCAAGACGATGTGGTAGGGCGTGTTGTAGAAGTGGTGCCAGGCGCCGAAGACGCGGCCCTCGCGCACGGCGGCCAGCGCGCCCACTGGCTTGCGGCTTGCGGCGCGCGCCAGCGAGGCCCGGGCCTGGGCGGGCGTCACGTTGGCGCCGAACTGGATGCCGGTCTTGTCGGCCGGCGCGGCGCTGCCGGTGCCGATGTACCAGTCGGGCTTGGCGGCGATCACATGCTCCATATTGATTTCGCCGGTGGCACCGGGGATGAGCTTGTCGCCGATATTGACGCCGCCGGCCGCGTCCACCAGCTCGCCCAAGCTGCCCTTGCCGGCGCTGGTGACGTTGGCGAAGGCGCCGGCGCGCAGGTCCAGGAACACCTTGGGCTTCTGCTGCGCCGGGATGGCGGCGACGGTTTTGCGGATGGCGTCCAGCTTGCCCTGGTAGAAGCGGATGAAGCGTTCCGCCTCCGCCTCGCGCTGCAGCGCCTGGCCCATGATGCGCAGGCTGGGCACGGTGTGCTCCAGCGGCGCGTTGCGGAAATCGACGAACACCACCGGCACCTTGGCCGCCTGCAGTTGCTTGACGATGGGGTTGTTCAGGCCGGGGCCGTGGCCGGAGACGCTGAAGATGGCGATGTCGGGCTTCAGCGCCAGCACTTTTTCGGCGCTGACCGAGTTCTCGCTGGTGTTGCCTATCAGCGGGATGCGGTCTATCTGGGGGAAGCGTTTCTGGTATTGGGCATAGGTCTGCGGGTCCAGCTGGTGGAAATCGCCCTGCCAGCCGGCGACGCGCGCCAGCGGCTGTTTGCCTTCCAGCAAGGCCAGCGCGTAGAACAGGCGGCCTTCGCCCAATAGGATGCGGTTGACCTTGGCCGGCGTGTCCACCTTGCGGCCGGCGATGTCGGTGACCACGGCGGCCTGGGCGCAGAACGAGGCGGCCAGCAGCGCGGCGGCCAGCAGGCGGGAGAGTACGGTTTTCATCGCGCGTCCCTTACTTTTTCCAATCGAGCTTAAGTTCCGGCTGCTTGGCCATCAGGCCCAGGTGCTCGTCCATGATGAATTCGATCTTGGCCAGTTTGTCGGCGGCGTCGGACTGGCACACCATGTCCAGGGTGTCGCCTTGGCGCTGGATGTCGCAGGTGCCGATGGGGAACCGCACATGGGCGCGATGGGCGTCGAAATCCACCGGCACTTTCAGCGCGTAGTGCTTGCACAGCTTGTACAGCACCTTGTCGGCGTGGGCGGTGGTGAGGGTGGCGTGGCTGCTCAGCATGATGATTTCTCCATTCTTTTAAAACGGGAGCAGGCAGTTGGCGGACCTGGCGGGTCCGGCAACTGCCGTGCGTAGCTTCCCGTCCGCTGTTGTGGAGTGGACGGGGAGCGCGGGGTTTAGAACTTGCCGGTCAGGGTCAGCCAATAGCGGCGGCCTTCGTCGACCATCCAGTTGCCGCTGCGCGTGGCCGGGCTGGCGGACTGGTCTACCGCCACGATCTTGTCGCTGACGTTCAGCACGGCGGCGTTGACGCTGAAGGTCTTGTTGATCTGGTAGCTCAGGCCCAGGTCCACGGTGGTGGCGGCCGGACGCTCGCGCACGCTCATGGCGTAATTGCGGAACGCCGCCCAGTAGGACTTGCCGGTGTAGGTGGCGTTGGCGTAGGCGTTCAGCTTTTCAAACGGCGTCCAGTCCAGCTTCAGGTTGGCCACATGCTCCGGTGTCTTGTCCAGCGGCTTGCCGTCCAGCGAGGTTTTGTCCAGGCTGGTTTCCTTGCCGCCCTGACGGCGGGAGTCGGTGTAGGTGTAGTTGCCGGACAGCTTCCATTGCTTGTTGACTTCCCAGGCACCGGACATTTCCACGCCTTGGATGTCCACCTTGTCTACGTTGTCGTAGACGTAGATGGTGCGCGGCGCGGCTTGCGGCGAGACGACGCCGGTATCGAAGCTGACCACCTTGTTCTTGAACTGGCTGTGGAACACGGTGAAGCTGCCGCTGAGGCCGTCGGCGCCGTCGTAGCGGATGCCGATTTCGCCGCTGGTGCTCTCCTCCGGCTTCAGATCGGGATTGCCGCACAGCACGCCACCCACTTCGCGCGGGCCGCCGGAAGTCATGCAATAGCCAGGCGCGGTCTGGCGCAGCTTGGGCGCCTTGAAGCCCTGGGCCACGCCGCCGCGCAGGGTGACGGCGGGCGTCAGGTTGTAGACGGCGTACAGGCGCGGGCTGACGTGGCTGCCGTACTGGCTTTGGTGATCCAGGCGCAGGCCGCCGGTTAGCGTCAGGTTTTCGGTGGCGGCGAACTCGTTCTCGGCGTACAGCGCGGAGCTGTCGGCGCGGATGCGGTCCGGGTTGGGCGCGAAGTTCTGGTTCGGCACATTATTGTTCAGCGACACGCCGCTCAGCTTTTGCTGTTGCCACTGCATGCCCAGCTTGAGGGTGTTGCGTTCAAACGGCAGGGTCAGCTGGCCATCCAGCGTGGTGTTGACGATCTTGGGCTGGACCGGGCTTTCCACGTTGTTGGTGGAGCGGACTTCCTTGGAAGATTCCTGGTACAGCGACAGGCTGCTCTTGCCCCAGCCCCAACGGCCGTTGTGGCTGATGCCCCAGTTGTCGCGCGGATAGCTGACCTTGCTCTTGTCGTCATCGGCGGCCGCGCTCTTGCCCGGGGTGTTGGTGTAGCTGAGCGAATTGTGGCCGGCTTCCAGCACGATGTCTTGATTGGCGGTGGGAGTGATGGACAGCTTGGCGTTGAAATTGCCGTTCTGGGTGTCGGGCACGCCGACGGCGCCGACGTTAGGGTAGCTCACGCTGCTTTCGGAACGGTGATAGCTGCTGCCGTATACCTGCAGCGCCAGCAGGCCTTCCTTCAGCGGGCCGCCGGCCCAGAAGCTGGTCTCGCCGGCATTGCCGTATTTGGCGTCGGACGGGATGGAGCCGCCCAGCGTCATCGAGCCGTGCCATTCCTTGGGCGATTTGCGGGTGATGATGTTGACCACGCCGCCCATGGCGTCCGCGCCGTACAGCGAGGACATCGGGCCGCGCACCACTTCGATGCGCTCAATCGCTTCCAGCGGCGGCATCTGGTAGGGCTGCACGCCGCCGGTGCCGCGGTTCATGGTTTCGCGGGTGTTCTGGCGCTTGCCGTCCACCAGGATCAGCGTGTATTCGCCCGGCAGGCCGCGCACGGCGATGTCGGTGTCGCTGGGGTCGCCGCCTATGATGCTGACGCCTTCCAGTTTGCGCACCGCGTCAGCCAGATTGTTGACCGGCATTTTTTCCAGCTCGGCGCGGGTGATGACGGAGATGCTGGCCGGGGCCTGCTTGATCTTTTGCTCATAGCCGGAGGCGGTGACGACGACGGACGGCAGCTCGGCCGCGGCTTCGTCGGCATGGGCGGAGGGAAGGTGCAGGCTGCAGACGGCAGCCGAGAGCAGCGCCAAGCGGAAGCCCTGGCGAGGAAGGCGTTTGTTTTTCATGGTCTAAACCCAGAGTTCATCACGGAACGAATGTCCACTTGGCAGGCGCTCGGCAACGACTTGCTGCTTTTGGTATATCTGCGCAATTAATGTCAAATGGTTGACTTATTGTCGCACCAAGATTGCGCTTTGTAAATAGGAATTATTTTCATTATCGTTTATTGCGCAGCGCCGCCGGGGCATCGACAAGGCAGGGCCTTGATGCGCAAGGATTAATCTTGCTGCGCCGCGCTTTGGGGGGAGGCCTGCTGTCGGCCATTGTCCAAGCCGCGCAGCTGGCGGCAGCCGGCCAGCATGGCCAGCGCGGCGGTGCCGACGGCCAAGCCCAGCGCGGCGCCAGCTAGCAGCGGCGCCAGCAGGCGCGCCAACATGCCCATGGTCAAGGCGCCCAGGCTGTCGCCCACCACGTCTTGCGCGCTCCACAGGCCGTTGACGCGGCCCAGCAGCCGGTCTGGCGTGCGGCCCTGCACCAGGGTGAATTGCAGCAAGGAAACGATGGATCCGAAATAGCCAAGCAGCGCCAAGGCCAGCAGCGCAAAGGCCAGATGGCGGGCGACGCCCAGCCACGCGAGCGCGAGCGAAGAGGCCAGCAAGGCGGTCAGCATGACCAGGCCGGGGCGGCGCAGCCCACCCACCCAGCCGCTGGCGAAGGCGCCCAGCATGGCGCCCAGCGGCGCGGCGGAATACATCAGCCCGACGGCGAAGCCGCCGCCGCCAAAGCCGTTCTCGGCCAGCGCCGGATACAGCACGCGCACCGAAGCGAGCAGCGCTTGCAAGGTGCCCGCGGCCACGGCCGCGCCCACCACCTTGTCGGTCCACAGGAAAGCAAAGCCCTCGCCCAGCGCGCGCAGGGGATGGGAAGGCTCGCCGCCTTGCGGCGGCAGGGCGGGCAGCCGCGTCAGCGGAATCAGCGTCAGCAATGTGCCCAGGCCGGCCAGCAGGTAGTTGCAGTTGACGCTGGCGGCGGCGATCACCGCGCCGCCCAGCAGCGGCGACAGCACGGCCCCCAGACGCATGGTCAGCATGGCCAGCGCGCCGGCGGCCGGCAGGTTTTCACGCCCGACGATGGCCGGAATCGCGGCCATCAAGGAGGTGATGCCGATGCCGCTGAAGAAGCCGTCCCAGGCGGAAACCGCGTACAAGGCCAGCAGCGAAGGCTGCGTCAGAAAGCCATTGGCGGCCAGCGCGAGGAAACCCAGGCCGCAGGACGCGCGCCCCAGCAGGATCAGCTTGCGCCTGTCCAGCCGGTCCGCCAGCACGCCGCCGCACATCAAGCCGGCGAACATGCCCAGGCCGTCCAGCGCCATGGCCGCGCCCACTTGCAGGGGCGAGCCGGTCAGTTGATGGATTTGCACCGGCACCGCCACCATCAGCAGGCCGAAGGCGAACACCGAGATCAGGCGGGCGATGAAGATGCAGCGGAAATGCGGATTGTGTTGGAGCAGGCTGAAATCGACGAGGAATGCGTTTTTTTTCATGAGTGGCTTGATGCGGCTTGCGGATGGGAAAGCATGGGCGCGCAGCCGCATGCGGAATGGGGCGCATGCTAGCACTGATAGATAATGAGAATCAATATCGTTAATTTCATTCTTGTGGCGGTCTTGCCGCATGGTTGCGCGCGTCATTTGCTTTGCATCAAGCGCCACGGTTAATACCTATTGCATACCAGTGTCAATACCAATTAAATACCAATGGTGCGAAGGAGCGATTCTTTGCGACCAGAGATCCACGTGCCGGGCGGTAAGCCGGCTTCATCGTGATGGACGAGCAAGGAGTAGAAAATGAGGATGAAACATTTGCTGGGCGCGGCCGTGCTGGCCGCTTTTTCGGCAGGAGCCTGGGCCGCGCCGGACGCGGCGGCGCTGGGGCATAGCCTGGCGCTGAAGGTGGCGGTGGACAGCAACCAGGGCGCGGCATCCGGCGCGCCTTGCGCCGACCTGGGCGCGGACTGGGCCTTGTGCCTGAAGGGCCGGCTGATACTGGAAAACCGCGGCGAGCAAGCGGTGCCGGCCGGCGGCTGGAACCTCTATCTGCACAGCATCCGCCGCATTCTGAAATTGGATACGCCGCAGTTCGCCATCCGCCACATTACCGGCGACCTGTACCAGATCACGCCCACCGCCGCCTTCGCGGGGCTGGCGCCGGGGCAGAAGCTGGAGCTGCCGCTGATAGACGAATACTGGATGCTGCAGGAAAGCGACGTGCTGCCGCGCCCCTATGTGGTGGTGGACGGCCAGGCGCCGGCCCTGCTGCGGCATGACAGCAGCGATGAGGCCAGCTATCTGCTGCCTTTGACCGGGGACAACTGGAAGAACCCGGCCGGCGAGCTGCGGCCGCTGGCCACGTCGCAGCAGCGCTATCAAACGTTTAGCCAGCGCGGACCGCAACTGAGCGCCGCCCAGGTGGCGGGCCGCGTCATCCCGGCGGTCAAGCGCCAGCAGCTGGCGAGCGGGCAATTGCGAGTCGACGGACTGAGCCTGCGCTTGGCGGGCGTGGGGGCGGACGGCGAACGAGCCTTGGCAGAGCGGGTCAGAGAGCTGGGCCTGAAGAGCGGCGGCGCGCGGGTGACGGGCAAGGTGGCGGGCGCCAAATTGCCGGCCGATATCGCGGTGCCGGGCGGCTACCGCCTGCGCATAGACGCGAGGGGCGCGACGGTGGAGGGCTTTGACGCGGCCGGCGTGTTCTACGGCGTGCAAACGCTGCTGGGCCTGACGCCGCAAAACGGCGGCACCATCCCCGCCATGACGGTGGAAGACGCGCCGCGCTATGAATACCGCGGCATGATGGTGGACCTGGCGCGCAATTTCAAGCAGCCCGACACCGTGCGCCGCCTGATAGACCAGATGGCGGCCTACAAGCTCAACAAGCTGCACCTGCACCTGTCCGACGACGAGGGCTGGCGCTTGCAAATTCCGGGCCTGCCGGAGCTGACCGATGTCGGCGCGCGCCGCTGCCATGACTTGACGGAAACCCGCTGCCTGCTGCCGCAGCTGGGCTCCGGCCCGGCCAACCAGTCCGGCGGCGGCTATTTGAGCCGCGAGCAATACATAGACCTGGTGCGTTACGCCAAGTCCCGCTTCATCGAGGTGATTCCCGAGTTCGACATGCCGGCCCACGCGCGCGCCGCGGTGGTGTCCATGGAGGCGCGCTACCGCAGGCTGATGGCGGCGGGCCAGCCGCAGGCGGCCAATGAATACCGTCTGCTGGACCCGCAGGACCAGTCCCATACCTTGTCGGTGCAGTTTTATGACCGCCACACCTATTTGAACCCCTGCGTGCCGGGCAGCCAGCGCTTCGTCTCCAAGCTGGTGTCGGAAGTGGCGCAGATGCACCGCGAGGCCGGCCAGCCTTTGCAAACCTGGCATTTCGGCGGCGACGAGGCCAAGAACATCCTGCTGGGCGGCGGCTTCCAGGACCTCAAGGGCACGGACCCGGGCAAGGGCAAGGTGGACCTGGCCAAGCAGGACAAGCCCTGGGGCCGATCGCCGGCCTGCCAGGCGCAGATCGCCCAGGGCCGGATCAAGAGCGTGGACGAGCTGCCGCTGAAGTTCGCGCAGATGGCCAGCCGCATCGTCGCCGCCCTGGACATCTCGACCATGGCCGCCTGGCAGGACGGCGTGCACGGCGCGGCCGGCGCGGGCGATTTCGCCACCCGCAACACCCTGGTCACCGAATGGGACACCTTGTACTGGGGCGCCGCGCAGGCGGCCAATGACTTCGCCAACAAGGGCTTCAAGACGGTGCTGGCCTCGCCGGATTACCTGTACTTCGACTTTCCGTATGAGCTGAACCCGCACGAGCACGGCTACTACTGGGCCTCGCGCGATACCGACAGCTACAAGGTGTTCAGCTTCGCGCCGGACAATCTGGCGCAAAACGCCGAAGTGATGCCGGACCGCCAGGGCAAGCCCTTCTCCGTCACCAGCCCGGCCGCGCCGGCGCGCTTCGCCGGCATTCAGGGCCAGGCCTGGAGCGAAATCGTCCGTACCGACGCCGAATTCGAGCAGCGAGTCTACCCGCGCATGCTGGCCCTGGCCGAGCGCGCCTGGCATCAGGCGTCGTGGGAGCGGCCGTACAAGGCCGGCGAAACCTACCAGCTGGGCGTGACCCATCTGGTGGACAAGGCCGCGCTGAATGCGGACTGGCAGCAGTTCGCCGCCGTGCTGGGCTGGCGCGAAGCGCCCAAGCTGGAGCGTGCCGGCATCGCCTACCGTCTGCCCATGCCGGCGGTGCAGCCGGGCAGCGGCGCCTACGCCGTCGCCACGGAATGGCCGGGCGCCAGGCTGCAGTACTCCACCGACGGCCATGGCTGGCATACCTTGCAGCCCGGCCAGCAGGCGCAGGCCAAGTTCTGGCGCGGCGTGACCCAGGATGGACGCCGCGTGGGCCGGGTGGAAATGGTGTCCGGGCAGTGAGCGGCATCGGCGCGGGCAAGACGCTTGCCTGCGTTTTGAAAGCATGAGGCATGCATGAATGCGTGTTTGAAGGGAAATGGCGGGCCGGCAGGCCCGCCGTTTTCATCTTGCCGCGGCCTGCGATGTCCGTCATGAGTATGGTCTTGTCGTGGCGGGGAGATTTTGGGATGCCGTCGGCTTGCGGGGAGTCGTCTTGGCTGGCGGGTCTTTCGGAAAGCTCCGATGGCGGCTTGCTTGATGGTGTGTTTATTGCTGATTGTCGAACACTGTTTGCGATTTTTCGGGCGCTTTCTATACAGCGGTGTCGCAAACAGGATAGTGATTTGGCGCCGCCATCCTATAGAATCGACCGAGCATCTATAAAAACCGGCCCCAAGCAGGCGTCGGCACACGACAGAACAAGGAAGGAAAACCATCAATGAGCAATTCGGTAACCCGCGCTGATTTCGACCAAGTCATGGTGCAGAACTACGGCCCCGCCGGTTTCATCCCGGTGCGCGGCGAAGGCTCCCGCGTATGGGATCAGGATGGCCGCGAATTTCTGGACCTGGCCGGCGGCATCGCCGTCAACTCGCTGGGCCATTGCCATCCGGAGCTGGTGGCCGCGTTGACCGAGCAAGCCAACAAGCTGTGGCACGTGTCCAATGTGTTCACCAACGAGCCGGCGCTGAAGCTGGCCAGCCTTTTGGTGGAAAAGACCTTCGCCGAGCGCGTGTTCTTCTGCAACTCCGGCGCCGAGGCCAATGAGGCCGCGTTCAAGCTGGCGCGCAAATACGCGCACGACAACTACGGCGTGCACAAGCATCAGATTCTGTCCTGCGTCAATTCCTTCCACGGCCGCACCCTGTTCACCGTCAGCGTGGGCGGCCAGCCCAAGTACACCGAAGGCTTCGGCCCGGTGCCGGCCGGCATCGGCCATTTCGAGTTCAACGATATCGAATCGCTGAAGGCGGCCATTTCCGACAAGACCTGCGCGGTGGTGATCGAGCCCATCCAGGGCGAGAGCGGCGTGCTGCCGGCCGATCCGGAGTTCCTCAAGGCCGCGCGCGAACTGTGCGACGCGCACAACGCGCTGCTGATCTTTGACGAAGTACAAAGCGGCATGGGCCGCACCGGCGCACTGTACGCCTATCAGCAATACGGCGTGACCCCGGACATCCTGACCTCGGCCAAGGGCATAGGCGGCGGTTTCCCCATCGGCGCGATGCTGACCACCGACAAGGTGGCCAAGAGCTTCGGCATCGGCACCCACGGCTCCACTTACGGCGGCAACCCGCTGGCCTGCGCGGTGGCGCACAAGGTGGTGTCCTTGGTCAGCGATCCGGCCTTGCTGGCCGGCGTGGAGGCGCGCCATCACCGCCTGGTGGCCGGTCTGGAGGCGATCAACGCCAAGCACAAAGTGTTCAAGCTGGTGCGCGGCAAGGGCCTGTTGATCGGCTGCGTGCTGACGGATGAATACAACGGCCGCGCCCGCGACTTCCTGAAGGCCGCCGAAAAGCGGCAATTGATGATTCTGGTGGCCGGCCTCAGCGTGCTGCGCCTGGCGCCGTCGCTGGTGATCAGCGAAGCGGACATCGACGAGGGCCTCCAGCGCCTCGACGCCGCCATCGCCGACCTGCTGTCCGCCCAGTAAGGCCAGCGCGCGCCGTCGGCGCGCGGTTTGTCACAGACCACGATTTCATAGCCACGACCCCGCATCTGGCCGGGTCGCGGCTGCGCCCCAAATACGGCAAGGCCGCCTCAACCAGGGAGGATTTCCCATGTTTACTGTGCGTCCCGTCCGCACCTCGGACCTGCCGGCGATAGAGCGGCTGGCCTTGGCCAGCGGCATCGGCGTCACCAGCCTGCCCAATAACCGCGAGAAGCTGTTCGAGCGCATTCAGCAGTCGGTCAACGCTTTCGAGCACGAAGCCACCGGCGACGCCGGCTGCGAATATTATATGTTCGCGCTGGAGCATGGCGGCGCGGTGGTGGGCACCGCGTCCATCTGCGCCTCGGCCGGTTTCGACGAGCCTTTTTACAGCTACCGCAGCGAGACCGCGGTGCATGCTTCGCGCGCGCTGGACGTGCACAACCGCATCCACGTGCTGAACATCTGTCATGACCTGACCGGCACGGCCCAGCTGTGCGGCTTCTATGTGGACAGCGGCCTGGAAGCCATCGCCGCCGAACTGATGTCGCGCGCGCGGCTGCTGTTCGTCGCCGGCGAGCGCGAGCGCTTCGGCCGCCGCATCATCGCCGAGATGCAGGGCATCCATGACGACGCCGGCCAGTCGCCGTTCTGGAACGCCATCGGCCGCCGCTTCTTCAATCTGGACTTCGTGCAGGTGGAGCAGGCTTTCGTCAGCCACAGCAAGACCTTTATCGCGGAGCTGATGCCTAGCTACCCGATCTACGTGCCCTTGCTGCCGGATGAGGCGCAGCAGGCCATCAGCCAGATCCATCCCAATTTCGAGCGCGTGTGCCGTCTGTTGTGCAACGAGGGTTTTGAGGCCGACAACTACCTCGACATCTTCGACGGCGGCGCGGTGCTGACCGCGGAGATCGACCGCCTGAGGACGGTGGAGCACAGCCGCGCCTATCCGGTGGAAATCCAGGCTTCGCTGCCGGCCCAGGCCAGCCTGCAGCTGGTCAGCAATGACCGCCTGCTTGGTTTTGCCGCCACTGCCGCCCGCGTCGCCGTCATCGACGGCGTGGCCTTCATCAATCCGGACGCGGCCAAAGCGCTGAACGTCGCCAGCGGCGACGCGGTGCGCGTGGCCGGTTTGCAGCAAGCATAAGGAGAGCGGACCATGATGTTTATCCGTCCCGTAGCGCACAAGGATTTGCCGGGCCTGATGGATCTGGCCAAGAGCGCCGCCAGCGGCGGCGTAGGCCTCACTTCCCTGCCCATCAACGAAGACCGGCTGCAGAAGCGCATCGCCCGTTCGGTGCTGTCCTTCGGCGGCGAGCTGGATCGCGCCGATCATGGCTACGTCTTTGTGCTGGAAGATGGCGAAACCGGCCGCGTGGCCGGCATCTGCGCCGTGGAGGCCGCCGTCGGCCTGAAGGAGCCCTGGTACAACTACCGCATCGGCACCATCGTCCACGCCTCGGAAGAGCTGGGCGTGTATTCGCGCCATGAGACGCTGTTCCTCTCCAACGACCATACCGGTTACTCCGAGCTGTGCACGCTGTATCTGCACCCGGATTACCGCGTCAAGCGCAACGGCGGCCTGCTGTCCAAGAGCCGCTTCCTGTTCCTGGCGCAGTTCCCGCAGCTGTTCGGCAAGATGGTGGTGGCGGAAATGCGCGGCGTATCCGACGAGAATGGCCGCTCGCCGTTCTGGGAGGCGCTGGGCCGCCACTTCTTCTCCATAGATTTCGCCGAGGCCGACTACCTGACAGGCATCGGCCAAAAGGCTTTTGTCGCGGAGCTGATGCCCAAGCACCCGGTATACGTGGACTTCCTGCCGCCGGAGGCGCAGGCGGTGATCGGCCTGACCCACGAGGCCACGCGGCCGGCGGTGGCGATGCTGGAGTCGGAAGGCTTCCGCTACGAGGGCTATGTTGATATTTTCGACGCTGGTCCCACCGTGCAGGCCTATACCAGCGATATCCGAGCGGTGAAGGAAAGCCAGCGCCTGCCGGCGCGCATCGTCGATCCGCTGCCGGATGGCGACAAGGAATGCTATCTGGTATGCAACGACGCGCTGGAGGGCTACCGCGCGGTACTGGTGGAGTGCGCGGCCCCGCGCGGCGAATTCTGTCTGACGCCGGAGTTGGCGCAGGCGCTCAATGTTCAGGATGGCGATCACGTCCGCTGTGTGACGCTGACGCCGAAGGAGGCTGCGTAATGACGAGCTTGTTCATGGATGGCAAGTGGCTGGCCGGCGAGGGCGAAGCCATGGCCAAGACCAATCCGGCCGACAACGCGCCGCTGTGGCAAGGCCGCGCCGCCAGCGCCGACCAGGTGGACGACGCGGTGCGCGCCGCGCGCGCGGCCTTTCCGGCCTGGGCCAGGATGGGGGTGGACGCCCGCGCCGCCGTGGTGCGCCGTTTCGGCGAGTTGCTGACCGAGCGCAAGGCCGAGCTGGCCCGCGTCATCGCTCAGGAAACCGGCAAGCCGCTGTGGGAAGCGACGACGGAAGTGACCACAATGGTCGGCAAGATCGACATTTCGCTGAAGGCGCTGGCCGAGCGCACCGGCGAGCGCGCCGCGGCGATGGGCGACGCCCAGGCAGTGCTGCGCCACAAGCCGCACGGCGTGGTGGCGGTGTTCGGCCCCTATAACTTTCCCGGCCATCTGCCCAACGGCCATATCGTACCGGCGTTGCTGGCCGGCAACGCGGTGGTGTTCAAGCCGTCCGAGCTGACGCCTTGGACCGCCGAAGAGACCGTCAAGCTGTGGAGCGAAGCCGGCTTGCCGGCCGGCGTGATCGGCCTGCTGCAAGGGGCCAAGGACACCGGCGTGGCCCTGGCCGGCCATGACGGCATAGACGGCCTGTTCTTCACCGGCAGCTCCGCCACCGGCGCGCTGCTGCACAAGCAGTTTTCCGGCCGACCGGACAAGATTCTGGCGTTGGAAATGGGCGGCAATAACCCGCTGATCGTCGGGCCGGTGGCCGATGTGGACGGCGCCGTGCATCACGTGATCCAGTCCGCTTTCGTCTCCGCCGGCCAGCGCTGCACCTGCGCGCGCCGCCTGCTGGCGCCGCAAGGCGAGTGGGGGGATGCCTTCGTCGCCCGCCTGGTGGAGGTGGCCGGCAAGCTGCGCGTAGGCAAATACGATGCCGAACCGGCGCCGTTCCTGGGCGCGGTGATTTCCAACGCCGCCGCAGACGCGCTGCTCAAGGCGCAAGACGCGCTGGTCGCCGCCGGCGGCAAGCCGCTGCTGACGATGCGCCGCGTGGAGGCGGGCGCGGCGATGCTGACGCCGGGCATCATCGACACCACGGCCGTTGTCCGCCCGGACGAGGAATTCTTCGGCCCGCTGCTGCAGGTGATTCGCTACGCCGACTTCGACCAGGCCATCGCCATCGCCAACGACACCCGCTTCGGCCTGGCCGGCGGCGTGCTGTCCGACAGCCGCGAACTGTACGACCGCTATTGGCTGGAGTCCCGCGCCGGCGTGGTCAACTGGAACAAGCCCTTGACCGGCGCGTCCAGCGCCGCGCCGTTCGGCGGCATCGGCGCGTCCGGCAACCATCGCCCCAGCGCCTATTACGCGGCCGATTATTGCGCCTATCCGGTGGCCTCGCTGGAGTGCGACAGCTTGGCGCTGCCGGCGCAGCTGTCGCCGGGCATTGTGCTGTGAGGGGAAGACGATGAACGCCTATGAAGTGAATTTCGACGGCCTGGTGGGCCCCACCCACAATTACAGCGGCCTGTCCTTCGGCAACGTCGCGTCCACCAGCAATGTCAGCGCGGCCTCCAATCCCAAGCTGGCGGCCAAGCAGGGCCTGCAGAAGATGAAGGCCCTGCATGACCTGGGCTTCCAGCAGGGCGTCCTGGCGCCGCAGGAACGACCCGACGTGGCGTCCTTGCGCAAGCTGGGCTTCAGCGGCAGCGACGCCGATGTGATCGCGCGCGCCGCCAAGGAGGCGCCCACCATCCTGGCGGCGGCCACGTCGGCGTCCAGCATGTGGACCGCCAACGCGGCCACGGTCAGCCCGTCGGCCGACACCGCCGATGGCCGCGTGCATTTCACGCCGGCCAATCTGAACAACAAGTTCCACCGCTCGATCGAGCATCCCACCACGCGCCGCGTGTTGCAGGCCATGTTCGCCGACGAAGCCCGCTTCGCCGTGCACGAGGCGCTGCCGGCGCAGATGCACTTCGGCGACGAGGGCGCGGCCAACCATACCCGCTTCTGCGCCGGCTACGGCCAGCCCGGCGTGGAGTTCTTCGTGTTTGGCGCGGCGGCTTTCGACAGCCGCTACCCCAAACCGGCCAAGTTCCCGGCGCGGCAGACGCTGGAAGCCAGCCAGGCGGTGGCGCGGCTGCACGGTTTGTCGGAAGCCGGCGTGGTCTACGCCCAGCAAGACCCGGACACCATAGACGCCGGCGTGTTCCACAACGACGTGATCTCGGTCGGCAACGGCGAGGTGCTGTTCCATCATCAGCAGGCCTTCCTCAACCAGGCTGAGGTGCTGGACGAGCTGGCGCGCAAACTGGCGGCTCGCGGCGGACGCTTCACCGCCATCGAGGTGCCGCGCGCCGAGGTGACGGTGGAAGAGGCGGTAAAGAGCTATCTGTTCAACAGCCAGCTGCTGTCCAAGCCGGGCGGCAAGATGCTGATCGTGGTGCCGGAAGAGTGCCGCAACAACGAAAGGGTTTGGGGCTATCTGCAAAAGCTGGTCGCCAGCGGCGGACCGATAGACGAAATCAAGGTATTCGACCTCAAGCAAAGCATGCAGAACGGCGGCGGCCCCGCCTGCCTGCGCCTGCGGGTGGCGCTGAACGAGGCGGAACTGGCGGCGGTGAATCCACGCGTGCTGATGAGCGATGGTTTGTTCGGCGAGCTGAACGCCTGGGTGGATCGCCATTATCGCGACCGGCTGGCGCCGGCCGATCTGGCCGATCCTCAGCTGTTGATGGAGTGCCGATCGGCGTTGGATGAATTGACCCGGATTCTGGGCCTGGGCAGCGTCTACCCCTTCCAGCTGGGCTGATGATGCGCGGCGCGTCCGCCAAGCCCGCTCCGGCCTAGGCCGGGGCGGGCTTTTTGCTGGGCGCGGCGGTGATGCATGCATTCGCTTGGGCTGGAGCGGCAGCGATGGGCTAGGTTGAGAATAGGCATGCGGCTTGCTTGCTGTGGAAGCGATGTCACATGCGGCAAAAACATCTCACAACAGATTTTTTTGCATGGATTGGCGCGAGATTTGTGGAAAGTGTTTGCTATTGTAGATTGTATGCAAGTGAACAATGCTCATGCTTCTATGTTCATAAACCGCTTATATGCTGCCTGACACGTGTTCGGATGTGAATAAATAGAATGCTAATTATGACCGAAATGTAAAAGCGGCGGGTGAGAGCAAAGAATTCGACAATGTGGCTGCTTGTAAAATTTCCATTTGAAGGATTCTTCTATAAATTTAATAAAAACAATGACTTGTTTGATTTTTTTTGAATTTTGGAGAGTGTGGATTTTGCGGATGTTCGCAATTGACAGTCGATTGGATACATGGTGATAATCGGTTCGCCTGTCGGACAGAAGCCAAAGTCTAGGCCCGCGGCAGGTGGACAAAACAGGCAGCAGTCAAGAAGAGGGAAATCCCCCGCAAGCTGTCGGCAGACAAACAGAGGAGATCTCCAAACGTGGACATTTTTCTGCAACAAATCCTGAACGGCCTCGTTCTGGGTAGCATCTACGCGCTGATCGCGCTGGGCTACACCATGGTGTACGGGATCATGGGACTGATCAACTTCGCCCACGGCGAAGTGGTGATGTTCGGCGCCATGGTCACCATCACCGTCATTACCACCCTGATGAATTCCGGCATCAATCTGCCTGGCCCCTTGCTGGTGCTGATCGGCCTCTTGGTGGCTGTGCCGGCCTGCATGCTGCTCGGCTTCGTCATCGAACGCGTGGCTTACCGGCCCTTGCGCGGCAAGCAGCGCCTGGCGCCGCTGATCACCGCCATCGGCGTGTCCATCGTGCTGCAGCAGCTTGCCATCCTGATCTGGGGCCGCAACTACATCCCCTTCCCGGAAATCCTGAACCATGACGTGGTGACCATCTTCGGCGCCAGCATCACCAAGCTGCAGATCGTCATCATCGTATTGTGCCTGGTCATCATGGCCGGCCTGTTGTTGATGGTGGAACGGACCAAGCTGGGCCGCGCGATGCGCGCCACCAGCCAGAACCCGGCCGTGGCCGGCCTGATGGGCGTCAACGTCAATACCATCATCTCCGCCACCTTCGTCATCGGTTCCGGCCTGGGCGCCATCGCCGGCGTGATGGTGGCCACCAACTATGAGCAGGCCCACTACTACATGGGCTTCATGATTGGTCTGAAAGCCTTCACCGCCGCGGTGCTGGGCGGCATCGGCAACCTGGGCGGCGCGGTGGCCGGCGGCATTCTGCTCGGCATCATCGAGAGCCTGGGCGCCGGTTATATCGGCACGCTGACCGGCGGTTTCCTGGGTTCCAACTACCAGGACATCATCGCCTTCATGGTGCTGATCGCGGTGCTGATCTTCCGTCCGTCCGGCTTGCTGGGCGAAAAAATGGCCGACCGCGCCTGATCGGAAGGAGAGACATATGGATCTGAATCATCTGAGCACCGGCAAGAAAGTGGCGCTGTTCGCCGTCTGCGCCGCCCTGCTGGCCGCGCTGCCCTTCCTGGTGGGCGGCGTGCTGGGCAATTCCTGGGTGCGCATCATCGACTTCGCCCTGTTGTACGTAATGCTGGCCCTGGGCCTGAACATCGTGGTGGGCTTCGCCGGCCTGCTGGACTTGGGCTTCATCGCCTTTTACGCCATCGGCGCCTATACCTACGCGCTGCTGAGCTCGCCGCACTTCGACATCCACTGGCTGTTCCTCATCACCATTCCGCTTGGCGCGGCGCTGGCCTCGCTGGGCGGGGTGATGCTGGGCACGCCGGTGCTGAAGCTGAAGGGCGACTACTTGGCCATCGTGACCCTGGGTTTCGGCGAGATCGTGCGCATTTTCATGAACAACCTGAATGCGCCGATCAACATCACCAACGGCCCGCAAGGCGTGAACCTGATCGACCCCATCCACATCGGCAACGTGTCCCTGGGCGAGAGCATCGAGCTGTTCGGCCTGAGCTTCCACAACGTCTATCTGTATTACTACCTGTTCTTGGTGCTGACGGTGCTGGTGGTGATCATGGCTTGGCGCCTGCAGCACTCCCGCATCGGCCGCGCCTGGGTGGCGCTGCGCGAGGACGACATCGCCGCCGCGGCCATGGGCATCAATATCCGCAACATCAAGCTGTTGGCTTTTGCGCTGGGCGCCTTGTCCGGCGGCGTGGCTGGCGGCCTGTTCGCGTCGTTCCAGGGTTTTGTATCGCCGGAATCGTTCAGCCTGATCGAATCCATCATGATCCTGGCCATGATCGTGCTGGGGGGCATGGGCCATATCCCGGGCGTGATTCTGGGCGCCGTCGTGCTGACCATCGCGCCGGAAATCCTGCGCTCCACCATCGGCCCGCTGCAGATGAGCGTCTTCGGCCGCATGCTCATCGATCCGGAGAACGCGCGCATGCTGCTGTTCGGCCTGGCGATGGTGGTGATGATGCTGGTCCGTCCGGAAGGGATGTGGCCGTCCAAGCGTCGCAAGGCGGAGTTCCGCGACGACCGTGAAGACGCTGCAGTGCAGAAAGGTTAATCATGGCTGAAGTTTTGCTGAAAATCGAAGGCATTCATAAACGATTTGGCGGTCTGCACGCGCTCAACGATGTGGCCCTGACCATCAACAAAGGCGAAATCTATGGTCTGATCGGTCCCAACGGCGCCGGCAAGACCACGCTGTTCAATGTGTTGACCGGTCTCTATGTGCCGGACGAGGGCAAGTTCTCGTTTAACGGCCACGACCTGTTCCAGAAGAAACCGCACGTGGTGGTGGAGGCCGGCATTGCCCGGACTTTCCAGAATATTCGCCTGTTTGCCGAAATGACGGCGCTGGAAAACGTGATGGTGGGCCGTCACATCCGCTCCAAGGCCGGCGCGCTGGGCGCTGTGCTGCGCGACAAGGGCACCATGGCCGAGGAGCGCGCCATCGAGGCCAAGGCCTGGGAGCTGCTGGAATACGTCGGCATCGCCAATGTGGCCCATGAGCGCGCGCGCAACCTGTCCTACGGCCACCAGCGCCGCCTGGAAATCGCCCGCGCCCTGGCCACCGAGCCCAAGCTGCTGGCGCTGGACGAGCCGGCGGCCGGCATGAATCCGAAGGAAACCGAGGAACTGAAGGCCTTGATGAGCAAGGTGCGCGATGGCGGTGTCACCGTGCTGCTGATCGAGCACGACGTCAAGCTGATGATGGGTCTGTGCGACCGCATCGCGGTGTTGGACTATGGCAAGAAGATCGCGGAAGGCGTGCCGGAAGAAGTGCGCCGCAATCCTAAGGTCATCGAAGCGTATTTGGGAGCGGCCCACGCATGAGCATTCTGGAAGTTAAAAACCTGCAAGTGGCCTATGGCGGCATTCAGGCGGTCAGGGGCGTGGATTTCCACATCAACCAGGGCGAGCTGGTGACGCTGATCGGCGCCAACGGCGCCGGCAAGACCACCACGCTGAAGACCTTGGTGGGCATGGTCAAGAAGTCCGGCGGCGACATCGTGTTCGACGGAAAGAACGCGGCGACCATCCCTTCGCATGACTTTGTCCGCCATGGCCTGGCCATGGTGCCGGAAGGCCGCGGCGTGTTCGCCAAGCTGACGGTGGAAGAGAACCTGCAGATGGGGGCCTACTATCGCAATGACAAAGCGGCCATCCAGAGCGAGATCGAGCATGTCTACGAGCTGTTTCCGCGCCTGAAGGAGCGCCGCCTGCAATTGGCCGGCACCCTGTCCGGCGGCGAGCAGCAGATGGTGGCCATGGGCCGCGCCATGCTGTCCAAGCCCAAGCTGCTGTTGCTGGACGAACCGTCCATGGGCCTCGCGCCCATCATCGTGGAGAAGATCTTCGAGATCATCCAGATGATTTCCAAGCAGGGCGTGACCATGCTGCTGGTGGAGCAGAACGCCAAGCTGGCGCTGGAAGTGTCGCAGCGCGGCTACGTGATGGAAAGCGGCCGCATCACCATGAGCGGCAACGCCAAGGAATTGCTGGACGATCCGCGCGTGCGCAACGCCTATCTGGGCGAATAAGCGCCGAGCCTATCGCGTGCGACCCCCTGTCGGATTCGATCCGGCAGGGGGTTTTTGTTTGTCAATTCCTGGGTATTGACCCTGCTTGCCGCTTCCAAGCGTAAGCTCTTGGTCTGTCTGTCGGCATTGTCAACGCTTGCGCGTCACGGATCCGGCGGCCTCCGGGCTCTGGCGCGCGAGGTTGGCATGCTTTTGAGTCAACATGAATGCTTGCTGATTTTTAAAAAACCGCCCATAGGGCACGGCCGCGCTTACTCTTTCAGGTAATGATCGTAGATGGCCTGGTAGCGCCCGGTGTCTTTGAGATGCCGCAGGCCGGCGTTGAAGTCGTCGCGGATTTTTTCGCTGCGGAACACCGGGCGGTAATTGAGCGGGTTCAGCTTGATGAAGCTGTGAAACTCCACCGGCTTGAGCGGGCGATGCAGCTCTTTTTGCGCTTGCAGCGCGAAATAACGGTAGATGTTGCGATCACATAAAACGACATCGTAGTGGCCCGCATCCAGCGTCAGCACCTGCAGCGCTTGATTGTTCTGCTCGAAATACATGCCCTCGTCGCGCGCGGCGGTCAGCCACTCGGGATAGCGCTTGGCCGCGCCCTGGAAGGCAATGACTGACAGACCGTGCAAATCCTCGGGGCGATGGATGACAAGATGTCTTTCTTTCAGCGTGATCAGCACATTGTCGTAAATCACGGCTGGGTCCCCATAGTATCCGCCATAGGGCGTCAGGTCTTCACCCAGGTCCGTCATGCTGGCATCCACTTGGTGCGCTTTGAAGGCGAGCGGCACGCGGGCGAAAGCATAATAGTGGGGCTGCAAGTGATGGCCGCGGAAGGCGAGCGCCTCCCCGATGACTTCGAGTTCGATGCCGCTATTGGTTTCCGGAAAGACGAAGGGGGGAATTTTTTCGCCGAAGGACATGGAGACCGTGTCGGCCTGTGCCCAGTGGCCGCACAAGACGAACAGGGCGGCAAGATAAATAATTCTCATGCGGACTTCTCAATGAAACTCGATCGGATTGTCTGACAATTTTTAGTGGCTTGCAATTGCGTGGCTGGAAATATTTGGATTAAGCGGTTTCCGCAGGGTGGCGAACTGTCGAGGCAGCCGCATGGCATGGCCGGATTGCCGGAATGGTGACCATGACGTAAGCTGCTGTCGCCGCAGAGAGGCGGAAAATAGACAAGATCCGTCACAGGAGGCGAGAGTATGTACAGTCTGACCGTGTTGTGGCACCAGTTGTTGGGCGCCCTGATGTTGCCGCCGCTGATCTACCTGTTGCCGATCGCGCTGGGCGCGCTATTGGGCAAACGGCGGCCGCGTTTGAGCGGGGCGCTGCTGCTGGCCGGCTTGGCGCTGGGTTATCTATTGTCCATACCGCAAACCGCGATCTGGTTGGCGAACAGGCTGGAGCGTTATCCGGTCATTGCGATGGATCAGGTGCGCCAGGCCCAGGCCATCGTGGTGCTGGGCGGCGGCAAGAAACCCGCGCCGGAGTACGGCCGCGACGAGCCTAACGGCGATACCCTTGCCAGGCTGCGTTATGGCGCCTACCTGGCCCGGCAGTCAGGCAAGCCTTTGCTGGTGAGCGGCGGCGCGCCGCTGGGCGGGGAGCCGGAGGCGGAGGTGATGGCGCGCACCTTGCGCGATGACTACGGCCTGACGCCGCGCTGGGTGGAGAGTCGGTCCAATACCACGTTGGAAAACGCCCAGTTTTCCGCTGAAATCCTGAAGCGGGACGGCGTCACGCGCATCGCGCTGGTCAGCCAGGGCTGGCATTTGGCCCGGGCCGTGCCCTTCTTCGTGCGGCAGGGCCTAGCCGTGGCGCCAGCGCCAACGGCGTTTACCCGCTATGCAGGCGGCGGCGTGTTCTGGTGGATACCAAGCGGCCGTTCCATGCAAGAGTGCCATAGCCTGCTGCGCGAATACCTGGGCCAATTATTCTATCGCGCCCGCGGCGAGGGTTGAGCGGTTGGCGGCGGCGCAGCGGCCGGCCTTCGCCAGCGACAGCGCCTTCATCGCAATTTTCCGCCAGCACACCGGCGAAACGCCGGCGCGCTACGCCAGGGACCGGGATCAGTCCAGCGTGTCCAGGTAGTCGCGCGCCGGCCACGCCGCGCTATTTTTCCAGGGCGGGATGAAGCCGGCGGGCAGCGGCTGCGGCGCCACAGTGATGGTTTCGCGCTGGCGGCCATCGGCCGAACGTAGCGACACCCGCAGCGGCATCTGCCAGCGTGCGCTCCAGCGCAGCGTCTTGCCGGCCTTGCTGTAGACGGCGACATCTTCGCTCTCCCGCTTTTGGGCGAAGCCGCGCATCTGCGAGAGATCCACCAGCTGGCTGGCGCGCGCCCAGGAGCCGTCGAAGCCGGCGTCGCTCCACTCCCGCTTTTCCACGACGATTCTTTCCCGCTTGGCGGCGTGGATGAATTCCACTTTCAACTGGCCTTTGCCGTCTTGCCAGACATGGCGCGGCGCGGCGGCGAAGTCCAAATGCTGGTGGCCGTCGTCGTCGTGGCGGTGGGGCGCGGCCGCGTTCAGCCGTTCGCGCCAGATGTGGTCGTTTTGACGCACCCAGCGCTCGCGGTAGCGAAGGGTTTTCTCGACACCGTCCGCGCCCAGGCTGACGGTTTCGTAATGGACGACGGCCTGCAGATCGGGCAGGGCGGCGGCGGCCGGCTGGGCGAGCAGCGCCAGCGCGGCGAGAGACAAGACTTTCATGCATGCCTTCCAAAGCGAAGCGCGCGGCCATGCGGCCGCGCGCGGGAGGAGATTACAGGCCGAGGGCGGATTTCACCAGGCCGAACACCTTGGTGTTGTCCATCACGCCTTTGAAACCCGGGCTGCCGGCGCCGCCGGACATCAGCATCACGTCGCCGCCGCCGTGGGTTTCGCTGGACAGGCGGATGCCGGTTTCCTGCTGGTAGTCGTCACCGGTGGCGGTGGCCGAATCCACTGATACGCGGGTGGGCTTGCGATTCGGGCCGTTGCCGAACACCAGCGTGGTGTAGACCGCGCCATCGGCGTCCTTGGCCGGTTGACCGTCGGAGTAATGGCGCGAGATATCGTGGATGGGGTTGCCGCGCTTGGAATACCCGTTGATGGTCATGGTGTGGTCATGGTCGGCGGTGACGACGATCAGGGTGTTTTTCAGATCGACCTTGGCCAGGGCGGTCTTGATCGCGTCGTCGAAGGCGATGGCGTCCACCAGGGCGCGCTTGGCGTTGGTGCCGTGCAGCGCGTGGTCGATGCGGCCGCCCTCCACCATCAGCACGTAGCCGTTGCCGTTCTTGGACAGCACGTCTATCGCCGCCGCGGTCATCTGCGCCAGGCTGGGCTGGTCTACCTTGTTCTTGACGCGGTCCAGCTCGTACTCCAGGTGGTCCTTGCCGAAGATGCCCACCAGTTTGGTGGCCGACTTGGCGTCGAAGGCGGCTAGCTGGGCGCCGGTCTGCAGCACCGGATAGCCCTTGGCGGCGAATTCCTTCAGCAGATCGCGGCCGTCGCTGCGCTTGCCGCCGTTGGCCTTGGGCAGCAGGAATTTGCTGCCGCCGCCCATCAGCACGTCGAGGCCGCCTCCCAGCTTGGCGTTGTAGCCGGCGCCGCCCGGCACGGCCTGGGCGATGATGTCGGATTCGGCGTCGCGGTGGCAGACGTGGGCATAGGTGGCGGCCGGCGTGGCGTGGGTGACGCGGGTGGTGGTGACCGCGCCTATGGCCTTGCCCTTGGCCTTGGCCAGCTCCAGCAGCGTGTCCGCCGGCTTGCCGTTGTTGGCGCCGCAGTTGCCGGTGCCATCGCTATTGGGCTCGATGGCGCGGGTGTCGGACGTCATGGAGATGACTTCGTTGTTCATCTTCACGCCGGTCATGTAAGCCGCCATCGACGGCGCGCTGTCGGTGGTTTGGGCATCGTTGGAATAAGTCTTGATCCGCGCGGTGCGATCCAGTTTTTCCATATTCAGCTTGCCGCTCTCGCCGTACTGGTAGATGCGGGCGGCAGTGACGGTGGCGGGGCCCATGCCATCGCCCAGGAAGAAGATCACGTTTTTGGCTTCGCCAGCGGCCAAGGCCTGGGAAGCGGGCAGGGCGGCCAGCACGGCGGCGGCCAGCACGGTTTTCATCACGGTTTGCATGTTTTTGTTCTCCTATGCCTTACAGGCCGGCGGCCTTCTTGACCAAGCCGAATACTTCGATGTTTTCCAGGAAGCCATGGATGCTGTCCGCGCCCTGGCCGGTGGCGGCGATATAAACGTCGGTGCCGCCGTGGGTTTCGCCGCCGGCCGGCATGCGCACGGCCGCTTCCTGGTGGTAGCTGTCGGCGGACACGGTGTCGTCGGTCAGCGCGGCGGCCGCGTTGCGGTCGCCGGCGACGCGGTTTTCGCCGTTGCCGAAGCCGATGATGGAGTAGGGCATGCCGTCCTTGTCCTTCAGGGGCGCGCCGCTGACGTAGTCCTTGGCCAGGCCCAGCACGCCCGGATTGCCCGGCGCGGTCTTGCCGGTGCGCTTGGCGTAGCCGTTCAGCACCAGGGTGTGGTCATGGTCGGCGGTGACGACGATCAGCGTGTTCTTCAGGCCCGGGTCTTTTTGCTGCATCGCATCGATGGCGGCCTTGATGGCCTGGTCGAAGGCGACGGTGTCTTGCAGCGCTTTCTTGGCGGTGGTTTCGTGCAGGGCGTGGTCGATGCGGCCGCCTTCCACCATCAGGAACATGCCCTGTTTGCCGCTGCGGCCGGCCAGCATGGCGATGGCCTTGGATGTCATCTCGGCCAGGCTGGGTTCCTTGCTGGCATCACGGTCCAGGTCGTAGCTCATGTGGCTGGAGGTGAACAGGCCGACGGCGCGCGAGGTCTTGGCCGGATCGATGGCGCTGAACGCGGCCTTGTCCGCGGCGTAGCCATAGCCTTTGGCCTTCAGCTCCGCCACCAGGTCGCGGCCGTCGGCGCGCTTGCCGCCGGCGGTTTTGGGCAGGAAGAACTGGCGGCCGCCGCCGAACACCACGTCCACGCCGTCTTTCAGCGCCGCGTTGTACAGCGCGCCGCCCGGCACCAGCTGGGCGGCGATGTCGGCTTCGGCGTCGCGGTGGCAGACGTGGGCATAAGTGGCGGCCGGGGTGGCATGGGTGACGCGGGTGGTGGTGACCACGCCGGTGGCCCAGTTTTTGGCCTTGGCCAGCTCCAGCAAGGTGGTGACCGGCTTGCCGTTGGCGGCGCCGCAATTGCCGGTGGCGTCCTTGGTCGGTTCGATGGCGCGGGTATCGGACGACATGGAGATGACTTCGTTGTTCATCTTCACGCCGGTCATGTAGGCGGCCATGGATGGCGCGCTGTCGGTGACCTGGGCGTCTTGGGAGAAGGTTTTGACGAAGCCGGATTCCGGCAGCGTGTCCATGGTCAGCTGGCCGTCTTCGCCCACGGCGTAAATGCGGGCAGCCGTCGTCGTGGTGATGCCCATGCCGTCGCCAAGGAAGAAGATCACGTTCTTGGCGCTGGCGGAGGGCGTGGTCTGGGCATTGTCCTGGGTGCGGCTGCTGGTGGCGCCGCCGTCGCTATTGCAGGCGGCAAGCGTGAGGGCCAGCAGGACGCTGGCGCTGAGGGTGAGAGTGCGCATTCAATCTACCTTTGTTATGAAAAAAACGCGCACAAAGATTATGTTTGGAATGTTTCACCCAAATAAATTGTTAGCAATTATGTAGACATGTTGCAAATTTTTAACATTTCCACAGCCGGGCGAGGAAGGAGACGCGCACCTTGGCTTCTGCCGCGTGACAGGGTGCGAGAATTCTCAAGCCAGGCTTGCTGGTGTCGCGCGGCAGCGGTTCGCCGTAAGGCGGCCCGTCGCCGCGCCGGATGGCGGCGACCATGGGTTCGCTGGGCTTGGCGCCGGCGGCGGTGACCACGCAAATCTCCTCGCTGGCGATGCGCACGAAGCTGCCGGGGGGGTAGATGCCCAGCTCGCGGATCAGCAGAGTGATGAAGCCTTGGTCGAATTCGCTGTCCTTGCGCTGGAATATCTGGCCCAGGGCGGTGGCGGGCAGCAGGGCGGAGCGGTAGCGGCGCGGCAGCAGTTTGGCGCAGGTGATGTCGGCCAGATGCAGCATATGGGCCGGCGGCAGGATCTGCTCCTTGCCCAGGCCTTGCGGGTAGCCCTGGCCGGACCAGGACTCGTGATGGGTCTGCACCAGGGTGTGCCACAGCTGGTCCTCGACGCCGGCCTCGCGCAGGATGGCGGAGCTCATCAGCGGATGGTCGAGTATGGCTTGGCGCTGCTGCTCGCTGAGCTGGCCCTGCTGGCTATACAGCTCGTTCTGCAGCTCCACCTGGGAGATGTTCATGGTCAGCGCGGCGCAGATCAGGATTTCGCGGTGGCTGGGCGGCAGTTTGACGCTGCGGGTCAGGATGGCCAGCAGCGAGGCGGTATGCAAGGGATGGGCGACGCTGTATTCGGTGAACGGCACCAGGAAGATGGAGGCGATCAAGGCGTCATGATGGGTTTCCGCCAGACGGATCAGCGTCTTGGCCAGCTGCATCACCTTGCCCTGCAAGTCCGGGGTGGCCAGCGCCCGGTACAGCACATTGCGCACCCGTACTTGCAGAAAGGCGATGTCCTCGAACAAGGAGTGCTTTTTATGGTCGTTGAGGTTGGGCTTGTCCAGCGCGCGCGCGTCCCCCTTGGCCTCGGCAAAGCCCATGTGAACGAGCTTTTCCTTCAATTCCGGCGTCAGCACGTAATGTCCGCGCTTTAACAGCAGAAATCCGTTGCTTGAGTAGACGTTGACCGGCAGCTCCTTGCCAATCTCCACCATGGAGGAGAAGACTTTGGCCGGTTTCTTGGTGGATTCCACAGTCATTGCCCGTGTCACCGCTTGCGATGTTTAATGTCTATGGAATGATAATCCAATGCCATCGCAAGCTGGTAATTTTCACGTTCAACGCGGCAGTTCGCTCCATACTTTCAATAGGCGCTTAACAGAGACTGGGTAAGGTGTTTTTAATTCCTGGGCAAACAGGCTGACGCGCAGTTCCTCCAGCATCCAGCGGAAATCCAGCACCGCCGGCGCCGGTTCGCCTTGTTCTTTTTGCGCCGCCACGCGTTGCTCCCATTGCTGCCACAAATCGCGGATTTCGGCGGCGCGCTGGCCGTCGCGCTGCGGATTGGCCGGCTGTTTGTCCATGCGCAGGCTCATCGCCTTCATGTAGCGCGGCAATTGCGGCAGGTGGCTCCAGGGCGTGTCGCTGAGAAAACCCTTGTATACCAGCCGCTCCAGCTGGCCCTTCAGCTCATGCCCCAGCTTGTGCTTCTGCATCTTGGTGACCAGCGGCGTGTATTCGGCGGCGATTTGCTGCAGGTACTGCGCCACGGCCTGGATCACCGCCGGCAGGCGGGTGCGGGCGCGGGTTTTCTGCTCGTTGAAGGCTTTTTCGTTGCGCGGCAGCGCGTCCTCGCCGATGAAGGCGCGGTCGCAGATGGCGGCGATGGCATCGGCCAGCAGGTCGTCGGCATTGGCCACCGCGCGCAGCTGCAGCGCGATTTGCGTCATGCCGGGCAGGCCCTTGCCCAGCTGCTTCATCTGTTCTTTCAGTTGTAATTGCAGCAAGCGGATCACGCCCTGGCGGTGATGCTTTTCCGCCACGGCCTGGGTGTCGAACAGGCGGATGGCGACGCGGTCTTCCTCCAGCGTCAGCGCCGGATAGCCGGTGAGCTGCTGGCGGCCGCGGGCGAACTGTATGCTTTCCGGCAGCTCGCCGAAGTCCCAGGCCTTGACGTCGTCGCGCTCGAATTCGGCGCTGGTGTCGCGGAAGGTCAGCTGCGCCGCCTGGCCGAACTGCTTCTGCAGCGCGGCCAGATCGCGGCCCATGCCGATTTCCTGCTTGCCGTCGTCTATCACGCGGAAGTTGAACAGCATGTGTTCCGGCAATTCCTGCGTGTTGAACGCGTCGATGTCCACCTTCACGCCGCCGGTCTCGCGCAGGATGAAGCGCGCCAGTTGCGGCGCGATGGGCTGCTGCAGGTCCGGGACGGTCAGCAGGAAGCGGGTGATGAAGTCCGGCACCGGCACGCAGCAGCGGCGGATTTGCTTGGGCAGGCCCTTGATCAGCTGCTGCAGCTTGTCGCGGATCATGCCCGGCACCAGCCATTCGAACGGGGCCGGCGTCAGGCGGTTCAGGATGGCCAGCGGCACGTCGATGGTGACGCCGTCCAGCGGGTGTTTGGGTTCAAAGCGGTAGCGCAGCTTCAGCTTGCCGTCCTCCAGCTCCAGCCATTCCGGGAACTGGTTTTCGGTCACATGCTGGGCGGCGTGGCGCATCAGCTCTTCGCGGGTCAGGTGCAGCAGCTTGGGTTCGGTTTTTTCCGCCTCCTTGCGCCAGGCTTCGAAGCTGGCGGCGTCCACCACTTCCGCCGGGATGCGTTCGCTATAGAAGGCGTACAGCGCCTCTTCGTCCACCAGCACGTCCTGGCGGCGCGCCTTGTGCTCCAGCTGCTCCACCTCGCGGATCAGTTGCTGGTTGCGTTGGAAGAAGGGCGCGTTGCTGACGTATTCCATATTCACCAGCGCGCCGCGGATGAACAGCTCGCGCGCCTCTTCCGGCGCGATGCGGCCGTAGCTGACGGCGCGGCGCGGGATCAGCGTCAGGCCGTACAGCGTGACGCGTTCGCTGGCGACGACTTCGCCGCGGCTCTTTTCCCAGTGCGGCTCGAAGTAGTGGTACTTCACCAGGTGCGGCGCCAGCTTCTCCACCCACTCCGGCTCGATCTTGGCCACGCAGCGCGCGTAGAGGCGGGTGGTTTCCACCAGCTCGGCCGCCACCAGCCATTTCGGCTTGGCTTTCTTCAAGCCGGAGCCAGGAAAGACGTGGAAGTTGACGCCGCGCGCGCCTTGGTAGTCGTCTCCTTCCTGGTTCTTCATGCCGATATTGCCGATCAGGCCGGTCACCAGCGCTTTGTGCAGGTTTTCATAGGCCACCGCGTCCACTTGCTGGCGCTTTTTCTGCGTCATCTGCGCGTCCGGCTGCTCGGCGTCGGCATGGGCTTGGTCGCGGGTGATCAGGCCCAGTTCGCTGGCGATTTCGGCCAGTTGCGCGTGCAGCTCGCGCCACTCGCGCATGCGCATATAGGACAGGAAGTGGTCGTGGCAGGCGTTGACCAGCTGGCGGTTGGATTTCTTGTGCTTCAGCGCGTCGGCGAAGAAGTCCCACAGATGCAGGAAGGACAGGAAGTCCGACTTCTCGTCGTTGAAACGGGCCTGGGCCTTTTCCGCTGCGTCGCGCGCCTCGAACGGCCGCTCGCGCGGGTCTTGTATGCTCAAGGCCGCCGCGATGATCAGCACTTCGCGCGCGCAGTGGTAGTCGCGGCCGGCCAGCAGCAGGCGGCCCACTTTCGGGTCCACCGGGATGCGCGCCAGTTCCTTGCCGACCGGGGTCAGCTCGCCCTGCTCGTTCACCGCGCCCAGCTCGGTCAGCACCTGGTAGCCGTCGGCGATCAGACGGCTGGACGGTGCTTCCAGGAAGGGGAAGGCGTCCACCTTGCCCAGGCGCAGCGCGGCCATGCGCAGGATCACCGCCGCCAGGTTGGAGCGGACGATTTCCGGATCGGTGAAGGCCGGGCGCGCGTTGAAGTCGTCCTCGGCGTATAGGCGCACGCAGATGCCGGACTCGACGCGGCCGCAACGGCCGGCGCGCTGGCGGGCGGCCGCCTGCGACACCTTCTCCACCTGCAATTGCTCCACTTTGGCGCGCGGGCTGTAGCGGTTGATGCGGGCCAGGCCGGTGTCGATCACGTATTTGATGCCGGGCACCGTCAGCGAGGTTTCCGCCACATTGGTGGCCAGCACGATGCGGCGGCCGCCGGACGGTTTGAAGATTTTCTGCTGGTCCTCGTTGGACAAGCGCGCGAACAGCGGCAGGATCTCGTAGCCGCGGATGCCGGACTTGCGCAGCTTCTCCGCGGTTTCGCGGATTTCGCGCTCGCCGGGCAGGAAGACCAGCATGTCGCCAGGGCCCTGGCGCGACAACTCGTCGGCCGCGTCGACGATGGCGTCTTCCATCTCCATCTCGCGCTCGTCTTCGTCGCGCTGCTTCAGCGGCCGGTAACGCACTTCCACCGGGTAGGTGCGGCCGGACACCTCGATCACCGGCGCGCCGTCGAAGTGCCTGGAGAAGCGGTCGGCGTCGATGGTGGCGGAGGTGATGATGACTTTCAGGTCCGGCCGGCGCGGCAGCAACTGCTTCAGGTAACCGAGCAGGAAGTCGATGTTCAGGCTGCGCTCGTGCGCCTCGTCGATGATGATGGTGTCGTACGCTTCTAGGTGGCGGTCGGTCTGCGTTTCCGCCAGCATGATGCCGTCCGTCATCAGCTTGATCACCGATTTTTCCGACAATTTATCGGTAAAGCGCACTTTGAAGCCGACATGCTCGCCCAATTGCGAACCCAGCTCCTGCGCGATGCGCGTCGCCACCGAGCGCGCGGCCAGCCGGCGCGGCTGGGTGTGGCCGATCAGGCCGAATACGCCGCGGCCCAGCTCCAGGCAGATCTTGGGAAGCTGGGTGGTTTTGCCGGAGCCGGTCTCGCCGCAGATGATCACCACCTGGTGCTTGTCTATCGCCGTCTTGATGTCGGCCAGCTTCTGGTTGACCGGCAGCGCGTCGTCGAAGCTGGGCTTGGGCAGATGCGCGCGGCGCGCGTCGGCGCGGCTGCGCGAGCGTTCCACCTGGCCGGCGATGTCCGCCAAGAGCTTGTCGGCCGGCTGGTTCTTCTTCAGCCGGTCGGCGGCGTCGGCCAGTTTGCGGCGCAGGAGGTGGCGGTCGCGGATCAGGCAGGAGGACAGGGCGGATTTCAGGTCGGCGAGGCGGGCGGCAGGAGTCATCGGCTTAAAGATCGGAGGATTGCGCAAAGCGCCGATTATAGCAGAGCGCGCCGCGGCCGCGGCGGCGCGCCCCTTGGACTCAGAACGAGTAAGACAGGCCCACCCCGGCGCTGAGCCGGAAGCGCGCGCCGCCCAGGTCATGGTTCAGCTTCTGCTGCGCGGCGGCCAGGTCCTGGGCGCTGACGCCATTGGCCGGGCTCAGCGTGGCCTTGCCGCCAAACTGCAGCTGCGCGCCCAGATCGGTGGTGACGCGCCAGGCGGACGCATTCGGCAAGGCGAAGTCCCAGCCCACGCCAAGATAAGACCCCAACGGGCTGTATTCCACCTTGCCGTTCAGCGGGCCGACGGCGGAGGCGGCGTAGCGGTTGCCGTTCAGCGTGTAATTGCCCGCGCTGTCGGCGGAGAAAGCCAGGTCGTCGCGCGGCTTGCCGGACAGCGTCAGGCCGCCGCTCAGGCGGAAACCGCTGTCGGGGATGGGATGCCAGTCCAGGCTGGCGGCCAGGCCGGCGTTGGACTTGGATTTTTGCTGATAGGGCGTGCCTTCCTGCGTCCTGTCCTGTTTGTAGCGGAAGGTGTTCTGCACGCCCAGCCGCAGCGCCAGGCCGTTGTCCAACGTTTTGCCGACGCCCAGTTCCGTGCCGGTGCCCAGCTTGGCGTAGCCGAAACCGTCTTCGGCCCGCGCGGCGTTGAGGCTCAGCGCGGCCAGCATGGCGCAGGCCGCCATCGAAATTTTCCATTGCATGCGTATTTCCCTTCGGTGAGTGAAGGCCGCTGTTCGGCCGGTGAGCGCATTGTTCCGCTTGGGGAGGGCGCGCGCATGTGCCGGAAGATAGAGACGGCGCGCATGACTAACGGCACTGCCGGCGCGGAGGCCGCGGCGGCAGACTGGCGCGCTTATCGGGGAGGGAGGGGACGATGCTGCAAAGTTTGAGAACCGCCGCGAGGGCGCACGGCCAGTTTGATTTCAGCTGGCTCGATCAATGGCGCGGCGGCATGACATATGCGTTGTGTTACGCTTGCCTGCTGTGCGCGGCCTTGGCCGCGCCGTTTTTGATGGGACGATTGACTCCGCGCACGATGAAGACATATCTGAAGGCTCTAGGCTCCGGACCGGCCTTGTTCCGCCGCGCCCTGCTGCTGGCCTGCGCGCTGATGCTGGCGCTGGGTCTGGCGGACTTGGCGGACATTCCCGCGCCAGTCTTGCGCGAGCAGGCGCAGGACTGGCTGTGGCCGGCCTGGCTGGCGCATGGCTTGGGTGGTTGGCTGAATTTGGACAAGGCGGCCATGGCGGTGTACGCCGCGCTGATGCTGCTGTTCATGCTGGCGTTGCGGATGTGCCTGCTGGTTGACGCGCGCGCGCGTTGGCCCTGGCTGGCTGCCCAGATGCTGATCGCGGCCGCGCTGGAGCCTTGGACCGAGCCGGGACTGGGGTATCTGGTGGCGGCGGAGCTGGCGTTTCTGCTGCCGTGGCGGGCGGCCCTGGCCGGCGCGCTGTTCCAGGCGGTTCTGATCGATCTGGCTTTGCTGCCTTATCTGGTCGCGGTGGGCGATGGCCATCCGGCTTGCAATATCGCCGGCGCTTCGCCGCCCGCGTTCTGGATGGTGGCTGCCGTGGACTGGCTGCAGGGTTTGGTTTTTCAAGCCTTTGCCTTCAGCGTGGGCTATGGCTGGGCCGAAGCGCTGCGCGGCCGGCTATGCCAGGCGCAGGCCAATGCGGCGTTGCAGGCAACCCAGTTGCTGCTGACCGAAGCCGTGCGCAATGCCGAGCGCGCGCGCATTGCCGACGGCGTGGGACGGCTGGCGGCAGAGCGAATGGCCGGGCTGCAACTGCAGCTGCGCCTGGCAGAGGCGCAAGGCGCCCCGGCGCCGGACATGGCCGCCGCGCGCGAAGCCGCGCGCTTGCTTGGCGAGGAGCTGCATGGAGTGGCTGGCGAGTCCGCGCTGCCCATGGATTTGCGTCAGGCGCTGGAAACCTTGTGCCGCGGGCTTCCCCAGCCGCGGACCCGGCTGGACATGGCGCCAGGCCTGATCGTGGCGCAGCCGGCGCTGGCGCACGTCCTTTTTCGCAGCGCGCAGGAAGCCTTGAGCAATGCCTTGCGTCATTCCGGCGCCGCGCGCGCGGTGGTGAG